>DAVZIG010000017.1:0-33153 GCA_052273435.1 Prevotella sp.
ACGGTGGTGTGAGAGGTCGGTAAATACGAAAGTAGGAGATAAACACCTATGATTAATGTTTACCTCCTACTCGATTGTCTTTATATATCGAATTGAGTGTAAATAGAAATAAAAACGCCTATTTTATCCTTAATTAATTTTTGTTAATTAATATTCTTGATATTTTGTCATTTAAATTAATCGTATTACATTTGTGGTGTATTACGATAGTAGTACACTAATAAATATATTATTGATAAATAACAATTAAAAATTAATGATATGATAGAATTAAAGAATGTGACGTTCGGTTATCCTGGAACAATGCGTGATGTCTACGAGGATTTTAGTATTTCGCTTTCAGAAAACAAAATCTATGGACTTCTTGGGAAGAATGGTATGGGTAAGTCAACTCTGCTATATCTTATTTGCGGACTTTTGCGTGCATCGTCGGGCAAGATTACGGTAGATGGATATGAAGCACAATTACGTCGTCCAGAGATGTTGCGTGAGATAATGATTGTACCAGAGGAGTTTGAGCTTCCTAAGGTGATGCTTGATGAATATGTAATGATAAATGCTCCATTCTATCCACGTTTCTCGAAGGATGTGCTCGTAAATTGCCTGCAAAACTTTGAGTTGCCAATCTCGCTTCGTCTTGACCAACTCTCTATGGGACAAAAAAAGAAGGTGTATATGTCGTTTGCACTTGCTGCAAATACGAAGTATTTGCTTATGGATGAACCTACTAATGGATTGGACATTCCCTCAAAGAGTCAGTTTCGTAAGGTTGTGGCAAGTAACATGAGTGAAGACCGCACCATAATAATCTCTACTCATCAAGTGCATGATGTAGAGCAGTTGCTCGACCATGTTCTGATTGTAGGTACAGACAAAATAATGTTCAATGCTTCTACAGCCGATATAGCCGACAATTATGTGTTTGAGACACGCCGTCAAGGAGAGGACACGACTGATGTAATCTATTCGGAATACGGCGTTCAAGGCACTCAAGTGATAGCCAAACGTGGTGACAAGGAAGAGACTCCGATAAATCTTGAGATGTTGTTCAATGCCGTTGTAGGAGGTAAGTTATTATAGGTTTATATCTTGACATTAACCATTTAAAACAAAAATCATTATGTATAAATCGTTTGAAATTCGCAATATGTGGCGCACTTTCCAGTGGATGCTTTTTAGTAACAGACGCCAACTTGTAACCTTATTTATTGGCATCATTATAGCAACATTTGTAGGAGGAGAGTTAATTGTCTTAGATTTTAATCCTTCCAATGATGCAGCTCGTAATACTTATTTTCAAGAAAATTGTAATTTTACTACTTTATATTTTGTTTATTCGTTTGCCTATAGCCTTTGGATGTTGTTAGGAGCGAGTCAAATGTTTGACTTTATGAAGAGTAAGCAGTCTGCAATAACTTATTTGATGCATCCTGCAACAGTTTCTGAAAAATATGTAGCCCGTTTAGTTTATGTCTCACTTTTGTGGGCGACGATAGGTGGGGTTGGACTGCTTGTGGGTGATTTTCTGCGTTGGATTATTAATGTTTTGACATTAGGTAGTCATACACAGTTGGTAATAGTGTATTTTGGGGAACAAATAGTGAAACCACTTGGCTTGGAATTATGTGGTAATAACAGTGCACGAGTAGGAATATCTTTGAGAAGCATTATTTGTGTATGGATGTATACATTCTATATTTTGGGCAGTGCAGTATTTAGACGCTATCGTTTGTTATTAACAACAGCAACTCTTGTTTTTATAATGGTGTGCTTTATAAATAGTAATATTTTTTATGAAGGCAGTGTTGTATTAGCTTATGTGATATTTATTGTATTGTCGATTGCCAATATCTTAGGTTCTTATTTGCTTTTCAAGCGTATGCAGATTATCAACAACAAGTGGTTAAATATATAAGTGTGTCATTATGCAGTTCAACAACGACAAACCAATATACCTTCAGCTTGCCGACCGTCTTTCCGATGACATTGTTGACGGAAAATACAATGACGACGACCGTGTGCCGAGTGTGCGCGAGTTTGGCATGTGTTTTGAAGTGAATACTAATACAGCAATGAAGGCATACGATATGCTTTCGCGCGACAATGTTATATACAACCGTCGCGGTCTTGGCTATTTTGTCACTCCTGGCGCACGCGAGAAGATTATGGAGTCGCGTCGCAATGAGTTTATGACCTCTGTGTTGCCCGATGTTTTTCGCCAGATGCGTATGCTCGGCATTGGCATAGAAGAATTTACAAAGAAATGGAGTGAAAGTAGCAAGTAATGAATAAGGTTTATAATTAGACTAAATAAGTTGAATATGGAAGTAGAGAATCAGTATGTAAAGCAATATCCCGACCTTATGTCGGGCAAGAAGATAATGTATGTGCATGGCTTTAGCTCGTCGGCACAGTCTGGCACTGTGGCAATGTTGCAGACATTGCTGCCCAACGCAACTGTTGTGGCTCGCGACATACCTATTCATCCTCAGGAAGGAATAGACATGTTGCGCCAGATGTGCGATGAGGAAAAGCCTGACTTGATAATAGGCACATCAATGGGTGGAATGTATACCGAGATGCTTACGGGCTACGACCGCATTGTTGTGAACCCAGCCTTTGAGATGGGCGACACAATGTCGAAGTTCACGGGCAAGCAGGTGTTTCAGAATCCTCGCCAAGACGGAGTGCAGGAGTTTATGGTTACCAAAGGACTGATAAAGGAGTATCAGGAGATGACCACCCACAATTTCTCTTCAATAACAGATGAGGAGTGTGAGCGTGTGATTGGATTGTTTGGTGATGCCGACCCTGTGGTGCATACTTTTGATGTGTTCCATGAGCATTATCCCACAGCAATCCGTTTCCATGGTGAGCATCGCCTGACAGACAAAATAGCCATGCACTACCTTGTGCCTATAATAAGGTATATAGACGACCGCCAGAGCGGTAAGGAACGTCCTGTGGTATATATCGACATTATGACTTTGCGCGACAGCTACGGCAAGGCTACAGCCTCCATGCACAAGGCTTACGAGATGCTTATAGAATATTATAATGTGTATGTGCTTGCTCCGTTATCAACCAACAATCCGCAAGCCATGGTGGATGACGTGAAGTGGGTGGAGGAATATCTCAGTGCTCCTGCTTGGGGACGCGTGATATTCTCGAATGAGCGTCAGTTGCAGTATGGCGACTATCTCATTGCTCCCGAAGATCAACCCGACTTTATGGGTACAACAATAGTTTGGGGAAGCGATGAGTTTAAGACGTGGGAGGAAATAATAACGTTCTTTGAGCGACTTGGAGGTCAATAGAGCGGTTGCAACTCGTTAAAGGTTGTGTAATTGACGTGTAATTATGAGGTCGTATAATGAACGTCCATTAACGATTTCATCAATATACGTCCATTACACGACCGAATATATTATATGCTCCGCGTTATTACTTAGTACGGAAGCGTTCGGCCTGCTGCATAATAAGCTCAGTATCGTTGAAGTAGTCGATCTGCATAGCCTTGCGTACTTCGTCCATTGTCTGAGCGGCAGTCTCACGGGCAACCTCAGTGCCCTTCTTCAGGATATTATAGATTTCAGGAATATCCTTCTCAAACTCATGGCGACGCTGGCGCATAGGCTCAAGCATCTTGTTGAGCACATTGTTGAGGAACTTCTTTGTTGTTCCGTCGCCAATGCCACCACGCACATAATGCTCTTTCAGTTCGTCGAGAGTCTTGTATTCAGGCCAGAACTCAGCGAAGTCATCGGGAGTGCTGAATGCCTCAAGATAAGTGAACACAGCATTACCCTCAAGATTGCCCGGCTCGTCCATGCTCATGCGTGGAGCACCGTTCGACATCTTCTTTACTTTCTTCCATACATCGGCAGCCGAGTCGGAAAGATAGATGCAGTTGCCAAGCGACTTCGACATCTTCTCCTTGCCGTCAGTTCCTGGCAGACGACGTGCTGTGGCAATCTCAGGAAGCATAATCTCTGGCTCTACAAGCACCTCTCCGTAAGTCTGGTTGAAACGGCGAACAAGCTCACGAGTAACCTCAATCATTGGTTCCTGGTCTTCGCCAGCAGGCACTGTTGTAGCCTTGAACAGAGTTATGTCGGCAGCCTGGCTCACTGGGTAGCAGAAGAATCCGAGCGGAATGTTAGCCTCGAAATTGCGCATCTTGATTTCGGTCTTCACTGTAGGGTTGCGCTGAACGCGTGATACAGTGATGAGGTTCATCAGATAAGTGGTGAGCTCTGCGAGTTCTGGAATCTGACTCTGTATGAAGAGAGTGCATTTGGCAGGGTCAAGGCCGGCAGAGAGATAGTCGAGAGCCACTTCGATGATGTTCTGGCGTATCTTCTCTGGATTATCTGCATTGTCGGTGAGAGCCTGCACGTCTGCCATGAATACAAACATACGGTCGAAATCGCCCGCGTTCTGCAATTCAACGCGACGGCGCAATGATCCAACATAATGGCCAAGGTGGAGCTTACCGGTAGGACGGTCGCCCGTAAGAATAACTTTTCCCATGTTTATCTTGTTTTCTTTTGATTTTTAATGTCTTTTATGTTGTCGTATTCTTTGATAGTCAAGAATATCACTACAAAGGTACTGCTTTATTTTCAAAGATAGCCCTTGGTTGGTGAGAAAGTAGCTTTTTCAACAGAATAGAACAGAAAAAGGGGTGCACCCTTTCACAAAGGTGTACCCCCGGAACTTAAACAACCAATAAAAGAAATAGATAGCTGTTTAATTTTTTTTCATGTGGTGGACGTTGAGCCCACCATTATTTATTTATTTATTTATCGGATGAACAGAAGCTCGCGATACTTAGGCAGAGTCCAAAGTTCGTCGGCAACAATTAGCTCAAGCTTGTCGATATGATAGCGAATCTCCTCCATCTTCGGAGCCACAGTGTCGTGGTAGGCGATAGCCTTCTGGTGCTCATCCTCAATCTTGTTTGCCACCTTACGTGCGTTTACAAGGTCTTCCACGCCAGTCTCGATAATCTGTGTGCGCTCGGCAATCTCCTCGATAATCTTTTTGTTGCGTGATGTCAGCTTGGCAGCGGTCTCGGCAGGGAATATTTCGTACATGCTCTGCACGTTCTTTGCCAAACGGCTCTGATAGTGGGTGCAGACAGGGATGATATGGTTCATAGAGAGGTCACCGAACACACGTGCCTCAATCTGAATCTTCTTGGTGTAGGTCTCCCACTTCACCTCGTTGCGTGCCTCAAGCTCCTTGCGTGTCATGACTCCCTGGCTCTCGAACATCTTGATAGTAGAATCGTCAAGATAACGCTCAAAAATCTTCGGGCAAGAAGTCTCGCAGTCGAGTCCGCGACGCTTGGCCTCTTCAATCCATTCGTTTGAGTAGCCGTTGCCGTCGAAGTGGATAGGCTTGCAGAATTTCACATCCTCGCGGATTACATCGAGTATAGCGCAAATCTTGTCCTCACCGCTCTCGATGAGAGCATCAACACGCTTCTTGAAGTCAACCAAGGCCTCGGCAACAGCAGTGTTAAGCACGATCATAGCGCTTGCACAGTTGGCCTCAGAACCTACGGCACGGAACTCAAAGCGGTTGCCAGTGAAGGCGAATGGAGAAGTGCGGTTGCGGTCGGTATTATCGACGAGCAATTCAGGAATCTCCGGAATGTCGAGCTTCAAGCCCTGCTTGCCTGCGATGTCGAACAGATCGTCCTTGTCAGAACTAGCTATATGTTCGAGAATCTCTGTAAGCTGACGTCCGAGGAAAGAAGATATAATGGCAGGAGGAGCCTCGTTTGCGCCAAGACGGTGGGCGTTTGTTGCACTCATGATTGAAGCCTTGAGCAGACCATTGTGCTTGTATACAGCCATAAGAGTCTCAACGATGAACACGATGAAGCGCAGGTTGTCCACAGGTGTCTTGCCAGGACCGTGTAGCAATACGCCAGTGTCGGTGGCAAGACTCCAGTTTCCGTGCTTGCCAGAGCCGTTGATGCCGGCGAATGGCTTCTCGTGCAGGAGCACGCGGAATCCATGATGACGTGCGATCTTCTTCATGAGCGACATGAGAAGCATATTGTGGTCGATGGCGAGGTTGGTCTCCTCGAATATAGGAGCAAGCTCAAACTGGTTAGGTGCAACCTCGTTGTGGCGAGTCTTGCATGGGATGCCAAGTTCGAGAGCCTGGATTTCCAAGTCCTTCATGAAAGCCTGCACACGCTCAGGAATAGCTCCGAAGTAGTGGTCGTCCATCTGCTGGTTCTTGGCAGAGTCGTGTCCCATGAGTGTGCGTCCGGTAAGCATGAGGTCAGGGCGTGCAGAGTACAGTCCCTCATCCACGAGGAAGTACTCCTGCTCCCATCCAAGGTTGGAAATAACTTTCTTCACTTCTGGATAGAAATAATGACACACGGCAGTGGCAGCCTCGTTCACAGCATGGAGCGAGCGCAGGAGCGGAGCCTTGTAGTCAAGAGCCTCACCCGTGTATGAGATGAAGATTGTTGGGATACACAGAGTGTCGTCGATGATGAACACAGGAGAAGTTGGGTCCCATGCTGAGTAGCCACGAGCCTCAAAAGTGTTGCGTATGCCGCCGTTAGGGAATGAGCTGGCGTCAGGTTCCTGCTGCATGAGCAGTTTGCCTGAGAATTCCTCAATCATTCCTCCCTTGCCGTCGTGCTCGATGAAAGCGTCGTGCTTCTCGGCAGTACCCTCAGTAAGAGGCTGGAACCAGTGTGTGTAGTGTGTCACACCGTTCTCGTCGGCCCACTGCTTGATGCCTTTTGCCACAGCGTTGGCGATAGAGCGGTCGAGACGTGAGCCATTGTCGATAACGTCGATCAGTTTCTCATACACATCACGCGGCAGATACTTGTACATCTTAGCACGGTTGAAAACGTTCTTGCCAAAGAATTCTGACGGACGTTCAATCGGTGCAATCACGTCGACGGGTTTCTTGTTGAAAGCGTCGGCTACAACCTCAAATCTTAAATTTGCCATTGTTTTCTTTCTTTTATGTTGTTGTTATTCTGTTTCCTGTTTTTTATAATGATATTGCTCAGCCGTCCTTAAGCCTTGCTGAGCCATTCCTTTATGCGGCGCATAGCCTCCTTGCAGTCATCACGGTCGCCGAAGGCAGTCAGTCTTACATAACCTTCGCCGCTTGGACCAAAGCCTACGCCTGGAGTGCAAACCACTCCAACGGCATAGAGCATCTGCTCAAAGAATTTCCATGATTCTGTGTTCTTGGGTGTTTTCACCCAAAGATACGGAGCGTTGCGTCCGCCAAACACCTGAAATCCCATTGCTGTGAGCTGCTCGTACATATAGTGGGCGTTGCCCATGTAATAGTCGATGGTTGCCTTCACCTGCTTTTTGCCCTCTGGAGTGTAGATGGCAGCAGCGGCACGTTGCGAGATATAGCTTGTGCCGTTGAATTTGGTTGACTGTCGGCGGTCCCACAGATGATTTAGTTCCACACGCTGCTTGCCGTCGAGCGTTACAGCTGTTATATCCTTCGGGATGACGGTGTAGCCACAGCGCACACCGGTAAATCCGGCAGTCTTGGAATAGCTGTGGAATTCGATGGCGCATTTGCGCGCTCCCTTTATCTCATATATAGAGTGTGGAATGTTGTCGTCCTGAATGTAAGCCTCATAAGCTGCATCGTATAGAATGAGTGTGTCGTTCTCGATGGCATACTTCACCCACTTCTTAAGTTCTTCTTTAGGCAACACGGTGCCAGTAGGATTATTGGGATAGCACAAGTAAATCATGTCGACACGGTGGTCGGGAATCTGCGGCACGAAATTGTTCTCGGCAGTGCAGGGCATGTAGTTCACGTTGCTCCAGCGTCCGTTCTCCAACACACCTGCGCGTCCGCACATCACATTGGAGTCGATGTATACTGGATATATAGGATCGGTGACACCGATAGAGTTGTCCCAACGTACAATCTCGCCTATATTGCCAGTGTCGCTTTTGGCACCATCGTTCACGAACACTTCACTTGGGTCTATGCGTATTCCGCGTGGTGCGAAATCGTTCTTCACAATAGCCTCTCTCAGAAAGTCGTAGCCCCTCTCAGGACCATAGCCATGAAACGAAGCCTTTGACGCCATTTCGTCTACAGCCTTGTGCATAGCCTCTATCACGGCTGGGCAAAGTGGCTGTGTGACGTCTCCTATACCGAGACTGATAACCCGCACCTGCGGGTGGGACACCTTGAAGGCGTTGACCTTCTTGGCGATATCTGCGAACAAGTAATTGTTCGAGAGTTTAAGGAAATGTTCGTTTACTAATGCCATATATGTAGTTTTTTTTTTTACTTTTTACTTTTGGGTTATCGGCTTTCCCGGGCAAGCGGCAAGGCCAATAACAAAACTCATCATCCTAATCACGGCAATTCTATTTCTCCCTCAAATACGAAAGCTGCCGGCCCCGTCATATACACGTGTCCGTCTTGCTCGTTCCATTCGATGCAGAGTGTGCCGCCGTCCATTTCTATAAGGCTTTTGCGTGATGCTCTTCCGGTGATTGATGCAGCCACGGCGGTGGCGCAAGCCCCTGTGCCGCAGGCCATAGTTATGCCGCTTCCGCGCTCCCAAACTCTTGTGCGTATGGAGCCATTTGGCATAATCTGTGCAAACTCGATGTTGCAACGCTCTGGGAATGCCGCGTCGCGCTCCATGATAGAGCCGAATCGGGCGATGTCGAGCGAATTGATGTCGTCGACAAAGCATACGAAGTGTGGATTGCCCATCGACACGAATGTGCCGCGGAAGGAGCGGAAATTGGCAGTCAGTGTGTCTCCGTTGGTCTCGTCATACTGCAACGAATTGTGGAACACTGGTTTAAGCATGTCCACCGTCACGCTCTCCACTGTGGCGGGAGCGAGAGATTTGTCGGAAATATGGAGTTTCAGAATCTTCACACCCGACAGTGTCTGTAGTCGGATGACAGTTTTATCGGTGAGTCCTTTCTCGTAGAGATACTTTCCAATGCAGCGTGACGCGTTGCCGCACATCATGGCCTCTGAGCCGTCGGCATTGAAGATGCGCATCGAGAAGTCGGCTTCCACGCCTCCGTATGGTTTGCCTATGAGCACAAGACCATCACTGCCTATTCCAGTGTGATATTTGCTCCATGCGATAGAAGCTTTCGACGGGTCTGGTATGTCGTACTCCTGTGTGTTTACATATATATAATCATTGCCAGCTCCGTGCATCTTTGTGAATCTAACCGACCTTGCCATTTTGTTTATCTTTTTACCTTAAAGAATTACTATTTGTTTTTTACGCTTGCAAAATTACAACTATTTGCGCAACAAACAATAAAAGCTGTGGCATATTTTCGGGTTAAATATTATTAAGTTACAGATTGTAAGCGTTTCCTTTCCAATTACTTACAATCTGTATAAATAATTCATCTAT
Organism: Prevotella sp.; assembly: GCA_052273435.1. Lineage (GTDB taxonomy): Bacteria > Bacteroidota > Bacteroidia > Bacteroidales > Bacteroidaceae > Prevotella. The sequence goes on from DAVZIG010000017.1 coordinate 9,428, forward strand.
TCTACATCAAAGTGAAAGTTTAAATAAAATTCGTATGATAAAACGTAAGAATTATAATGCTTTTAATATCGTTTTGTTGTAATTTTGCAGTGTCGATATAGCAAAACGACATTATAAAGGAATAATAACCAATAAAAAGAAAGTAGCATGAAGAAGATTGAAGCAATCATCCGCAAGTCAAGATTTGAAGATGTTAAGCAGGCGTTGCTTGCAGCTGACATCGAATGGTTCTCCTATTATGACGTGCGTGGCATAGGCAAGGCACGCCAGGACCGAATATATCGCGGTATTGTCTACGACACAAGTTCCATAGAGCGCATACTGGTTTCGCTTGTGGTGAGAGACAAGAATGTGGAGCGTGCAGTGAGCGCAATTCTCAGGGCTGCCCAAACTGGCGAGATAGGCGATGGCAGAATTTTCATCATCCCTATTGAGGATGCCATTCGTATACGCACGGGTGAGCGTGGCGACATTGCATTGTATAATGCTGAGCAGGAGAAATAAAAAAGATTGTTTAGTATATAATTAATATGGTGAGGTAATAATCAATAAGGTGAGGTAATACTCATACTTTAAGGCAAAAAGATAAAATCATGATAACAACACTACTTACTTCGATATCCACCCCTACTCTTGACACAGGCAACACAGCCTGGATGATTATGGCAACAATCCTTGTGCTCCTGATGAGCATTCCTGGCATTGCTCTGTTTTATGGCGGACTCGTTCGCCAGAAGAATGTGCTTAGCGTCATAATGCAGACAATGCTCATTGTTGGCGTAGTGTCGTTGCTCTGGGTTGCCATTGGCTATTCCTGGGCGTTTGGCACTGGCTTCAATGAGAGTGGCTCCTGGGCGTGGTTCTTTATGGGCGGCTTCGACAAGGCTTTTCTTCATGGTGTCACTGTGAGCAGCGTCACAGCCACGGGCATACCAGAATTAACCTTTGCCATGTTCCAGTGTATGTTTGCCCTCATCACCCCGGCTCTTATCCTTGGAGCATTCGCCGAGCGCATCAAGTTCAAGGGCTACATGGTGTTCACCATTCTGTGGGTGATTGTCGCTTATTTCCCCATGGCCCACTGGGTGTGGGGAGGTGGATTCCTTCAGGAGATGGGTGCGCTCGACTTTGCAGGCGGTACAGTGGTGCATATCAACGCTGGTGTGTCAGCCCTCATAATGTGTTTGATGATAGGCAAGCGCGACGACTACAGCAAGGGTCACGCCATTCTGCCTCATAACATCACTATCGTGTTTATGGGTATGTCGTTTCTCTGGCTCGGATGGTTTGGCTTTAATGCGGGCAGCGGACTCGCTGCCGACGGACTTGCTGCCAATGCTTTCATGGTGACGCATGTGGCTGCTGCCGCAGCCGCAGTCACTTGGATGGCTATAGACTGGTTGTGCAACAAGAAGCCTACAACGGTAGGTGCCTGCACAGGAGCCGTGGCAGGACTTGTGGCTATCACTCCTGCGGCTGGCTCAACCGACATTCTTGGAGCCTTTGCCATCGGTATTATCACCCCGATAATCTGCTTTGTGATGGTGGCAGTGATAAAGCCATATTTCAAGTATGACGATGCTCTCGACGCCTTTGGCGTGCATGGCATGGGCGGAATTATAGGCTCAATACTCACTGGAGTGTTTGCCACCCGTTGCGTCACAGGCGAGGGTGGAGCCGAAGGTGCGCTTTATGGTGACTGGCATCAGTTGTGGGTTCAGTTGCTTGCCACGGTGATAAGCATTGTCTTCAGTGCTGTGGTGACATACATATTGTATGTGTTGGTCGACAAGACTATTGGCATGCGTGTTTGCCGCCGTGTAGAGGAGGAAGGGCTTGACATCTATGAACATGGTGAGAGTGCCTACAACTAACTAATCATTAAGATTGCAAAAAGCTTTGGATCTAACCTTTGATAATAATTTTTCTTTTGACACATTCCCCTTGTCTCGGTAATAGCGAGCAAGGGGAAAACTTTAACTTTGGGGAGTTGTAACAATCAAATGTGGCTTCCTATTAATTCAAAACCAATAAAAGAAACAATATATGTGTGGAATTGTATCAATTTTCAACCTTAAGGAGCAGACTCCTGAGTTGCGACAGAAGGCTCTTCGCATGAGCCGCAAGATTCGTCATCGTGGTCCGGATTGGAGTGGCATCTATTGCGGAGGCTCAGCAATACTTGCCCACGAGCGTCTTTCTATTGTAGACCCTGAGTCGGGCGGACAGCCCTTGTTCTCGCCTGATGGCAAGCAGGTGCTTGCTGTGAATGGCGAGATATACAACCATCAGGACATACGCGAGCGTTATCGAGGCAAGTATGAGTTTCGGACAGGCTCCGACTGCGAGGTTATTCTTGCGCTCTATCGCGAAAAAGGCATCGACTTTCTTGAGGACCTTAGTGGCATCTTTGCCTTTGCTCTCTACGATGAGGAGCGCGACGAGTTTCTCATTGCACGCGACCCGATAGGCGTCATACCTCTTTATATAGGCTACGATGCCGACGGCACAGTGTATGTGGCTTCGGAATTGAAGGCTCTTGAAGGCGAGTGTGAACACTACGAACCTTTTCTTCCTGGACATTATTACTGGAGCCGCACACCGGGGATGAAACGCTACTACAAGCGCGACTGGTTCGGCTACGACGCTGTGAAGGACAATACAGCTTACGTGGGCTCTATACATGATGCCCTTGAGGATGCCGTGCGACGCCAGCTGATGAGCGATGTGCCTTATGGAGTGTTGCTCTCAGGAGGACTTGACTCATCGGTGATATCTGCTCTAGCCGAGAAATTCTCCGAGCGCAGAGTGGAGAGTGACGGTAAGGAACGTGCTTGGTGGCCGCGCCTTCACTCCTTTGCTGTAGGCCTGAAGGGTGCGCCCGACTTGGTGAAGGCTCGCTTGGTGGCCAACTATATTGGCACAGTTCACCATGAAATCAATTATACCATACAGGAGGGTCTCGACGCTATACGCGACGTGATATATTTCATCGAGACTTATGATGTCACAACCGTGCGAGCCTCCACTCCTATGTATCTTCTTGCGCGTGTAATTAAGTCGATGGGTATAAAAATGGTGCTCTCGGGTGAGGGAGCCGATGAAATATTCGGTGGTTATCTTTATTTTCATAAGGCTCCAGACGCGCGCGCCTTCCACGAAGAAACGGTGCGCAAGCTCTCCAAACTGCATCTCTACGATTGTCTTCGTGCCAACAAGAGCCTGTCGGCATGGGGCGTTGAGGGACGTGTGCCATTTCTCGACAAGGAGTTTCTTGATGTGGCTATGCGCACCAACCCCGAAGCCAAGATGTGTTCTGGCAATACTATCGAGAAGAAGATTCTGCGTGAGGCGTTTGCCGACATGCTTCCCGAAGAGGTGGCATGGCGACAGAAGGAGCAGTTTAGCGATGGTGTGGGATATTCGTGGATAGACACTCTCAAGAAGATTACCGCAAAGCAGGTGACCGACGAGCAAATGGCTCATGCAGCGGAACGTTTCCCCATCAATCCGCCACGCAACAAGGAGGAGTACTACTACCGCTCTATCTTTGCCGAGCATTTCCCGTCGGACAGTGCCGCAAAATCAGTGCCGAGTGTGCCGAGCGTGGCTTGTTCCACGGCTGAGGCTTTGGCATGGGACAAGGCATTCAAGAATATGAACGACCCGAGCGGCAGAGCCGTTGCCGGTGTGCATGAGAAAGCCTACTGATTTAATCCACAACGTATGTGGTGTAGAAAAGATGCCATATAGTAAATAAAAAGAATCGTATCATGACATGAAATGGTCGTTTCAAGTCATGATACGATTGTTTCAAGCCATGATACGGTTATTTCAAGCCTAATGTTGGTATTCATATTCCTTTTTGTGCGATACCTTATAAATGTTTAGTGGATAAGGAGCATAAAGCACATTGGGGAAAGATACTTTTGATATTCGTATGCAGTAAAGTCTAAACATCAAATCAGTTTATAATAAAAACGACGAGAGCCGTAATCCGACATTGTCGGATTACGGCTCTCAAGTTATTCTGTCCAATCGACTGATCAGTCGTTAGGATTAGAGGTTCGGGTTCAACTCGTTCCACTTCTCTACAGCAGGAACGATGCCAAGCTCTACAATCTCGTCGCGCATCTTGCAGAGGTGCTCGTAAGACTTAGCGAGGCTTGCCATCTCCTCCTCAGTGCCAGCAGGCTCTGTGAAGTGAACGCCAGTCTTGTCGATAGTAGAAGGCATAGCCATCATAACGTTCTTGAAGCCACACTTGTCGCAGTTTACATAGCAGCCTGCTGGCAATGTGAACTTCTCGCCACCCATAGCAGCCTCAATCATCTTAACAGCGTTGTAAGCCGGACTCTGGAATGAAGAGCGGCCGCGGAGCTTGATGATGTTAGAGCCACCCTGTACTGTGTGGTGCTTGATCTCCTCCCAACGCTCGTCAGAAAGGCCCATCTCTGAGAGAGGCTTGCCGTCGATCTTAACCTGAGAAGCAAATACAGCCATCTGCTCGCCGTGGCCACCATAAGTGTGAGCGCCAGTTACCTTGTCCTGCTGAACGCCGAACTCAAGGGCGAGAGCCTGCTGCAGACGTGTAGAGTCGAGAGCAGCGAGTGATGTGAGCTGGTTAGGCTTCAATCCAGAGTGGATAAGAGCTGTGAGAGCTGTAACGTCAGCTGGGTTGAAGATAACAACCACGTGCTCTACGTCCGGGCAGTACTTCTTGATGTTGTCGCCGAAATCAGCAGCGATCTGGCAGTTGCCCTTAAGAAGGTCCTCACGTGTCATGCCGTCCTTACGTGGAGCACCACCTGAAGAAATGATGTACTTAGCGCCTGTGAAAGCCTCCTCAGGATTTACAGTGTAAGAGATGTTGGCACCAGGGAATGCACACTGCTGCATCTCATCGAACACACCGTGTACACCTGGCTCATAGATGTCATAGAGACAGATGTTAGGAGTAAGACCGAGCATAAGAGCGCTCTGTACCATGTTTGAACCAATCATGCCGCCGGCACCGACGATCAAGAGTTTCTCGTTAGATAAAAATGCCATAATAAATGAGTTTTATTATATATGTTATATTAATATGATATTCTGTCTTCGCCTTATATTTGCTTGACAGTGCAAAGATACATTTTTTTTTATTTACAACAAACTATATGCCGTTTTTAAAGTGTTGTTTATTCTTAAATTTTTCCTTGCTTTTGTCAGATTGTCATGTCAGCTTAGCACAATCTTGCCGTCGGCTGTCTCTGCTTTCGCCTTGCCACCCTTGCGGAGCTTGCCGAAGAGTATCTCGCGCATGAGCAATGGTTTGAGCAATGTGCCTACTGTGCGGTCGATTTCTCTTGCTCCATACTCAGCGGTGTAGCCTTTGTCGAGCAGAAGGTCGTGGGCTTCGGGTGTCACCTCAAGTTCCACATTCTTTGCCTTGAGTTTGCCGGCGAGTCGTCGGAGCGACTTGTCGAGGATGAGTGATGCCATGTGGCGGTCCATGTCGTTGAACACCACTGTGGATGTGAGTCGGTTTATGAACTCTGGCTTGAATGTTTTCTTCACCTGTGCAAGCATTGCCTCGCCTCTTGACACGTTTCCTGCAAAACCAATGCTTGCCCTTGATGCATACTGTGCTCCTGCGTTGGAGGTCATTATGATGACTACGTTGCGGAAGTCGGCACGCTGTCCGCGGTTGTCGGTAAGCGAGGCATAGTCCGTTATCTGCAGGAATGTGTTGTAGATGTCGGGATGTGCCTTCTCAATCTCATCAAACAGAAGCACGCAGTTGGGTGTCTTGCGTATGGCGTCGGTGAGGAGTCCGCCGTCGTCGTAGCCCACATATCCGGCAGGCGAACCTATGAGTTTCGACACGGCATGCTTCTCGGCATACTCGCTCATGTCGAAACGCACGAGTTTCACGCCTAACGACTGTGCCAACTGACGTGCCACCTCGGTCTTTCCTACACCAGTGGGGCCCACGAACAGCAGGCTTGCCAGTGGCTTGTCTTCTTCGCCGAGTCCTGCCTTTGCCATCTGCACTGCCTCTACCACCTGGTTGATGGCTTGGTCTTGCCCGTAGATTTGGCTGCGCATATTGTCTGCAAGGGTGAGCAATGCGTCGTTCGACTGTGTGCTTAGGGCCTTGGCGTCGATCTTGCACATCTTTGCGAGAATGTCGGCAAGCAGCCGGCGGTCTACAGTCTGGCGTTTCTGGTTGGTCAGAGGGTGGGTCTCGCGGTAGGCACCAGCCTCGTCGATGAGGTCGATAGCCTTGTCGGGCAGGAATCGGTCGCTGATATGTTGTGCTGTTGCCTTAACGGCAAACTCAACTGCTCCCGTGCCATACTTCACACCGTGAAATTTCTCATATCCCTGGCGCAGTCCTTCCACAATGTCTATAGCGTCGTCGATGGAAGGCTCTGTGATGTCAATCTGCTGGAATCGTCTTACAAGCGACTTCTGCTTGGATATATATCGGTTGTACTCCTCGTAGGTGGTGGAGCCTATGAAGCGTATGCTGCCGCTCTCAAGATATGGCTTGAGCATGTTTGAGGCATCGAGCGAAGCATCGCCGTTGCGGCCTGCGCCCACAAGGTTGTGTATCTCGTCTATATATAATATGGTGTTGCCCTCATGCGACAATCCCTCCATCACCTGCTTCATGCGTTTCTCAAAGTCGCCGCGAAACTGTGTTCCGGCTATCATTGTGCCCATGTCCATCATGTAGACATGTGCTCCGCGCAGACGCTCGGGCACGTCTCCGCGTTCAATCATTGCAGTCAGCCCAAATACGAGAGCTGTCTTGCCCACACCAGGCTCACCCACATGCAGGGGATTGTTCTTGTCCTTGCGGCACAATACCTGTATGGTGCGTTCCAATTCTGCCATGCGTCCTATCAATGGGTTGTGCTGCTGGTAGGTGTCATTGAGGCAAGTGATGAATTGTCGCCACGGCATTTTGTAGTTTTCCGTATCTGCCGTTTTCTCTTTGTCGGCAAATGTGCCGTCGTCGATATCTCCCAAATAATATGACAGCAGAGCGTTTATAAATTCGCCTTGCTGTTCGCCTATGACCTTGTGCAGGATGTATGCAGCCTCCGAGTCGGGCAGCATTAGCATGGCTGCCACAACATGAGGCACGTCGAGAACGTCCACCTCGGCATACTGCGCTTGCTTTATGGCGAGCGACATCATTTGCGAGAACTGTTCGGAACCTTCGATAACGTGCTTCACTCCTTCGGGCACACATTCCATTTTATGGAGAGTGTTTTTCACTTCTGTCTCCATTTCCTCGGGGTCGATGTTAAGGTCGAACAATGCGAGACCGAACTCCGTCTGTCTGCACAAGGCAAAAAGCACGTGTTCGGGTGTGACAAATTCATGGTGCCATGCGTCGCATATCTCTATGGCGAGCTTTATGGCATCGGCGGTGTATTTACTGTTCTTCAAGATTCTTGCTTTTTGTTGAAACGTTTTGTTATATGTGTTGACTGTGATTGTGTGGCGCAACCGTTATTCGGGTTTGCATTCAAGGCGCAGTGGAAAATTCTCCTCGCGTGCCATCATTGTGGCTTTGCGCACTTTGGATGTGGCAATGTCGTAGCTGTAGACTCCCACTGTGGCACTGCCTTTTTGATGAACATTGAGCATGAGGGCCTCTGCCTCGTCGGCTGTCTTGAAGAATACCGATTGCAGCACATGCACCACAAACTCCATAGTGGTGAAGTCGTCGTTGTAGATTATCACCTTGTAGCGGCGTGGCTCACGCAATGAGGTGTTTGTGCGCGAGCGCACAGAGGTTTGTTCGTTTGCCATACATTATATGTTTTATATCTGGATGTCGGGATTGATAATTTTCATGTATTCATCATAGCTTATAAAGCGTCCGCCCATCGATTTGAGGTGTGGAGTCTCAAGCTGGCAGTCGATGAGTTGTCCGCCGTTCTGCTGCATGAATCGCGCGAGGTGGATGAGTGCTATCTTGCTGCCGTTGGGAATGAGCGAGAACATGCTCTCGCCAATGAACACAGTGCCTATGCCAATGCCGTAGAGTCCGCCGACAAGTTGGTCGGTCTCGTTGTCCCACACCTCCACACTATGTGCAAGTCCCTGTCGGTGGAGTTCGGTGTAAGCGTTTATCATCTCGTCGCCGAGCCAAGCTCCAGGCTCGTCGATGCGCAGTTGCGAGCAGTTGTGTATCACGCCTTCAAAGTTCTCGTCGATGGAACATTCGTAGCGGTCGGCATTCTTGTTGAAGAATGTGCGCATGGAGTGCGACACGTGTATCTCGCTGGGGAATATTACGAATCGCTGCATGGGGCAATACCATAGTATTTCCTTTTGGTCGCGAAACGAGTACCACGGAAATATGCCGTTGGAGTAGGCGAGCAGCAGGCGGTCGATGCTGAGGTCGCCACCCACGGCAAATAGTCCGTCTGGATCGCCAAGGCGTGGATTGGGAAATACCAGTCGGTTGTCGGGAATGCGGTATATCATATATTATGATTGGATTACTTGATATTGTTGTGTATGGGTGTGGGGTGTGGCAATGCCACAAAGTTATAAAAATAGAATGGAATTAAGACCAAAAACCATAGCATTTTGTTGTTTGTTGTGTATTTTATAGCTAAGAAACAGTTGCTGCAGATAGTGTCATATCGATGTGAATATGTCATTTATGGTGTATTAAAGTAAGGAAATATCGTTTTGTGAACAACAAAAAGGAAAAAGTAACTAATGATTGTTTGATAACTGCTTTGCAGATATGCTTTTTTACCATATCTTTGCACCTGACAACACATAATGTTGTATTATGAAATACTCTTAATGTATAACTTTTTTAAAATATGAATGGTATGAAGAAGATGATTATCATGGCAGTAGCAATGCTCGCTTCTGTAGGTTCTTATGCGCAGCACGCAGTAGGTTCTTTCACATTGCAGCCTAAGATTGGTATGAATATCGCCGATCTTACTGATGTTGATAAGTCAGACGTTCGCATTGGCTTGGCTGCTGGTGCTGAGTTTGAATATCAGGCTACCGATATTGTTAGCGTTAGCTTTGGTGCTATCTATTCTATGCAGGGATGCAAGTCTGACGACTCAACCTTAAAGCTCGACTATATCAATGTTCCTATTCTTGCAAATGTATATGTGACTAAGGGTTTGGCCGTTAAGCTTGGTTTGCAGCCGAGTTTCAAGGTCAATTACAGGTATTCTTCTAACGGTGTCACTGTTGATGGAGACAAGTGGGGCGTTAAGGCTAATACTGTAGACCTTTCTATCCCAGTAGGTCTTTCTTACGAGTACAGCAACTTCGTGTTTGATGCCCGCTACAATTTCGGTGTAACAAAGGCATTCGACTCTGATAAGTTGGACAGCAAGAACAGCGTATTCCAGTTGACATTTGGCTATAAGTTCGACCTCTAAAATAATTGAAAGATAAGAAGTTAGGAGTTAAGAAGCTCTTAACTCCTAACTTCTTAACTTCTTAACTTCTTCTTGCTCTTGTCTTCATCCAGACAATTCCTCCTATCGCCGCCAATGTCACTCCTATTGAGTTGGCTGCAAAGTCGAGCCATTCGCCCGACCTTCTTCCTCCAGTGCATGTGGCTTGCAGTATTTCTATAAGTCCGCTCATCATTATTGGCGCGAGCCATGCAAGCAAGAATAGCTTGCCCTTGTTTATCTCGTAGCGGAATCCTCCACCTATGTCGCATTTGCGCTTGTGCCGGTGCAGATATTCCAGCCATAATGTGCCGAATGTGCCAAGATACATGGCTGTGTGTACCCACTTGTCTATCAGCGTCACGTTGTCGAGCGGCGTCTGGGGGATGCTTGCGAAACAAAGTATCCATATCGTGAGGATATAGAATGAGGTCACGGGGTAGGACTTGATTAAATGCTTGATGTAATTCATAATTCGATATATTTTTCGGCAAAGTTACAAAAAATAACTGGTAATAGGATCATGGCTTCCTACAAGCCTTGATGTTTTAATGTTTTTTCTTTTTGTTATATTTACTTACGATTTTTTCTAAAATGTCAGTGAAATTTTATAATTTTGCATCCTTGTAAGCGTAAATATGCTAAATCAATAGAAAAACAAGAAAATAAACAATAGGTAAAAATTGAAAAGATGTCACAGGAAAGAGTAAACTTTGGAAGCAAATTGGGTATGATTCTCGCCACGGCAGGTTCGGCGGTAGGACTGGGCAACGTGTGGCGTTTCCCTTACATGACCGGACAGAATGGTGGTGCCGCCTTCATTCTGATATATATGGCTTGTGTACTGCTGCTTGGCATTCCGTGCATGATGAGCGAGTTTATAATTGGTCGTCATGGAGCTTCCAACACGGGCAGGGCTTATGGCAAGATGGGAGCGCATGGAATGTGGAGATTGGTGGGCTGCATGAGTGTGCTCACGGGATTTCTTATAACGGGCTATTATGCTGTGGTGTCGGGATGGTGTCTGCAATACATATTCTCGTCGGTGTTTGGCGAACTGAGTGGCAATCCCGAATACATAACCCGGTATTTTCAGGATTTCTCGTCGTCGCCCATAAAGCCAGTGTTCTGGACAGTAGCCATACTTGCCCTCACTCATTTCGTCATTATCCACGGAGTGCGCAGTGGCATTGAGCGTGCCTCGAAACTTATGATGCCAACACTCTTCATATTGTTGCTCATGGTGGTAGTGGGTTCTTGCATGTTGCCTGGAGCGCATAAGGGCATAGAGTTTCTTTTCCGTCCCGACTTCTCGAAACTCGACTCCAATATGTTTCTTGCCGCCATGGGACAGTCGTTCTATTCGCTTTCCATCGGTATGGGTTGCATCTGCACCTTCGCAAGCTATTTCTCTCGTCAGGCCAATCTGATGAAGTCGGCGGTGAACATTGTTGTCATCGACACTCTCATAGCTGTGCTTGCAGGACTTATGATATTCCCGGCTGCGTTCTCTGTAGGTGTGAATCCCGACTCTGGTCCGTCGCTCATTTTCATCACATTGCCCAACGTGTTTCGCGAGGCTTTCTCGGCAATGCCGTTGGTGGGCACATTGATAGCCACCTTGTTCTATATATTGTTGTCGCTGGCAGCCCTCACCTCGCTCATCTCGCTGCATGAGGTATCTACAGCTTTCTTCTATGAGGAGCTGCACATCACGCGCAAGAAGGCAGCGCTTATAGTCACCGTGTCTTGCTGCATAATGGGAGCCTTCTGCTCTTTGTCGATAGGTGGCAGAGACTGGCTTGTGATAGCAGGACGTTCGCTGTTTGATATCTTCGACTTTGTCACGGGGCAGATATTCCTCCCGATAGTGGGTTTCCTCACCTGTCTGTTTATTGGTTGGGTGGTGCCTCGGGATATTGTCAAGGATGAGTTCACCAATTGGGGCACATTGCGCGGGTCGCTCTTCTCGGTGTATTTGCTGCTCGTGAGGTTTATATGCCCGATATGTATTGTGGCGATATTTCTCAATCAGCTGAATTTGATATAATTCAGCTTAGCGTAAGAATATAATAATGTGAAAAAGGCTATGGCAAGGAATGCCATAGCCTTTTTCACATTATTATATTACACTCTTTTAGCTTGTGCCTCTTCAGCCGACTTAAATCTGTCTTGACGCTCAAGAAACTTGATGAGTCCCCAACGCACGGAGCGCAGACCGAACTGCTCGGTGTGTATATCTTCGGGGGCAAGCCACATGCAGTCGGCTGCATCGTCGCCGGCTGCCACAATGCTGTCGTCTTCCACTTCGCATATGTAGAACATGTCGAGAGTGTGGATGTCGATGCCACTGTAGCGGTAGATATTGGGCATAGAGAAGAGATATTTCGCATCTGTCACCTTCAGTCCTGTCTCTTCCATCACCTCGCGTGCAAGTCCCTCTTCTGATGTCTCGCCTATTTGTGTGAAACCTCCCGGCAAATCGAGAGTGCCTTTTGCTGGCTCCTGCTTGCGACGCTCAACGAGAATCTCGCCTTTGGCATTCTTGATGATTGCCACGTTAGAGGCACTTGGGTTCATAAAATACTCGAAACCGCAATTCTCACATTTCTTACTTGTAGTGCCGTTGGCTACAAAGTGGTGGCTGCCGCACTTAGGGCAGTACTCGAATTTTTCTAATGGATGCATGTTGTGTGAATTATGTAATGAACTATTACGTTTTTTCTTGCTCTTTTGGCTTGTCATTTGCTCATCCCCAAAGTCTCACGTCGGAATTGCTTTGCACTACCATATTGTCGGATATAAGATGGTGAAGACGCACTTTGGCATTTGTGCATAATGTAGCCATGCAGGCAAGCAAAAGAATGAAAATATGTTTACGCATAATATGGATGTTTAAAAACGACTGCAATATTACAAAAAAATGGTTATCTTTGCAAGAAATATATCCATATTAGCAATAAAAAAACAAAAAAATATTCATAAATGAAAGTCTTAAAGTACATTTTCACTTTGCTGCTGCTTGTTTTGGTGGCAGTTCCAACGTTTGCCCAAAAGTCGTTTAGTATTAATGTGTGGGAAGGTAAGGCTCCCAACAAGAACGGATTGCAGGACACAGCCTACATCAAGGTTTTTCTGCCCGAAAAGCATCGTGCCACGGGTCGTGCAATCGTTATATGTCCGGGTGGAGGCTACGAGTTTCTTTCCATGCAGCATGAAGGCACCGACTGGGCTCCGTTTTTCAACAAAATGGGCATTGCCACTATAGTCCTGCACTACCGTATGCCCAACGGCAATGTTAAGGTACCCATTAGCGATGCTGAGGAGGCTATGCGCATAGTGCGCCGCAATGCTGCCAATTGGGATATCGATGTGCAGAATGTGGGAATTATGGGTTTCTCGGCTGGTGGACATCTTGCCTCTACGATTGCTACACAGTCGAAGGGTGATGCTAAACCTGATTTCCAGATATTGTTTTATCCTGTCATAACCATGATGCAGGGCTATACTCATCAAGGATCTCACGACAATCTGCTTGGCAAGAATGCTCATAAGAAAGAAGAGCAGAAGTATTGTTCCGACCTTCAGGTGTCGCGTGTCACTCCTCGTGCCTGCATATTCCTTTCCGACGACGACCACACTGTGCTGCCTATAAATGGTGTGAACTATTATATTGAGCTTTATCGCCACGATGTTCCGGCTGCGCTGCATGTCTTTCCAGATGGTGGACATGGCTATGGCATGCGCACTTCATTTCCATATCACTTGGAGATGTTGATGGATTTAAAGGCTTGGCTGGAGAGCTTTTGATAATTTATTTAGAATAACTCAAGTATTACAGTTATATAATATTATTTGGCAAAGTAATATAAATTAAATGGGCAAGTAATATAATAATAAAAGGTTCTTCCTATTTTGGAGTTACTGTAATTCCCCAAAATAGGAAGAACCTTTTATTTTTTAATCAGCAAGTGTAAAGTCAAGTTGTTTCTTTTCGAGGTTGGCCTGTGCAACCTTAATCTTTATTGGGTCGCCAAGCTGATACTTGTGATGATGGCGACGGCCAACGAGACAGTAGTTGCGTTCGTCGAAGTCGTAGTAGTCGTCGTCAAGGTCGCGCATTGGCACAAGACCTTCGCAGTGGTTCTCGTCAATCTCGCAGTAGATGCCATAGGACTGGATGCCAGAGATGTGTGCATCGTATACATTGCCTACTCTCTCAGACATAAACTCCACAGCCTTATACTTTATCGAGTCGCGCTCGGCATTGGCTGCCGTCTGCTCCATCTCTGACGAATGCTCGCACAATTCCTCGTAGTGCTCCTTGTTGGCTGAGCGTCCACCCTGCTGATAGCGTGTGATAAGACGATGCACCATAGTGTCGGGATAGCGGCGTATCGGCGATGTGAAGTGGGTGTAATAGTCGAATGCCAAGCCGAAGTGTCCGATGTTGTGGATGGAGTATTTCGCCTTCATCATTGCTCTAAGGGCAACAGTTTGGATGAGGTTCTGCTCGCGCTTGCCCTCGCAGTCAGACATAAGAGTGTTGAGCGAACGGGCGAGAGCCCCCTTTGTGCCATCGGTCTTCATCTTGTATCCAAACTTCACAACAAACTCCCTGAGTGTCTCGAGCTTTGTAGGGTCGGGATTGTCGTGCACACGATAGGGCAGAGTCTTTGGCTTCTTGCCCTTTGCCACCTTGCCTATTGATTCTGCCACTGTCTTGTTGGCAAGAAGCATGAATTCCTCGATGAGTTTGTTGGCATCCTTTGAGCGCTTGAAGTAGCAGCGTATCGGTTTGCCTTTCTCGTCGACATCAAAGTGAAGTTCCTCACGGTCGAACTTCACAGATCCGTTCTTGAAGCGTGCGGCACGAAGTTTCTTGGCAAGTCGGTCGAGTTGTATCAGGTTGTCGGCGTTCTCACCCTTATATCCTTCCTTGGGGGCTTTAGGTGCCGGTTCGCCTTTTCCGTCAACAACACCGTTGTCCTCAAGCAACTGCTGCACTTCCTCGTAGGCATAGCGGCGGTTTGACTTGATGACTGTATGCACAATGCGGTAAGCCTTCACATTGGCGTCGTCGTCGAGGTTGAAGATAACGGAGAAAGCCAACTTCTCCTCGTCAGGACGCAGAGAGCATATGAAGTTGCACAGACGCTCAGGCAGCATAGGTATTGTGCGGTCGACAAGATAAACGCTTGTGGCTCGTTTCACAGCCTCCTTGTCAATCACGGAGCCTTCCTTGACATAATGCGAAACGTCGGCGATGTGAACGCCAATCTCCCACAGTCCGTCCTTCAGCTTCTTTATTGACAGAGCATCGTCGAAGTCCTTGGCGTCTTTCGGGTCGATGGTGCATGTGAACGTGTCGCGGAAGTCCTCGCGCTCGGCATAATCCTCGGGGGTGATTTCGGCTGATATCTTCTCGGCAGCCTCCTCCACATTCTTGGGATATTTATAAGGCAGACCGTATTGTGCGAGGATAGTGTTCATCTCCACATCGTTGTTGCCCGATTTTCCCAATACGTCAATCACCTCGCCTATCATGTTGCGGTGGTCCTGGTCGGGCCATTCCACAATCTTCACAACAGCGTTGTCGCCGTCCTTGCCGCCCTTCAGCTTGCGTCGAGGGATGATGATGCTGTTGGCAAGCACGTTGGATGGCGAGATAAGAGTGCAAAGGTCGTGGTCGATGGATAGTCGTCCTACGAATGTGTCCTTGGCTCGTTTCAGAATCTCAATCACCTGAGCTTCGTTGATATGGTTTTTGCGTCGTGCCATGCAGGAATAGCGCACATGGTCGCCGGTCAAAGCCCACATTGAGTTGCGCTCGGCAACGAATATGGGTTTGTCGGAGTCGTCGGGGATGATGGTGTTCTTGCCGTTGGCTTTGCGCTGGAACACTCCCTCGCGCACCTGACCCTGAAGGTTGAGTTTGTAGGAATTGTCCGATACCTTGGTGATGAAGTCGTCCCACGCCATCTCGTCCATAATGTCGATGGCGAGCATCTTTAGCGGGTGAGTGTCGAGGTGCAGAGTGCGGAATATATCCTTAAACGATAGTGTCTTGCCGGGATTCGAGGTGAATAGTTCCTCAAGTTTCGGGGCAAGCTGTTTCTTGGTCATGCGTTTGCCGCCTTTTTTTCCTTTTCCCATAGTCGTATTTGGTTTTAGATTTTTTATAATGTTGTTGCATTGCCTGCCATAGTTTAAGGCTGGCTCTCACCCTCCACATATTCCTCAAGGAACATGTGCTCGCCGTCGAACACGGCATAGGTGAACTGCGTTATCCAATCGCCTAGAATCATGATGCGCGTCTTCTTCGAGAGGAAGAGGTCGAGCTCTATGTGCCGGTGGCCGAACATGAAGTAGTCGACATTGGGGTGGGTCTTCATGTATTGCTTGGCATATAGCACAAGATGCTCGCGGTTCTCGCCCATGTATGGAGGTTCCTTGCCGTCGGCACGCTTCAGGCGCGAGTGCTTGGCCCATGACAGTCCGAACCACATGGCCCAGCGCGGATGCAAGGAATTGAAGAGTCGCTGGCATGTGTGGTTGTGGAACACGCTCTTCAGAAACTTGAACTTGCAGTCGGGGTCGCCCAAACCGTCGCCGTGGGCTATGTAGAACACTCGGTCGTAGATTTCCACAGTTTCTGGTTTAGTGTGGACAATAAGTCCGCACTCTTCCTCAAGATACCCGTAGGTCCAAATGTCGTGGTTGCCCGTGAAGAAATGCACTTCCACTCCCATGTCCGTCAGCTCCGACAGCTTGCCGAGAAAGCGTGTGTAGCCTTTCGGCACCACATATCGCCACTCGTTCCAGAAGTCGAACATGTCGCCGAGCAGATATATGGCGCGTGCCTTTGTCTTTATCGAGTCGAGAAATCTCACAAGCCGCCTCTCTTGAGTGCGGCTGTGGTCGATTGCCCATGATCCGAGATGGGCATCGGAGAGGAAATATACATTCTTCATAAGCTTAAAGTCAATTTACAATTGGAGTTTAGTCGAAACCTAATTCCACGCGTGCCTCTTCGGTCATCATGCTTTGGTCCCACTCTGGCTCGAACACGAGGTTCACGTTCGATGTCTTCACTCCCTCAATAGTGTCCACCTTCTGTCGCACGTCCTCGAGAATGAAGTCGGCTGCGGGGCACGATGGTGCTGTGAAGGTCATGTCGATGTCCACGTTGCCCTCGTCGTTCACCTCAATCTTGTAGATGAGTCCGAGGTCGTAGATGTTGACAGGTATCTCTGGGTCGTAGACGGTTTTCAGCACGTCGACGATGCGTTCTTCTATCTTTGTCTTTTCTTCCTGTGTCATATATCGATTTTAAATGTATTTGACTATATGCAAATTTACTCATTTTTCTTGGAATAACCATCATCATGAGTGGTTATTTTGTCCTATTTCTTCAGCGTCATCTTCAGCGTTTTGCCCTCAACGAGCTGCTTATGCGAGATGCGGTAGCTGTTGAGTTTCTTGCCGCCCAAGGTCATGGAGTTGATGTAGAGCTGCGAGGGTGATGTGCGGTCGGTCTCTATCACTATGTCGCCTTGCGGATAGTATTTGGGGTCGAGGTGCAGCGTCACCTTGCTGAATACAGGAGTCGTGAGAGTGTAGTAGGGCGAGCCTGGACAGTCGGGGTAGAAGCCGAGCATAGCGAATATGGCCCATGTGGACATGGTGCCGCAATCATCGTTGCCAGGAATTCCGTCGGGACGTGCCGAGTAGTATCTTTTGAGCAAATCTGCCACTGTCTTTTGTGTGCGCCATTCCTCGCCCTTGAAGTAAGAGAAGAGGTATGGATAGGCAATATCTGGCTCGTTGGCAGGGTCGTAGAGGTTATTGTCGAACACCATCTGCAACTTGTCAATGAACTTGCGCTGTCCGCCCATGAGCTTGGTAAGACCCTGAACGTCGTGAGGAACATAGAAGGTGTAGTTCCATGCCGAACCTTCGTGGAAGCCAGGTGCGTTGCTGAAGTCGGCTCCGTCCTCAGGGTTGAACGGTGTAAGGAACGAGCCGTCCTTCAGGATTGGGCGCAATGTGCCGGATTCCTTCGAGTAGTAGTGCTTGTATCCGAGTGAACGCTCGCGGAAGAGCTTGGCGTCGGCAGTCTTGCCAAGCGACTGAGCGAGCAACGACAGAGCGTTGTCGGCTGCATAATACTCTAATGCGTGCGACACAGAATTGTCGCCCGAGAGGTCGGCCTCGTACATTCCCATTGGTATATAGCCCTTGGTGTAGTACCAGTCGATGTCGGGGCGCATCTTGTTCTCCTTGCCGGGCAGAGTGGCTGAGGCGTGGAAAGCCTTGTAGGCAGTCTCGATGTCGAAGTTGCGCAATCCTTTAAGATATGTGTCGGTGATGATAGGTATCGACGGGTCGCCCTCCATTGTCCATGTCTCTCGTCCGTAGAGTTCCCATTTGGGCATCCATCCCCATTCCTTATACATGTCGATCATAGAGCTTACCATCTCCTCCTGACGGTCGGGGTAGAGAAGTGTCTGTAGCTGAGAGAGGTTGCGGTAGGTGTCCCAAAGCGAGAATACGGTGTAGCGGTTGCCCTTGGTCTTCATAATCTCGTCGCCTTCCATGCGGGGATATTCTCCGTTTACGTCCTGAAGCACGTTCGGGTGGATCTGTGTGTGATAGAGAGCTGTGTAGAACATGCGCAGCTGCTCATCGGTGCCGCCCTCGACAGTCACGCGGTCGAGAACATTAGACCAGTCTGCACGCGAGTCGCTCACCACACGTTCGAAGTTGCGCTGAGGCTGCTCGGTGTTCAAGTTTTCGCGTGCGTTGGCAATGCTTACAAACGACACGCCGACCTGCACCTCCACCTGCTCTTTGTCCTCGCAGTCGAACGACATGAAGTAGCCGATGTCGTTGCCTGCCATGTCGCGTCCGTAGTTGGCGTAGATTTTATATTTGCCGCTGTACACGTCCCAATCCTTGGCTGCTCCCAACATGTCGGGCTGCTTCTTCCAGTAGCCGCTCTTCTTGGGAGCCTTGCTCACACGAACAACGAAGTATATGGGGAATACAGCCTGGGGATTGTAGCAGAATGTTCCGAGAAGGCGCATTCCCTCAAACTCGGTGTCGCTGACGCGTCGAAGAGTGGCACCAATCTCATTGGTGAGCCCGTTGCCGAGGTTGAAGAGCAGGTTGCCCTGGCCCTTGGGGAATGTGAAACGCTCTATTGAAGAGCGCATCGTTGATGAAACCTCGCATCGTATACCGTATTTCGTAAGTTCGTTGCTGTAGTAGCCGGGGCGTGCCTGCTCGTTGCGGTATTCTGAGCCATAACTACGGTAGTCTACGTTCAGCTCGCCAGTGGTAGGCATTGTGAGTAGAGTACCAAGCTCCGGACATCCAACTCCGCTAAGGGTGACGTGGGCAAAGCCGGTGAAATACTTGTTGTGGTATTCATAGGGGGCCGACCACCATCTCTTGTCCTTGTCCTCCTTGTTGAGGTCGGAGCCCATCACGTTGAATGGAACTACAGACATGAGTCCGTGTGGACGCACAGCTCCGGGATTGCATACACTGAAATTGGTGGTGCCGATGAACGGGTCGACATAGTCTACGCCCGATTTTGCCTCGACTGTCATAGCCATTGTGGCGAAGAGCGAGGCTATGAGTGAATGTTTTAAAATCTTCATTTGTTTTGATTGATTTTTGTTTTGTTTCTTAATATAGTAATAGGTGTGTAAACTTGATTATGCAAAAATAACTATTATCTATGAAACAAGCAAATTATAGCCTTACAAGTTAAAATAATTTAAAGACATTCAACATTTTAGCTATTCTAACATCTTATTTGCATCTTTACATAAGTTTATATGCTAACTTTGCAACAGATATAAGCTAAATAACAACAAATTGAAGATAAAGATATGAAGAAATGTAATGTATTAGTTTTTGCTATGTTCGCAGGCTTGCTGTCATTCACAAGCTGCGCAATGAAGAAGGATCTTGACAACTGCCGTCTTGAGAATAAGGAACTCTCTGGCAACTATCAGAACGCTAAGGAGCAACTTGCCGCATCGAAGGCACGCGTGGCTTCGCTTGAGGAACAACTCTCACAGGCTAAGAATGCTTATGCATCGTTGCAGGGTTCACTCGACAAGAGTCTCACCAATGCAAGCGCAAACAACGTGAATATCTCGAAGCTTGTTGACCAGATCAACGAGTCGAACCAGTATATTCGCCACTTGGTGGAGGTGAAGTCGAAGAGCGACTCGCTCAACATGGTGCTCACCAACAACCTCACCCGCTCGCTTAGCAAGGAGGAGATGAAGGAGGTTGACGTGCAGGTGCTCAAGGGTGTTGTCTACATCTCGCTTGCCGACAACATGCTCTATAAGAGTGGCTCTTACGAAATCAACGACCGAGCAGCCGAGACTCTCAGCAAGATTGCCAAGATTATCACCGACTACAAGGATTACGAGGTGCTCATCGAGGGTAACACCGACAATGTGCCTGTAAACACAAGCGCGCCGACAATGAAGAACATCCGCAACAACTGGGACCTCTCTGCCCTTCGTGCCTCAAGTGTGGTGCAGGCTTTGCAGAACGAGTATGGTGTAGACCCGAAGCGTCTCACTGCAGGTGGACGTGGCGAGTATAATCCTGTAACCACCAACTCTACTGAGGTGGGAAAGCAGCGCAACCGCCGCACTCAGATCATCATCACTCCGAAGCTCGACCAGTTTATGGACCTTATCGACAAGGCTCCTGAAAGCGAGAAGTAATGGATGTGATTGTGTGTGAGCCCCACACATTATATAATATAATGTATTGAATTACGAAGAGGGTGTTTCAAAACGGAAACGATAAGTTCCTTTTGAAATATCCTTTTTTTTTCCTTATCTCAAATTTACTTTTTTACTATGAACTTAAAACTATTCTCTACTATTGCTGCCACCACATTCTTGGGATATGGCAGCGCGTGCGCTCAACAGAGCCAGTCACGCCCAAACATTATTGTTTTTCTTGTCGACGACATGGGATGGCAGGACACTTCACTGCCGTTTTGGGACAAGAAAACTCGCTACAACGAAATGTATGAAACTCCCAACATGGAGCGTCTTGCCAGTCAGGGCATGATGTTCACACAGGCGTATGCCTGCCCCGTAAGCTCGCCTACAAGGTGCAGCCTGATGACGGGCATGAATATGGCTCGCCACCGTGTGACCAACTGGACTTTGGAACGCGACAAGACTACCGATGGCAAGAGCGATGTGGTGAATCTGCCTGAATGGAACTATAATGGCATTGCCCAGGCTGAGGCTGTGGGGCATACGGCTGTGGCTAAGTCGTTTGTGCAGGTGCTTAAGGATAGTGGCTATCACACGATTCATTGTGGCAAGGCTCATTGGGGGGCTATAGACACTCCGGGTGAGAATCCGTGCCACTTCGGCTTTGATGTGAACATTACGGGTACGGCAGCGGGTGGTCTTGCCTCGTATCTGAGCGAGTTCAACTACGGGCACGACCGCGACGGAAAACCCAATTCGCTTATGGCTATCCCTGGTCTTGAGAAATATTGGGGCACAGGCACTTTCGTGACTGAGGCTCTGACGAAGGAGGCTATCAGTTCGCTCGACAAGGCTAAGAAATATGGTCAGCCATTCTATCTGTATATGTCGCATTATGCCGTTCACATCCCGATAGACAAGGATATGCGATTCTTCCCGAAATATGTGCGCAAGGGCCTCTCCGACAAGGATGCGGCTTATGCCTCGCTTGTGGAGGGTATGGACAAGAGCTTGGGCGACATCATGGACTGGCTCGACAAGAACGATGAGGCTAAGAACACTATTATCGTGTTTCTAGGCGACAATGGCGGTCTTGCTTGCAACCCTAAATTCCGCGAAGGCCCTCTTTTCACTCAGAATTCTCCGCTCAAGAGCGGCAAAGGCTCGCTATACGAGGGTGGCATTCGTGTGCCGTTCATAGTGAAATGGGGCGACAAGGTGAAGGCTGGCACTCGCAACGACAACAGCATCATCATCGAAGACCTTTATCCCACTATACTTGACATGGCGGGAGTGAAGCAATACAAAGTGCCGCAGACTATCGACGGCATGGACATTGTGCCGCTGATGGAGGGAAAGAGCGACAAGATTCTCATCAACCGCAGTCTTGTGTGGAACTTCCCTAACATTTGGGATGGCTATGGTCCTGGAGTGAACCTTAACTGCGCCGTACGCCGTGGCGACTGGAAATTGATTTATTATTATGATTCAGGCCGCAAGGAACTCTTCAATATTCCGCAGGATATTGGCGAAAACAACGATTTGTCGGCTCAGTATCCCGCCAAGGTGAAGGAACTGTCGGCTATTCTTGGCAAAACACTTCGCGAGATGAAGGCACAGCGCCCAACGTTTAAGGCTACGGGTGAGCCTTGCAAGTGGCCGGATGAATGAAATTAGTATAATTCATGTGCTTTTCAAAATGACAAAATGACAAAATGACAATGACAATTTGACAATGTAAGAGGATGCAAAGTGTGGAATGTTCCTTTGGTAATCCTTCGTTCATTCTTCGTAGTGAACTCGATCTGCCTCCATTTGCTATTCGATAGTTTAACGGAGGATGAACGGAGGTGGAACAGAGGATGAACGAGAAGTGTTCGAGAACCGAACGAGAAGTTTTTCTTGTTAACAATACAACATTTCCATCACTCTGAATTTTGGGTGAATAACTTTTTTATGTTGTTTTTCATTTATATAGGACCATAAAAATGTTTCCTCGGGAGAGAGTAAAATTTTCCTCCCGAGGAAATAAAAAATATCTTATGTAGAGGCTGTTCAGAATAGACTGAATAGCCAAGAGATTTCATAAACCTATTGCCTATTCCTTCAGCTCATAAAATTTCACCCAGTCAATCTCCATTTCTACTGGCAACTGCTTCGGGTCGGCCTTGCCAACCCATGATCCTTGTATCTGCATGTCGACGAGCAGATAGAAAGGAGTACCGAAGGGGTATTGCCCTTTCTCGTTGGTTTCAATGCGAGGGTATGAGAATGATGTGCGTCCGTTGATGGAGAATACCAGGGAATCGGGCAGAATCTCTACGGTGTATGTGTTGAAGCCGTCACGGTCGATGGGTAGGGTAGAGCCATGAGGTGGGTTCTGGTCTTTCTTGAGCACATGGGTGTAGTATGTGTGGACGGTCTGATAGGTTATGTTGTCGTGGTTGAGATGCTCCATAATGTCAATCTCGCCACCCTCAGGCCATTTTATTTCATCGTCGGGCAACATCCATATTGCAGGCCATGCGCCTTGGGCACTGCCGAACTTTGCACGCACTTCTACCTTGCCGTACTTGATTGTGCGCTTGTGCTTGGTATAGAGTCCACCAGTAACGAAACGGGCTGTGTCTGCCTCAAGGTTGGTGTTCGCCGCGCCTCGAAGAATCAACTTACCATCACGAATTGCGTATAAAGAGTCAGCATCCGACATGTGGCGCTTCCAGTCTGCCTTGGCACTGCGTGGAATTTTCGACCATGAGTGGCTGTCGTAGGTCTTCGCCTTGAAATGGTCTTGCCATACGAGTTTGTACTTGTGGGTAGATGTTTGTGCGAGCGATGCTGCGCTTATGAGCAAGGCCGCTATTGTAGTGATGATTTTCATTTGTTTTAGTTTTTATGCAAAGATAGTCAGTTTGGATGAGAAAAAACTTAAATGTTGCCTTTTATTACTGGTTTTTATCTTAAATTCTTTTAAAATCTTTGCGTATTCCGCTGAAAATGATAACTTTGCAAATTGAATTTTGACATATATCAATCAATACGGCTAACTATACGTAATCAATCATTTGCTGCAATCGGCAAAGCAGTCATTCCATGATAGGCAATTTGGCTCCACGTCCCTTTGCGGTCTCTTAAATCACAACGACTTATTGTTTAGCCGCCATTGACCCGTGTCCGAGTCGTCGGCGCGTGTTAGGGGCATGATATACCCGCACCATAAGCGACATTTTTCCGTAATGCCGCCTCGAGTAGGCATAAAAATTGCGTAAAAATGCCGACAGGGGTTGTTTGTACCTATGTGTAGTATGTCTTGTCTTGAATGTATTGGTTATGGCTTATGCTGTATATGTTATATATTATAATGTGTATGGGTGTAAAATACAATTTAAGTTGTAAACAACTGTTAAAATAAGAAAGTTTTCTTATATTTTTCTATTCAAAGTTTTGGTGATTAGAGAAAAAGTTATACCTTTGCATCCGCTTTCGAGAACGAACGAAACCTCAAGCAAAACGAGTT
>DAVZIG010000018.1:0-30879 GCA_052273435.1 Prevotella sp.
ACGTTTTGTCAAAAATATTTCGAAAAAAATTTCTTGGATTACAAATTACTCGTATATTTGCGACATATTTAACCCAATAAAACTATACGTGTATGACAAACTTTACTAAACGTATCGCGTTTGCTGGTATGTGTGTCGTAATGCTCACTCCTGCAAGTGCCCAACTTAGTGGTCGTCTTGTGAAAGCACCAAAGTCTAATGCTGCCGTAACAGCCTCTATGAAGCCTGTGTGCAAGACAGCGCAAACTCCTTTCGGACTCAAGCGTGTCGCCAACCCTACCGATTATGGAAAAGAAGTGGTGATTGTGTCGGAGGACTTCTCGAAGATGACTACAGGCTCTCAAGAGGATCCTGACTTCGACGCCGAGATGAACTTTGAGCCCGAGGACAATGTGTGGATCAATATGTACGATAAATTCACACAGACTCCGGGATGGGGCTCTATGAACGCTTATCCTGCAGGAGGTGCCATCTATCTTGACACCGACGGCAAAGAGGAGTTTGGTAGATTAACGACTCCACTACTCGACCTTACTAAGAATACTGGTATAGGTTTCATACAGTTTGACGTGCGCCGCCCTGCTATCTTCGAGGATGATGCTGAGCAGGTGTTGCTTGAGGCTGCTGAGACAAGACACATGGGTCCTACATGGGATTTCCTTGGCAATGTGGTGCTCCCTGCCATCACTCCTGAGTGGCAGACCCTTACATATATGTTCTACAACTGCGGTCCGTCAACAATGTTCAACATTGTGGCTACCGACCTGCCTATCATCATCGATAATGTAAAGGTGTTCCAGATCGATCAGTACGCTGCAACTCCTGCCACATACAAGCACAGCGACTATGCTGGTGTTGACGACAATACCGCAAAGTTTAACCTCAGATGGGGCAAGGTTGACGGTGCTGAGGGTTATGTGCTCAACGTTTATGAGCTTGACAACAATGGCGAGCCTACAAAGTATGCTGTTCAAAACAAGGAGGTTACTGACACTACTTATACTGTAGACAATGCTGTTTCGGGCGACATCTACTACTATACTGTCAGCTCTTTGAAGGACGGACACGTGTCTATCCCCTCAAGCGCAATACAGATTAAGGACGTTGCCGCTCCTTTCGTAAAGGTGTCAAACGAGATGAAGGACGGCAAGTATACTGCTGAATGGAACAACGTGAATGGTGCTGAGCGCTATAACTATATTAGCAAATTCAAGCGTGTGGCTGACAAGGACGGTGAGTTCACAGTTACAAGCCTCAACCTTCAGGGATTGTCTTACCGCAACCCAGAAAATGAGGTAACATACTCTGTTAAGGAACCTGATTCTCACACCTACGACCTTGGTGTTCTTGTAGACGAGGCTGGACAGGCTGGATGGCAGGTTAAGCACTATGCTATCTATAAGGATGCTCTGACTATTGACGCTTTCTGGACTACAATGGCAAACAGCGATGCTGGACTTATTTCTCCGGAAATGGACCTCTCTAAGGACAATGGTAAGTTTAATGTCGACCTGAAGGCTTGTGCCGAGTATCTGGAGTACTACGAGGCTTATCCACAGTGTGGTGTGGCTCTGTTCAACTACAGCGACGAGACCAAGGATTATGTGCAGTCGGAGCTTATCTATGCTGGCGACCGCAAGATTAACGGTGAGTGGAAGGACTACTCATGCGAGTTCACAACCGGCACCAACCGCTCTATCGTAGGTATCTATGGCGTATATGCTCCTGGCAACCTCTATCTTGCCAACGTTAAGATTACCCAGAACTATAAGGCAGGTGAATATCTTTACGACCCATTCCACTATGATTGGTGGGTAGCTCCAGAGGAAGGCGCCAAGACAACAAGCCTTGACATAACAGTTCCTGCAAAGGCCGACAAGGCTGAGGTGTTCCACCAGGCACAGTCGGTGCGTTTGGGTAGTTCTGGCGACCAGTACTCAAGTGCTACGTTCGTAGAAAGCTCATTCTCACCGTTGCAGTCAGTAGGCGTTGCCGACATTCCTTCGTCAATCGCAGGCACAAACGTAAGCCTCTCTGGTGCTACAGTACGTCTTGAGGGTGGCAATATCGTAGTGAGCAATCCTAACAATGCTCCTGTATATGTTTACACTATGGACGGAGCAGTTGTAGCAGCCGACAACAGTTGCGCATCGGTAGTCAACATCCCTGCTGCAGGTCATGGCTCATATGTTGTGAAAGTTGGCAAGCAGAGCATCAAGCTCACTTACTAATTTATGCAATAAGGAAATAAATAATATTACAATATAAAAACTGGAGATTACGGCAAAGAAGCTGTAATCTCCAGTTTTTATTTATCAGGATTTACACAGATAGAATTCCATCTATTTATGAAATCAGATTCATCGGCTTATGAAGTCAGATTCATTTTTAGAGCCAAATTAGCATCCAAAAGTAATATATATTACTTGCACTTTTAATATATATTACTTTGGCATTTAATATATATTACTTTGCCAAGTAATATATATATACTACGAACACAAGCTTATCAGGCATAACTGTGCATTCCCCCAAGGAAATAGTTCACACCAAAATAGGTCATGATGATGGTTAGGAAAGCAAGCACCATGAACACATGATAGGTGGTGGGACGACGCAAGGCGGAGAGCGTCTTGGGATGCAGGGCTGCTGCATATACCATGAATGTTAT
This sequence comes from Prevotella sp., assembly GCA_052273435.1. Taxonomy (GTDB): domain Bacteria; phylum Bacteroidota; class Bacteroidia; order Bacteroidales; family Bacteroidaceae; genus Prevotella. The sequence continues at coordinate 2,672 of DAVZIG010000018.1, forward strand.
CAGTGCCCATACTTCCTTGGGATCCCATCCCCAATACTGTCCCCACGACACGTTAGCCCATATCGCTCCCACAAAGATACCTATGCCGAGTGCAGCCATGGCAGGATAGAGGAAGAGCAACGAGAGCTGCTGCAAGGCGAGCATCAGAGCTTGGGCATTGCGATTGACGCAGCGCACAATTATTGCTGTGATGCCACTGACGAACGTAAGCGACAACAGAGCGAAGCCTATCATTATTATCGACACATGAACGCTCAACAAGGGAGAATTGAGCACTGGCATCACATGACTTATCTGCGGGTCCATCTGGCCTATATGGCTCACAAGAAGAAAGAAGCCAGACATGAGGAAACCGCATGTTATCAGTATGCGGAACTTGAAACTCATGATGAACGACACAAGCAACACTACCCATGCCACGAAGAGCATGGTCTCATAACCGTTTGCCATAGGCAAAGTGCCACTGATTGTCCAGCGCAGATACTCGCAATAGCTTAGGGCTGCAAAGGCAAGAAGCATTACAGAACGCGAGGTCAATGTCACGGCTGTGTCGGTGAACGACCGCTTGCCTGCCCTCACATCATTATTGTTCTCCAAGCGACACTCACGGCAAAGACGCGAGACGGTGTAGAGAAATGTGACGAATCCCATCGCAAGGCACACCATAAAGAGTATGGTTGCAAACGGTATCTTGTTGTACGTGCGCTCTGCCTCCACCTGTTTCTGGGCAGGAAGTGAAGAGCCACCATTCTTCACCTGATACTTCTGCATCTTTTCCACTATCTCGTTCATCTGCTTGTAGTTCTTTTTCTCAGCATCGTCGAAGAGCAGAGTGAAGACAGTCTGTATGAACTGTTGGTGCTTGAAGTCCATCGACTCTGGCATATCCTCGGTAGGTGCAAGCCATGTCACCTTGCCATTTACGGTGTAGGGGAATATCTTAAGGAGGAGTCCGCGGCGCAAATCCATGAGCAGCTGTATCTTGTCGTCGACAGACACCACCTGAGTGTGGAACTTGTCGTGGTTGCCCTCGTAATATTCCTTCACATACGGACCAATGGTGTAGCCACCCATGTCGTTATTAAAAAAGGTGTTGGCAGAAACGTAATTGGGCAGTTGCAGTGTCTCCTTCATCTCGCCACTCTTCATAAGGAGCATTGTCTCGTCCATCCATTCCTCTCCCCAGAATATCCAACCCGTGAGCACTTGCTCGGCAGTAAGACCCTTGTATGACTTTTCGCCATATAGCTTCCTTGTGAAGTCGATGGCGAATGTCTGCATAGGACAGATGCGGCCGTTGTAGAGGATATTGAGTTCGCCAAAGCGGGCGGCAGTCTCTTCAGGCAGGTAATGAGCCTTCACATTCTCTGATTCATCGGCAGCATAGGCTCCTGTGACATTCCAGCCGCATATAGAGAACAGCATGACTATGAGCAACGCTCCCTTCTTGAGCAAAGGACTGCGCAAGAGTTGTCTGTAGGCTCCGCGAGGATCGAAGAGCATACCTATCAGAGAGAGGAAAAGAAGGGCATAACCTGTGTAGGTGACGGGAATGCCTACAGGATCGGAATTGGTGGAAAGCGAAGAGCCAAACATGTCTTTGTCGTAGGATGCCTGATAGAGGCGCATGTTTCCGTAATTATAAATATTGTTCATCGACACCTCGCCTTTGGTTTGCGTGCCGTCCTTGTCGATGGTAAACAGCGACACATAGTCTTGGGCAGCATCCGTGCCCGAATGATATTTCACATCAAAGCTGTCGAGGCGTATCTGGAATGGCAATGTGGCATTGCGTGGATTCATGTCGCGATCGTAGACAGTGTACTGGTTGGTGAACACTCCCTTGCGCATGTGTATCATGCCTCGCTCGCTACTGACATGAGTGATGAAGGCACCGGCAAGAATAACAATGAACGAGAGGTGGAGAGCGATGCCAGTAAACGACTTGGTGATGTTCTTGACGAAATAGATTATTGCTAAAGCTGCAAGCACAGCCCACAAAAACAAGAACCACCATGAGCCATAGATGTTGGCTGCCACGAAATCAGTGGTATTGTACTTCTCGATGACAGTGGCTGCTCCCATTACAACAACGATGAGAGCATAGAAGACGAATAATAGCTTCTTTATTGATTTAAACATAACGTGTGTATATTATATAAATAATGCGTACTGTATAAGAGACCTTTTATCTGATAATGCAAAGTTACCCATAAAAGTTCAATCACGTTTGCCTTTGTGTTGAGTTTTTGTGGTTAGGTTAAGGCTTTTACCTAAAAATAGGTATAAGCCAAATGTCTTTATGGTTAATTTCAGAACCAAGAAAACATTTGGCTTAACTTCAGCACTCCCTTTAACTCCTTAATTCCTGAGTTAGCGAGAGTTTTGTCAATATTCAATTAAACAGTCTTCTTCAATGGATTGAACAAGTCGAACGAAGCGTCCCAGTCTTTCCATACAGGCTCGCGTCCTATCTCACGCAGACGGCGGTTTATCTCCTTGGCAGTGCGCTCATCACTCACGCTGAACTGTTCGAGAGCCTGAGGATAGGTGTGATAGCCACCAGGATTAACCTTCGACTCAGCCGACATGGTAGTCACACCAAGTGTGGCCATGTTGTCGCGTATGAAGGCAGGCTCGCGTGTAGAATAAGAGATGTCTACATCATGGTCGAAGATACGCATGGCAAATGTGGCCTGTGCAAGCTCGCGGTCGCTCATATAGCAATTGGGATGGAAACCCTCGTTCTGTGCAGGGCGCATACGTGGGAAGTTGACGCTATACTTAGTGCGCCAGTAATGCTTCTGCATATAACGCAGATGATAGGCCATCATTGTGACATCTGTACGCCAATCCTTCTCAAGACCGATAAGCACACCCATACCAATGGAATGAACCCCAGCCATACCCATACGGTCGAAGCCGTCGCAGCGCCACTCAAATTTGCTCTTCATTCCACGCGGATGATAGATGTTGTAGTGCTCGCGGTTGTAGGTCTCCTGGAAACATATTACACCGTTCATGCCATGCTGTGCCAATGTGCGGTAGTCCTCGGTAGAGAGAGGCATCACCTCTATCTTGATGTTTGAGAAGTATTTCTTGGCAATGTCAATGGCCTTGGCAAGATACGGAGTACCAGCCTTGGCAGGATTCTCTCCTGTAACAAGAAGGATGTTCTCGAAGGGAGCAAGCTGCTTGATTGCTTTGTATTCGTTCTCTATCTGCTCAGGGGTGAGGATGGTGCGTGCCATCCGGTTCTGCACATGGAAACCGCAGTAGACACACGAGTTTGAGCAAGAGTTAGTGATGTACAATGGTATGAACATCGACATTGTCTTGCCGAAGCGTTCCTCGGTATATTTGCGTGACAGTCTGGCCATCTCCTCAAGATAAGGTTCGGCTGCGGGCGAAAGCAACGCCATGAAGTCATTGACGTCACAATGGCTTTTGCTGAGAGCGCGGCGCACATCATTGGCAGTCATGCTCGCGATGCGTTCCGTGGTCTCCTGCCAGCTAATCTTTTTTAATTCGTCTGAAAACATTTTTTTATTTCTTTTTTTACATCTCAATTACATAACTCTGCATCGTACTCAGGTCTACAGTCCAAAGTTTATCGATGAGAGGTTCGCCAAATTCAGCTACAAGCATAAGTACTTGACATGCTTCTACACTTCCCACTACAGCAGGTGTTGTGCCGAGTACTGCTTTGCCAGGATGAGGCATACTAAGTGTAGCCTCTTCATCTGGAAGCAATGAGCGATAAGTGGTATGTCCCTTGCATAGTACAGCCACTTGTCCATCGAGTCCACGTATGGCACCATATACATATGGCTTGCCTTGCAGCTTGCATTCATCACTCACGATGTAGCGAGTGGCAAAGTTGTCCATGCCGTCCACCACTATGTCGTAGCGACTTATCAGCTCATGAGCATTCTCCTTGGTAAGACGATAAGGGTAAGCATCTATCTCCACCTCGCTGTTGAGAGCCTGCAGTCTGCGCTTGGCGCATTCCACTTTAGGCAGTCCTGCCTCTTTCTCAGTATAGAGAACCTGGCGATGGAGATTGGTGACATCAACAACATCATCATCGATGATGCCAATGCGTCCGATGCCTGCACCAACAAGATAGGTGGCTATCGGAGAACCAAGTCCTCCGACACCCACAAGCAGCACCTTGGCTGCGCGTATCTTCTTCTGACCCTCCTCGCTGATTTCGGGGAGCATCATCTGACGATTGTAACGATTGATTAATTCCATTTATTTCAGTTTACGCAAGTCGTGAGTCAGCTTGGCTGCACAGAAGTTAGGACCGCACATGGTGCAGTACTCGCCATCTGTATGACCTGCTTCCTCGAAATACTTGAGAGCCAAGTCTGGGTCAAGCGAGAGATGGAACTGGTCGCGCCAGCGGAACTCGAAGCGAGCTTTTGATAAAGCATTGTCACGAATAGTAGCACCTGGATGACCCTTGGCAATGTCGGCAGCGTGAGCAGCTATCTTGTATGTCACAACACCTGTGCGCACATCCTCTTTGTTAGGCAATGCAAGGTGTTCCTTAGGTGTGACATAGCAGAGCATTGCTGTGCCAAGCCATGCTATCTGGGCAGCACCTATGGCAGAAGTGATATGGTCATAGCCAGGAGCAATGTCTGTCACGAGCGGGCCAAGTGTATAGAAAGGAGCCTCATGACAATGGTCGAGCTGTCGCTCCATGTTCTCCTTAATCTTATGCAATGGCACATGACCAGGACCCTCGATGAATGCCTGAACATTCTTGTCCCAAGCACGTGTCACAAGCTCGCCCATTGTGTCAAGCTCGGCAAACTGTGCCGCATCATTGGCATCGGCAATACATCCAGGACGCAGACCGTCGCCAAGAGAAAGGGCTACGTCATACTGAGCCACGATGTCGCAGATGTCGTCGAAATGCTCGTAGAGGAAGCTCTCCTGGTTGTGGATAAGACACCACTTGCTCATAATGCTACCTCCACGGCTCACAATACCACAAAGGCGGTTGTCAGCCAAGTGTACATTGTGGCGACGAATACCTGCATGGATGGTGAAATAGTCAACACCCTGCTCACATTGCTCGATAAGTGTGTCGCGGAATACATCCCAGTTAAGATCTTCTACCTTGCCATTCACCTTCTCAAGGGCCTGATAGATAGGCACTGTACCTACTGGCACAGGACAGTTGCGCACAATCCACTCGCGTGTCTCATGTATATTGTCTCCAGTAGAGAGGTCCATCAAAGTGTCGCCACCCCACTTGCACGACCATACAGCCTTGTCTACCTCCTCATCGATGCTCGAAGTGGTGGCAGAGTTGCCGATATTGGTGTTAATCTTCACAAGGAAGTTGCGACCGATAATCATCGGCTCACTCTCCGGGTGGTTGATGTTGGCAGGAAGCACGGCACGTCCGCGTGCTATCTCGTCGCGTACAAACTCAGGAGTGATGTTCGACTTAACACCAAGTTCCTCGCAGTTCATATTCTCGCGAATGGCAACATACTCCATCTCAGGAGTGATGATACCTGCCTTGGCATAAGCCATCTGAGTGATGTGCTTACCTTCACGGGCACGTCGCGGCAAGCAGATATGTTCAAAGCGAAGATGATCAAGAGAGCGGTCGGCAAGACGCTGTTTGCCATACTCGCTTGTTATTTCAGAAAGCTGTTCGGTGTCGCCACGGTCGATAATCCACTGCTCACGCATGCGGGGAAGCCCCTTCTTGAGGTCAATCTCAATGTTAGGGTCGCTGTACGGACCACTTGTGTCGTAGATGTAAACTGGCTCGTTTGGTGTCATGTGCGGCAGTCTCTTCTCGTCTCTGACTACTGTGGGAGTGAGGTTTACCTTGGTCATTCCTACCTTTATCTCAGGGAAGAGTTTTCCCGGCATATACGCCTTCTCTCTCTTGGCGTAAGCTTTGTTGTCGTTTGGCATAATTTATTTAAGTGAAGAGTGGAGAACGTAGAGCGAAGTATCATACAGTTGCTCTCGCGCTCTGTACTCATTGAATAATATTTGTTTGTTTAAACGTTTGTAATACGTGGGTGTTACACGTGAATTGGAGAAATTTTATAGCGTGTCTTTTTCACGTGCACCCATTTACATGAGGAATTGTGTGAGTGGCGAGCTTGCTTCTGCACAGTCGCTTACTGCTCCGAGACCAGCCTCGTAAGCACGACGACCGCACACTACAGCCTCCTTGAATGCCTTTGCCATCTCCACAGGGTCGCCTGCCACGGCAATGGCAGTGTTCACAAGACATGCGCTTGCACCCATCTCCATAGCCTCAGCAGCATGACTCGGAGCACCGATACCTGCATCAACCACTACAGGCACTGTGGCCTGTTCGATGATAATCTGCAAGAAGTCCTTCATGCGCAGACCCTTGTTGGTGCCGATAGGAGCGGCGAGAGGCATGACAGTTGCAGCTCCAGCCTCCTCAAGATGCTTGCAGAGTGTAGGGTCGGCCTGGCAATAAGGCAATACCACGAAGCCCATCTTCACAAGCTGTTCTGTAGCTTTGAGGGTCTCTACTGAGTCGGGCAGCAAATAGCGTGGGTCGGGATGAATCTCAAGCTTGAGCCAGTTGGTGCCGAAAGCCTCACGCGACATCTGAGCGGCAAATACTGCTTCCTCAGCATTGCGCACACCACTGGTGTTGGGCAGCAACTGAATGTTAGGGTTCTGGATGATGTGCGAGAGAAGGTCGTCGTGCTCATCGTTAAGCTCGATGCGCTTCATAGCCACTGTCACCATCTCTGTCTCCGAAGCCTTGATAGCTTCAGCCATAAGGGTGTTGTTGTTGAATTTTCCTGTACCAAGAAACAGGCGCGAGTTGAACTCACGTCCTGCGATTGTCAGCTTTTCCATAGTTTTTATTTAGAGTTTTTTTTGTTTCAGTAATATATAATTTTTCGCTTATGCTATATATTTTCTCACCTCTCTCTATATATAATAAGTCTATTATAATAAGGTGTAGACATCATACCATGACCTATCCCCCACACACAGCCTTGATGACAACAATATTGTCGCCCTCGTGTATTGCTGTCTGATTCCAGTCAGTGCGAGTAACCATACGGTTGTTTACAGCAACAGCCACGCCTTTTTCGGGCAACGACAATTCCGCTGCCAGTTCCGACAGAGTTGTGGCGTTGACTTCTGTCTCCTTGTTGTTAATCTTAATATTCATAATTCACCTTAATTGGTTATATAAAAAAATAATCAGACAACCTCACTAAGGGCACTGCGTACGTAATGGCCATGAGTATGTAGCCTCTCATTTGATTGAATTTATATCATTTTCCCTTCGGCAGCATTATCCGCATCAGGTTCTATGGGTATAATCTCAGCCGAAGACATTCGGCACCCCGTGATAGTTCTCTAAGATGCAAAGTAACAAATAATATTTCAGCCATGCAAATATTTTTCATTAAATATCGAGAATTATGGTTATTAGAGTTTTATTATCCGCAAAAATGCAGAGAATAAACGAAACAATCTCCGCAAAGCTTGCGGTTATAACGGAAAAGCATTAAATTTGCCATAAAAAGAAACAAAGAACTACAATGAGAATACAACTCGAAAACCTCAAGAAATGTTTCGGCGACAAGACAGCCGTTGACATTCAGAAATTCACAATCAATGATGGTGAAATCATTGGCCTTGTGGGCAACAATGGTGCTGGCAAGACCACCCTATTCCGACTGATGCTCGACCTGCTCAAGGCTGACGAGGGCAAAGTGAAGATGTTTCCCAACAAGCACAATGCTGAACTTAAGGATGTTCCAAGCGAGATTAACCCTTCGGTAAGCGAGGATTGGAAGCTGCTCACTGGTGCCTATATCGACAACTCGTTCCTGATAGACTTCCTCACCGCAGAGGAATACTTCGAGTTCATCGGCAAAGTGTCGGGACTCAGCAAGGAGCAAACGGAGGAAAGACTCAAGCACTTTGAGCATTTCATGAATGGCGAGGTGCTCGGACAGAAGAAATACATACGCGATTTCTCTGCTGGAAACAAGCAGAAAGTTGGCATTATTGCAGCTCTGCTCAACAGTCCGCAACTCGTGGTACTCGACGAGCCTTTCAACTTCCTCGACCCAAGCAGCCAGAACCAACTGAAGCGAATCATTACAAACTTCAACCAGTCGACTGGTGCCACAATACTTATTTCGAGTCATAACCTGCAACACACGGTGGAGATATCAACACGTGTGGCTCTGCTTGAACATGGAGTGATTATCAACGACTTCGACAACACTGATGGCAAGGCCGAGGAGAAACTTGAGGAATATTTCAATTTTTAAGAAGGTTGGAGGTCGATAGGATATTGAAAGTTAAACAAATATATGTGAAAGTTAAGCACATATCAGTTTTCAAGCTTTGCAGTACAAAATATAATGACTAACTTTGCAAAGCATTTTCATAAACTGAAAATTTTTTATATATATACAGCTAAATCTATGAACAAATCATCATTAGTTCTCCTTGCAGCGTTGCTCTCTTCGCCGATGTATGCGCAGACGGCACCGCTCGGAGGTTTCTACTATGGTCAGATGCCGCAGCCTACAGGATGGGAATGGCAGAGCCCTGACTCAGTAGCTTACAACAAGCAGCAGCCACACGCTTGGTTCTTCTCGTTCAAGAACGTGGAAGAAGCACGCAAAGTGTTGCCCGAAAACTCTTCTTTGTGGCGCACACTCGACGGAGAGTGGCAGTTCCATTGGGCTAAGAATCCCGATGAGCGTCCCAAGGACTTCTTCCGTACCGACTTCGATACCTCAGCATGGGACCGTGTGCAGGTGCCTATGAACTGGAACACGGCAGGCATGACCGAAAAGGGTGAATTCAAATATGGCTATCCTCTTTATTCCAACCAGCGTGTCATCTTCCAGCACAGTGTGAAGGTGGGCGACTGGAAAGGTGGCGTTATGCGCACACCCAACAAGAACTGGATGACATACAACAACCGCAACGAGGTTGGCTCTTACCGTCGCTCATTCTCCATTCCTGCCGACTGGGAGGGCAAAGAGATTTATATCAACTTCGATGGCGTAGACTCATTCTTCTACATCTACATCAACGGTAAGTATGTTGGCTTCTCAAAGAACTCACGCAACCTCGCACAGTTCGACATCACACCTTATCTTAATAAGAAGGGCGAGAACATTGTGGCTGTTGAGGTATACCGCCACAGCGACGGTTCGTTCCTCGAAAGCCAGGATATGTTCCGTCTGCCAGGTATCTTCCGCTCTGTATCGCTCACAGCAAAGCCTAAGGTGCAAGTGCGCGACTTGAAGGCTATTCCTGACTATGACGAGACTTACACAGAGGCATCATTGAAGATTTCGGCTGAGCTGAACAACCTCACCAACAAGGATGCCAAGGGCTACTCTTTGAGCTATCAGCTTTACGAGAACAAGCTCTATTCCGACGAGAACACTCTTGTGCCAAATATAAAGGCCACACAGCAGCTCGCCACATTGACAAAAAACGGCAAGACTGTTGTGGATGTCACTCTCAATGCTGGCAACATGGTTAAGCCTTGGAGCGCAGAAGCTCCGCATCGCTACACTCTCGTTGGCGAATTGAAGGACAAGAAGGGCAATGTGGTGGAGACATTCTCTACTATCGTTGGTTTCCGCAAGATTGAGATTAAGGACACTCCCGCCGACAAGGACGAGTTTGGACTTGCTGGCCGATACTATTATCTCAACGGTCAGCCTATCAAGATGAAGGGTGTGAACCGTCATGAGAACAATCCTAAGACAGGCCACTACGTATCGCGCGAACAGATGGAGCACGAGGTTTTCCTCATGAAGCGTGGCAACATCAACCACGTGCGCGACTGCCATTATCCAGATGCTCCTTACTGGTACTATCTGTGCGACAAGTATGGCATCTATCTTGAGGATGAGGCCAACATCGAGAGCCACCAATACTACTATGGTAAGGAGTCGTTGTCGCACGTCAAAGAGTTCCGCAACGCTCACGTGGCACGCAACATGGAGATGGTGCACGCTACTGTCAACAACCCATCGGTTGTAATATGGAGTCTTGGCAACGAGGCTGGTCCTGGCGATACATTCAAGGACTGCTATGCTGCTATCAAGGCCTACGACACAAGCCGCCCCGTGCAGTATGAGCGCAACAACGACATTGTGGATATGGGTTCCAACCAGTATCCTTCGATTCCTTGGGTGCAGGAGGCTGTGAAGGGTAAGTATGACATCAAGTATCCTTACCATATCTCGGAGTATGCCCACTCTATGGGCAACGCTGTAGGCAACCTCGTTGACTACTGGAACGCTATCGAGAGCACCAACTTCTTCATGGGTGGTGCCATCTGGGACTGGGTAGACCAGGCTATCGACAATATCGACCCCAAGACTGGCAAACGCTACTGGGGCTATGGCGGCGACTTCGGCATGGACAACAAGCCTAACGATGGTATGTTCTGTATGAACGGCATCATGCGCCCCGACCTTTCGCCTAAGGCTCAGTACTTTGAGGTGAAGAAGGTTTATCAGAATGTGGGTGTTAAGGCTATTGACATGACTAAGGGACGCATCGAGATATTCAACAAGAACTACTTTGAACCGCTGCGTGGCTATCAGATTGTATGGTCGTTGTGGAAGGATGGCGAGTGCATCAAGAACGACGGACAGCTCATGGGAGCTAAGAACATCGTTGGTCCACGCGAGCGTCAGGAGTATACTCTCGACTACGACTTCTCTAAGCTCGACCCACAGAGCGAATACTTCGTTAAGGTGCAGTTCCTCCAGAGCAAGGACATGCCGTGGGCTAAGAAGGGATTTGTGCAGATGGAGGAGCAACTCAAGGTGAAAGGTGCTGAGCAGGCTGCTACAAAGCTGAGCAGCATTGCAAACGATAAGGGTAGCATCTACTACACTCAGGACTCTAAGCAGGTGAAGGTGAAGGGCGACAACTTCAACGCTACATTCAACCTCAGCAACGGTAGCATCGATGAGTTGGCTTATGGTGGCAACACTGTATTCACCAATGGCAACGGTCCTAAGCTCGACGCTTTCCGTGCTCCTACCGACAACGATGCTGGCATTGGTTATCATAACGCATGGTTTAAGTTCGGACTCTACGACCTCGACCATCGTGTTGTGGGCAATCCTATTGTTACCAAGCAGAAGGATGGTTCTTTGCAGATAAGCCTTACTGTAGAAAGTCAGGGCAAGGAGGGATGCCGTCAGGTTTATAGCAACCGCGACCGCGACCCACAGTCGGCCTACAGATTCGACGTTGACAAGCAGAAGCTTGGCAAGGACGACTTTAAGTTCACAACCAATCAGATTTACACTATCTACAAGGATGGTTCGATTGAGCTTCAGAGTGCTATCTCTGCCAACCGCGCAAGCGTTATTCTGCCACGCATTGGCTACGCAATGAAGTTGCCGAAGACATACAAGACCTTCGACTACTACGGACGCGGACCAGTGAACAACTATAACGACCGCAAGACTGGTCAGTTCATTGAGCATCATCGTGGTATTGTAGGTGAGCAGGACATCGTATTGCCAAAGCCACAGTCGATGGGCAACCGCGAGGAAGTGCGCTGGTGTGCTCTTAGCGAGAGCGGCAAGCCTGCTGTAGTATTCGTTACCGACACCACTATGTCTGCCTCTGCCCTGCCTTGGAGTGCTCAGCAGATGGCTGTTGTGGCACATGCCAACGAATTGCCTGAGACTGATGGCACATACTTGCATCTTGATGCTAAGGTGACAGGTCTTGGTGGAGCAAGCTGCGGACAGGGTGGTCCTCTTTCTCCCGACCGTACATACAGCCAGAACTACAACTTTGGCTTCGTGATACGTCCTGCCGCAGACGCAAGCGCAAAGGCTATGACTGATGCTGCCAAGGTGTCGCTCTCAGGCGAAAAGCCCATCAGCATTGAACATCGCATCAACGGCAACGTGATTCTCAGCACACCTGCAAAGAACCGCACTATCATGTACAGCATCAACGGCGCCAAGAAGCCTTCTGTATATACTCAGCCTGTAGACATGCGCAAGGGTGGAACCATAACTACATGGTATAAGGAGAATCCGCAGATTAAGACAACCATGACCTACGACAAGGTGGACGTAGTGCCTTTGCAGGTGGCTTACGCTTCGTCGGAGGAACCTGAAGAGGGTGATGCCGTGCATCTCGTTGATGGCGACGAGTCTACAATCTGGCACACCATGTACTCTATCACACTTGCCAAGTATCCTCACTGGATTGACTTCGACGCTTCGGAGACTAAGCTCATGAAGGGCTTCACCTTCCTGCCACGCCAGGACTCTGGCTATGGCCGCATCAAGAGCTATGAAATCTACGTAAGCAACGATGGCAAGACATGGGGCTCACCTATCATGAAGGGTAATTTCGACAGCTCTGCCGAGCTTAAGAAGGTGATGTTCGAGAAGCCAGTAAAGGCACGCTACATCCGCTTCCGTGCGCTCAATGCCCACTATGGCGTCGACTATGCGTCGGCTGCAGAGTTTGCTTTGATTGCCGATTAAAGCAGGAAGGGACATATAACAGCAAAGGCTCAAACTTGTAGTTGATACAAGTTTGAGCCTTTTTGCTTTCAGTTTGAGTTAATTGTTTGTTGTTGTCGTTGTTTCTTTATACATCAAGATAATAGGCTGCAAACACAGCTGCAACAACCAACACTGCCAATGCAGACAATACCCAAAGAATCATTTTCGACATGTTTTTTCTGCGACGTATTGCACGCAGACTTTGCTCACGAAAAATGTCAGCGTCATCCTTATGATGAGCTTTGCTTGAAGAGTGCTTATCCATTTCTGTTTAATTAATGATGTTGTTATTTGGTTTTATTAATATAGTTCTTAAACAGGTTTTCTCCGCTTTATTATATCATAAAAAAGGGAGAGGAGGAACATCCAAATTTCCCCCCCCCATAAAAAATGAAGAGTCTAACTAATTTTCTGTTTCTTTAAGTCTGTTGGAAGCCTTTTTAGAACTTCACATCAAACTCCACGTCTACCATATTATAGTTGTGCTTGTCGGTTGCCAAGCTGCGGTCGTTCACACGAACGTACTCAGCAGCCAACATGATGTTCTTGCCAATCCAATAGTTGGCACCGATTTCATAGTTGGTCTTGGATGTAGACCATTCGGCACGCGGACGGTACATGTCATAGCGAGCCTTGGCATACAGCTTCTTGCTGATGACTGGAGCAATCATGAGAGCATAGAAACCGTCGGCCTTATCACCGGCAGCATAGTTGATGTTGCAGTCGTCAACCTTGCCACTTGTCTGCGACTTGGCAAAGCAATAGCCTTGGCTGTGGATATACTCCGAACGCAGAGTCCAGTCATTAGCGGCATATTCTGCACTGAATGCGTAACGGTTCATCGGAAGCGAACGCACACCACTCTTGGTCTCACCATTCTCTGTCCATGAACCCTTGCGTGCATAAGAGCCAGTCCATCCAAAGGCACCGACACGCAGTCCCTTAACAGGCATTACCCATACGCCACCTATCACATCCTTGCGCTGGTCGACATCCTTCTGGTTGGTGCCTTGTCCGTTGAACACACCCACCTGATAGTGCAAGAGGTTGCGTCCTGACTGATTCTTCAGGAAGTCACCTTGAATCTGAACGCCTATGTCGCGGCCATTGCTTGCATGCTCGCCCACACGGTCGCTGAAACCAGATAGTTTGCTCACATTCTGCGAGTAGCCCATAAAGCCCTGAGTAATCGGGTGCATAGGGTTCTCGAATGTGAATGGACGCTTAAACTGTCCTGCCTTTATCTTGAAAGCTTCATACTTCTGCCACTCTGCAAAGGCATCCACCATACGAGGCGATGAGCCGAGGTCGCTTGTGTTGCCGTTGACCTGCAGCTGCACCTTCCAATAGAAGTCCTGCATAAGGCGTCCGTCAAGAGCAAGACGCACCATTCGGATATTGAACGAATTGCTTTCCTTGTCTTCCTGGTCGCTAGCCTGGAACTGCGACATTACATATCCGCTGAACTTAATGTCGCTAAGTACAGAAATCTGCGGACTCTTGTTCTGTGCGTTAGCACCAAGTGTGGCGAGAGCAGCAAGAGCCATCGAGAGAATCTTTTTCATTTTTTAGTATTGAGTTTTGAATTTTAATTCGACATTCAACATTCCTCAAGCAGCACCACATTCTCCACATGCGGAGTATGCGGGAACATATCCACTGGCTGCACAGCCTTAACGCTATAGGCCACGTCAAGAGCTTGCAGGTCGCGAGCCTGGGTAGCAGGGTTGCAGCTCACGTAGACAATGCGCTTAGGATGGGCACGAAGTATGGTCTCTATCACATCTGGGTGCATACCAGCACGTGGCGGGTCGGTGATGATAACATCCGGACGGCCATGCTCGGCAATAAACTCATCGTTGAGAATATCCTTCATGTCGCCAGCATAGAACAATGTGTTGTCGATGCTGTTGACCTGAGAGTTCACCTTTGCATCCTCTATAGCCTCAGGCACATATTCTATACCAACAACCTTGCGTGCCTTACGAGCCACAAAGTTGGCGATTGTGCCGGTGCCGGTGTAGAGGTCGTATACAAGTTCATTGCCTGTGAGCTGCGCAAACTCGCGAGCTACAGAATAAAGATGATAAGCCTGCTCAGTATTGGTCTGATAGAAACTCTTTGGTCCCACTTTGAAGCGAAGCTGCTCCATTGTCTCGTAGATATGGTCGTTGCCCTTGAACACAGAGAGTTCGAGGTCGCCGAAAGTGTCGTTGCACTTCTGGTTGTTGACATACATGAGAGATGTTATCTCAGGGAACTTGTCGGCAATATGCTGCAGCAATCCCTTTGCACGCTCCTCGTCGCCCTCCTCATCATAATGGAATTGGATAAGCACCATCCACTCACCTGTGTTGGAGTTGCGTATCATAATGTCGCGCAGCAATCCGTGCTGCTGTCGCAAGTCGAAGAATGTCATGCCAGTGGCAAAGGCATAGTCGCGTATGGCATTGCGTATCTTGTTGTGCAGGTCGTCCATAAGCCAGCACTTCTCTATAGGCAATATCTTGTCGAACGCACCAGTGATGTGGAATCCTATGCCGTTCATATTGTCAAACTGAGTGCCCTCGGCTATCTGCTCACGTGTAAGCCAACGCTTGTTGCAGCAGCCAAACTCCAATTTGTTGCGGTATTCCTTGATATGTACCGAACCCATGATAGGGCGGAACTCGGGCAATGCTATCTTGCCAATGCGTGTGAGTTGATCGTGCACCTGCTTTTGCTTGGCTTTCAGCTGCTCCTCGTATGGCAAATTCTGCCATTTGCAGCCTCCGCAAATGCCGAAATGTTCGCACATCGGCACCTCACGCACCTCACTTTTCTTAATAAAACGAATCACTTCAGCCTCGCAATAGCTATGCTTCTTCTTGCGCACCTGAAGGTCAACAACGTCGCCCGGCACTACAAATGGCACAAACACCACCATGTCGTTGACATGAGCCAACGACTTGCCTTCGGCTGCCACAGCCTCTATTGTCACATTTTCAAGTATCGGGAGCGGTTTCTTTTTTCTTGACATATAATGATTTGGTAATTATTTCAAATTGCAAAATTAGGCAAAAAAAGTGAGAAGTAAAGAAATATGACCAAATAAATTCGCCCATTATGCAATAAAGACCTTATTATTCGATAATACACAAGATTTTTTTGAATGAAACTGTCATTTCATTTTGTTTTTCAATGTATTTCCATTACTTTTGCATTACAATATGTTTAGAAGATATAATATACACTATTAAATCCCTTAACAACTATGGAATACTTTCTGTTCTCACTCGGCATAATCGCAATTTCTGTTGGTATGTATTTCTATGCAACCCAAAAACAGAGCTGCCCGACAACTGAAACTGACACTAACGAACAAGAAGACGGCAGCGACAACGACACTACTGAGCAACAAACTGGCTCTACCTCAAAAACCGACTATACCGGAATGAAATCCCGCGAACTAAGCAAGGCTTTGCTTGCCGACCTCAACTGCAAAATTATGGAAAATGAGGAAGACAATGACCGAATAGACTTCGGATACCAAAGCGAGACTTTCTGCTTAGTAGCCTCCGACGACTGTCTGCTCGTCACTGTTTATGATTTCGCATGGGGAAGCGTGGAGCTTAACGACATCGACGAAGTGTCGCGACTACGCAAGGCTATAAACAGCGTCAACTTCAAATTTGGCGGACTTTGCATAATATACAGCATGGACACAGAAAAGAACCGTATGGTGGTACACACCAAGCGCCAGTTCCTTCTAACTCCCGAAATTCCCAACATTCTTGATTACATGACCGCCATGCTTTCCGGATTCTTTGAGGTGCAACGCTCACTATCCCATGAGCTCGACCAACTTAGGCTGGAGAAAGAGGGACGGGAAAAAAAAGACACCAACATTTAATTTGTCAACATAAAACAAACATATATGGAACAGGATTTGACTTTCTTTGCAACTACCGGACTCACGTCCACATCAGCCAACCATATTGCCAACCTTGCCAAGGAATACGTTCAGGCACAGTCGCAGGAACTTGAGAACGTGGAGTTCTTCAACAGCTACCTCACAATCATTGGCTCCGACAAGCAACAGCGTGTGCAAAGGGGATGGGACAAGCAGCAGATTGAAGGCATTGCCGAACGTCTGCGCAAGATTTCACTTGCCAACTCGCTCATTGCTTGGCTGCGCGAGGCTATCAAGACACGTGCACAGATGCTCAGCGACATAAGCAACATGAGCATCGAGGAATATTGCAAGAAACACGAAAAGACGCTGCCCGCGAAACCAGAATTGGCACACTCGCTGACTCGTGAGGAATATCTGGCCACTCTATCCATAAAAGACCGTGCACGCATTCTCTCACTCGAAGCCAAGGCTGCCGCTTTCGGCAAGTTCATACATCCCGACGGCCATCTTTCCGACGCACGCAAGGCCTATATGAAGATAATGTGTCAGGAGGCTGAAATCGACGGCAACGGACGCGACACCCTACTCTATCGACATGAGCCAAGCGTTGAGCTCAACGACCTTGAGTCGTGCTTCTTTGCATTGCAGGCAGAATACCGCAAAGCACAAGCTGAACTTAACGGCTATACTCATAATATAGAAGAGGCTCTGCGTGAGGACGAGGAACAAAAACAAGGCGACTTCAACATAAAGAAAGCCGACTATCTTGCGGAAATGGCCAAGCTCGAGAAGGAGTTCATCGCACATAAAGACAAGGAACAGCGCCGCATAGCCCAACTGAAAATAACTATACCCAACGACTTGAAGGGTATCTACGAGATTGTCTCAAACTTGGGCAAATAAGACTTATGCCACAATCATAATAACATTCTACGGCAACGGGTAGCCGAAGACTGAACGCCTGTCGGGAAACTTCGGCCCATGTGCCATCTGCGGTGTCGTCTACATAAATATAAAATAAGGCAATTAGAAGAACAGATTTTTACAAAACATTACGCACGGTGAGGCGACAATATGGCGACAGCATTATGAAAAACGTGGTGACTGGGCCAAACTGATATTGCTTTTGAACAAGCCCCCGTGCGGTTCTCGGTTTTGATATCGTTCTTGCCTTTATTGACATCGCAACAACAGCGCAGCCCGTTGCCGTTCTTTTTTTTTAGCTTGTACAGGCTACGAAGCAATATTAGGTAGGTGTTCTTAATTATTTATATATTTAGGAGTATTATAGTATACGGCAGTACCAATTGTAGTATACTGGAGTTTCAATCAACTGAAACTCCAGTACCACTCAATAGAAACTCCAGTACCAGTTATGCAACACTAAGACGGTACTGGAGATATAAAGGATTGATAACATATCTATCACGTATCATCCTTTATTCTACCTTCGCTTCACTATACCCCATCACTCAACACCCAGACTCACAAACATAAAATTGTAGTTAGAAGTTAAAAACCGTGACAACGGGTATTTATTCCATATTATTTTGTAACTTTACACGCGGTTTGCCCATGTCAAAAACACAAGCCACCGCACACACCCCACTAATGAAGAAAACAAAATACTCAATATATGTTATTCAAATGGAATTACAAGCCACCTACGACAGAGGAGAAACAGGCGGCTGACGAACTGGGGGCGAAGCTGAATATCAGCCCAATACTCGCTTGGCTGCTCATCCGACGCGGCATAACAACAGAGTCAGCTGCCAAGCGATTCTTCCACCCGCAGCTGGCAGACCTCATCAACCCGTTCCTCATGAAGGACATGGACCTTGCCGTCGACCGCCTCAACGATGCCATGGGGCGCAAGGAGCGGATATTGGTCTATGGAGATTATGATGTGGACGGATGCACGGCAGTGGCATTGGTGTACAAATTCATACAACAGTTCTACTCCAACATCGAATACTACATTCCCGACCGTTACGACGAGGGCTACGGATTGAGCAAGAAGGGCATAGACTATGCCAAGGAGGCTGGCGTGAAACTCATCATTATCCTCGACTGCGGCATCAAGGCTGTAGAGGAGATAGCCTACGCCAAATCGCTCGGCATCGACTTTATCATCTGCGACCATCACATGCCCGACGAGGAGTTGCCACCTGCTGTGGCTATCTTGAACCCTAAACGTCCAGACGACTCTTACCCATTCAAGCATCTATGCGGATGTGGTGTGGGATTCAAGCTGATGCAAGCATTCGCAAAGAACAACGGCATCCCGTTTGCACGCCTCATCCCTCTGCTCGATCTTTGCGCCGTAAGCGTTGCGGCAGACATCGTGCCAGTGGTCGACGAAAACCGCATTCTCGCATTCCATGGACTGAAGACTCTCAATCAGAATCCAAGCATCGGACTGAAAGCTATCATCGACATCTGCGGTCTGGGCGGAAGGGACATATCAATGAGCGACATTATATTCAAGATAGGGCCGCGCATCAATGCCTCGGGACGCATGGAGAACGGACGAGAGAGCGTAGACCTGCTTGTCGACAAAGATTTCTCGGGAGCACTGAGAAAAGCCAAGCATATCGACTGCTACAACGAGCAGCGCAAGGACATCGACAAACAGATGACAGAGGAGGCCAATCATATAGTGTCGAGACTCGAAAGCCAATGCCACCGCTCGTCGATAGTCCTATACGACGAGAATTGGAAGAAAGGCGTGATAGGCATCGTTGCATCACGTCTTACTGAAATATATTTCCGACCAACTGTGGTGCTCACACGCGACGGCGACTTTGCCACTGGCTCTGCACGAAGCGTGACGGGATTCGACGTCTACTCGGCTATAAAGAGTTGCCGCGACTTGCTCGTGAACTTCGGTGGCCATACATATGCCGCAGGACTTACACTGAAATGGAACGACATACAGGAGTTCAGAAAGAGATTCCAAGCTTATGTCGACCAACATATACAGCCTGAACAAACCGAGGCTATGCTCGACATCGACGCCGAAATCGACTTCCGCGACATCACCAAGAAGCTACACAACGACCTGAAACGCTTTGCACCCTTCGGCCCATGCAACCCGAAGCCACTATTCTGCACAACCAATGTCTACGACTATGGCACAAGCAAAGTGGTGGGCAGAGAGCAGGAACACATAAAACTCGAACTTGTAGACTCAAAGTCGAGCAACGTTGTCAACGGCATTGCCTTCGGACAAAGCGCGTCGGCTCGCTACATAAAGTCGAAACGCAGCTTCGACATTGCCTACACTATCGAGGACAATGTGTTCAAACGCAACATGGTGCAACTGCAGATAGAGGATATCCGACCGACTGAGGAAGAGGACTAAAACTCTGCAGATAGAAAAATGACAATTGTTACAATCTCATGTCCAACCAACAATACCTCAAAATCCTACACGAAATATGGGGATATCCCAGCTTTCGCGGAATACAGGAAGACATCATCGGCAGCATAGCTGATGGCAAGGACACTCTTGGACTGATGCCTACGGGTGGCGGCAAGTCGCTCACCTTTCAGGTGCCTGCACTTGCCATGGAGGGGGTATGCATTGTCATCACACCTCTCATTGCATTGATGAAGGACCAGGTGGAACACCTGCGACGCAAGGGAGTGATAGCCGCCGCTATATATTCGGGCATGTCGCGCCGCGAGATAGTGGCGGCTCTCGACAACTGCATTCTTGGCAACACCAAATTGCTATATGTATCGCCGGAGCGCATAGGAAGCGACATATTCAAGACAAAACTTGAGCACATGAAGGTGAGTTTTATCACCGTAGACGAGGCTCACTGCATCTCGCAATGGGGCTACGACTTCCGACCTTCTTATCTAC
Source organism: Prevotella sp. (assembly GCA_052273435.1). Lineage (GTDB taxonomy): Bacteria > Bacteroidota > Bacteroidia > Bacteroidales > Bacteroidaceae > Prevotella. The sequence continues at coordinate 23,013 of DAVZIG010000018.1, forward strand.
ACATCAGCGACATACGGCAACTGAAGCCAGGAGTGCCACTACTTGCACTCACCGCCACAGCCACTCCTCAAGTGATCGACGACATACAGGAGAGGTTGGGATTTGAGCAGAAGAACGTGTTTCGAATGAGCTTCGAGCGCAAGAATCTCGCTTATGTGGTAAGAACAACGAGCAATAAAGCCGACGAACTGCTGCATATCCTCAACTCGATGAGCGGAAGCGCGATTGTATACGTGAGAAGCCGGCGACACACAAAAGAGGTGTGCGAACTCTTAGAGAAGAACAACATTAGCTCAACATTCTATCATGCCGGACTCGACCACACAACCAAGGACGAACGACAGAAGGCTTGGCACGACGACAAGAAGAGGGTGATGGTGGCTACCAACGCCTTCGGAATGGGTATCGACAAACCAGATGTGCGCATTGTCATACATATCGACTGCCCAAACTCCATAGAAGCCTATTTCCAGGAAGCTGGCAGAGCCGGACGCGACGGTGAGAAGGCGTATGCTGTGCTGCTGTACAACAACAGCGACAAAAGCAAACTCGAAAAGCGTATAACCGAAGAATTTCCCGACAAGGAGACTATTGCCAAGGTTTACGACCACATTGCCTATTTCTATCAGATAGCCGTAGGCTCAGGCTACGGTCATACCTTCGCACTCGACCTCGACCGTTTCTGCCGCTCGTTCCATCATTTTCCAACGATAGCCAACTCGGCTCTTAAGATTCTTGCTCGCGCCGGATACATAGAATATGAGACGGAACCTGACTCACGCACACGAATGCGGTTCATACTTGAGCGCGACCAACTATACATGCTGCAAAGCATGACTCCCAACGAGGAAACACTCATTGCGGCCGCCATGCGCGAATACAGCGGATTGTTTGTTGACTACCGCTACATTGACGAAAGCCGACTGGCTCAAATCACCGGACTCAACAAGCAGGAGGTATACCTTATATTAAAGAGCCTAAGCCAACGCCACATCATAAGTTTCATACCACAACGCTCAATACCCCTCGTCACCTACACACGCGACCGTGTGTTGACCGACGACCTCGTCATTCCTCCTTCGGTATACGAGGAGCGCAAGGAGCAGTTTGCCAACCGAATTAAAGCCATGGTAAACTACGCCATGAATGATACAGTATGCCGCAGCCAACAACTGCTACGCTATTTCGGCGAAGAGGACACCCACGAATGCGGACAATGCGACGTGTGCATCAGCAACAGAAGCTCAAGCGACAAGGAGAACGAAGAACGCGAAGTAAGGCAGAAAATACTCAACATACTTGCCGACCACGAACACCACACTATCAGCGAGCTACTGCTGACAACACAGCATCGCGAGATATTCAACAACGCTCTGAGATACCTGATGCTTGAGGAAATAATTTGCTCCGACAACGGAAAGTTCTACATCAAGTAGCACACAACAACAAAGTTCATCTGCACAAACTATACTGTTATGCGCATTTTTGCAGAAAAGTATTATAAAATAAATTAAATACACGCTTTGAAAGCGGTATTGTCGTTATTTTTTGTTTACTTTTGCAATATAAGTAATCAAAGGAATAAAAAAACTCAAATAAGAAAACATATATGTTCGAAAATTTAAGCGACAGACTGGAACGCAGTTTCAAAATTCTCAAAGGTGAAGGCAAAATCACAGAAATTAACGTTGCTGAAACCCTGAAGGATGTTAGACGTGCGTTGCTTGACGCCGACGTAAACTATAAGGTGGCAAAGACGTTCACCGACACAGTAAAGAAAAAGGCTCTCGGCATGAATGTGCTCACGGCTGTGAAGCCAAGCCAACTCATGGTGAAAATCGTACACGACGAGCTTGCCGACCTTATGGGTGGCGAGGCTGCTGAGCTTCACCTCAAGAGCAAGCCTGCCATCATACTTATGAGCGGCCTGCAGGGTTCGGGTAAGACCACATTCTCGGGCAAGCTTGCCAACATGCTCAAGAACAAGCAGCATAAGAAGCCATTGCTCGTAGCTTGCGACGTTTATCGTCCGGCTGCCATCGAGCAGCTCAAGGTTGTAGGCGAGCAAGTTGGAGTTCCTGTATATTCAGAGCCTGACAGCAAGGACGTGATCGCCATTGCCAACAACGCCATACGCGAGGCTAAGGCCAAGGGCAACGATGTGGTTATCGTAGATACCGCCGGACGTCTTGCCGTTGACGAGGAAATGATGAATGAGATTTCTAATCTCAAGAATGCCATCAACCCCGACGAGACTCTGTTTGTCGTTGACTCAATGACTGGACAGGACGCTGTGAACACAGCTAAGGAATTCAACGACCGTCTTGACTTCGACGGAGTGGTGCTCACGAAGCTCGACGGCGACACACGTGGTGGTGCTGCTTTGTCAATACGCACTGTCGTTACCAAGCCTATTAAGTTTGTGGGTACCGGCGAGAAGATGGAGGCTGTGGACGTGTTCCACCCATCACGTATGGCCGACCGTATCCTCGGCATGGGTGATATCGTAAGTCTCGTTGAGCGTGCACAAGAGCAGTTTGACGAGGAAGAGGCTCGCCGCTTGCAGAAGAAAATACAGAAGAACAAATTTGACTTCAACGACTTCCTCGGACAGATTGAGCAAATCAAGAAGATGGGTAACCTCAAGGACCTCGCCGCCATGATTCCTGGCGTAGGCAAGGCCATCAAGGATGTCGACATCGACGACAACGCCTTCAAGGGCATCGAGGCCATCATCAAGAGTATGACTCCAAAGGAGCGCACCAACCCCGAAATACTCAACCAGAGCCGCCGCATGCGCATCGCCAAGGGTAGCGGCACAAACATACAGGAGGTGAACCGCCTCATCAAGCAGTTCGACCAGACACGCAAGATGATGAAGCTTGTGACTGGCACCAACATGGCTAAGATGGCGGGAATGATGAGCAAAATGAAAGGTATGCCGGGCATGCCCAAAATGTAAACAACATAATTCAACAATATGCAACTGATAGACGGAAAAGCAACTGCCGAAGCCATCAAGGCTGAAATCGCCCAAGAGGTGAAGGCAATTATTGCGGCTGGCGGCAAACAGCCTCACTTGGCTGCCGTGCTCGTGGGCCACGACGGAGGTTCGGAAACCTATGTCAAGAACAAGGTGTTGGCATGCGAGAAGTGTGGATTCAAGTCTACACTTATTCGCTACGAGGCTGACGTAACCGAGGAGGAACTGCTCGCCTGTGTCGACCGTCTCAACAGCGACGAGGATATTGACGGATTCATAGTGCAACTCCCATTGCCTAAGCATATCGACGAACAGAAGATCATCGAGGCTATCGACTACCGGAAGGATGTCGATGGCTTCCATCCCATCAACGTCGGACGCATGGCGATTGGCTTGCCTTGCTTCATTTCAGCCACTCCGCTTGGCATCATCACTCTGCTCAAGCGCTACAACATCACGACTTCGGGCAAGAAATGCGTGGTGCTCGGACGCAGCAACATCGTAGGCAAGCCTATAGCTCAGCTCATGATGCAGAAGCAGTATGGCGACTCTACTGTCACTGTGTGCCATTCGCACACAAGCGACATTAAAAAAGAATGTCTTGATGCCGACATCATCATCGCCGCAATAGGCAAACCCGACTTTCTTACAGCCGACATGGTGAAAGAGGGTGCCGTAGTCATCGATGTTGGTACTACACGTGTGCCCGACATTTCGCGCAAGAGCGGATTCCGACTCAACGGCGACGTGAAGTTTGATGAAGTGGCTCCCAAATGTTCGTTTATCACTCCTGTACCGGGAGGCGTTGGCCCGATGACCATCTGCTCGCTGATGAAGAACACGCTGGCTGCAGGAAAGAAGGAATACTATAAATAAGGTATGACAGCTGAAGAATACTATAAACTCGGCAACGAGTACAGGCGGCAGGGCGACTGGCAACATGCTCTCGACAACTATCTTGAGGCCATAGCCCTCGACCCTGAGTCGCCTGCTGTGGAGGCAAAGCGTATGCTCGACGATATTCTTGCCTACCGCTGCAAAGATATGTATAATCCCTAACGGTAATGTAAGCCTATAAAAACAACTTTAAACCCTTATTTCTAAATACAATCATTATGGGAAAAATCAAAGGTGCCATCGTGGTTAACACCGACCGCTGCAAGGGTTGCTCCCTGTGTGTGGTGGCTTGCCCCAAACAAGTTATTGCCTTAGCTGAAAAGGCCGTCAATGTGCACGGCTACCGCTATGCTATGGCAGTGCATCCTGACGACTGTATCGGTTGCGCTTCATGCGGAATCGTTTGTCCGGACGGATGTATAACCGTTTACCGTAAAAAGATGGAGGACTAATCACTATGGCAGAACAAGAAGTTAAACTTATGAAAGGCAACGAGGCCCTTGCGCACGCTGCCATTCGCTGTGGTGTAGACGGATACTTCGGTTATCCTATCACTCCACAAACCGAGGTCATTGAAACACTCGCCGAACTAAAGCCGTGGGAGACCACAGGCATGGTTGTGGTGCAGGCAGAGAGCGAAGTGGCTTCTATCAACATGGTCTATGGCGGCGGCGGTGCCGGCAAGAAGGTTATGACATCATCTTCAAGCCCTGGCGTGTCGCTCATGCAGGAGGGCATCAGCTATATGGCTGGAGCCGAAGTGCCGGGCCTTATCGTTAACGTGCAGCGCGGAGGTCCTGGATTGGGAACTATCCAACCATCGCAGAGCGACTATTTCCAGGCCACACGTGGTGGCGGCAATGGCGACTACTATGTCATTGTGCTCGCACCTAACTCGGTGCAGGAAATGGCCGACTTTGTTGACCTTTCATTCACACTCGCATTCAAGTACCGCACTCCGGTTATGATTCTCAGCGATGGTGTCATCGGACAGATGATGGAGAAGGTGGTGTTGCCGCCTATCAAGCCTCGTCGCACAGAGGAGGAGATTCTCAAGGAGTGCCCGTGGGCTTCAACTGGTTGCCGTGGCGGACGCAAGCGCAATGTCATCACTTCGCTTGAGCTTAAGTCGGAGATTATGGAGGTGCGCAACATCCATCTGCAAGAGAAGTACAAGACCATACGCGAGAATGAGGTGCGCTACGAAACCAAGTTCATGGACGATGCCGACTACATGATTGTGGCTTTCGGTAGTGCAGCCCGCATTGCCGAGAAGACTATCGAGCTTGCCCGCAAGCAAGGCATCAAGGTGGGACTGTTGCGTCCTATCACACTTTGGCCGTTCCCGACCAAGGAGATTGAGGCTGCCGCAAAGAAGGTAAAAGGCATTCTTGTGGCAGAAATCAATGCAGGACAGATGGTTGAGGACGTGCGACTCGCTATCAACGGCAGTGTGCCAGTAGAACACTACGGACGTCTCGGCGGTATTGTGCCAGAGCCGGAGGAAATGGTTAATGTATTAAAGGAGAAATTGGTATGAACGATATAATATCACCTGAGAACCTGGTCTACAAGAAACCGGACCTTCTCAACGACACCCACATGCACTACTGTGCAGGCTGCTCCCACGGTATGGTTCACAAACTCGTGGCTGAAGTAATTGAGGAAATGGGTATGCAGGACAAGGCTGTTGGCGTAAGCCCTGTTGGCTGCGCAGTGTTTGCATACAATTATATCGACATCGACTGGCAGGAAGCCGCACATGGACGCGCTCCAGCCTGTGCCACTGCCATCAAGCGTCTGTGGCCTGATCGTCTGGTATTCACTTATCAAGGTGACGGCGACATGGCTTGCATCGGTACAGCCGAGAGCATCCACGCCCTCAACCGTGGAGAGAATATAACGCTCATCTTCATCAACAACGCCATTTATGGCATGACTGGTGGACAGATGGCTCCTACTACTCTTATCGGACAGAAGACTTCAACATGTCCTTATGGCCGCGAGCCTAAGCTGCACGGATGGCCACTCAACCTCAGCGAGGTTGCTGTGACATTGCCTGGCACTTGCTTCGTGTCACGCCAAAGCGTTGAGAACGTGGCTTCGATACGCAAGGCTAAAGCCGCTATTAAGAAGGCGTTCACAGCATCGATGGAGGGCAAAGGCTCATCATTGGTAGAAATCGTTGCCACCTGCAACAGCGGTTGGAAGATGTCGCCAGTGAATGCCAACAAGTGGATGGAAGAGAACATGTTCAAACAGTACCCAAAGGGTGACTTAAAAGACACGACAAACCTATGAAAGCAGAGATTATTATAGCAGGTTTCGGAGGACAGGGCGTGCTCTCTATGGGCAAGATTCTTGCCTACTCCGGACTAATGGAAGATAAAGAGGTGACATGGATGCCTGCTTACGGACCTGAGCAGCGCGGTGGCACAGCCAACGTTACTGTTATCGTGAGCGAAGAGCGCATCTCCTCGCCTATCCTCAGCCACTACGACGTGGCTATCGTGCTCAACCAGCCGTCGCTCGATAAGTTTGAGCCCAAAATCAAGAAGGGTGGCATTCTCATATACGATGGTTTCGGCATCATCAATCCTCCCACGCGAAAGGATATCAATGTGTATCGCATCGACGCTATGGACAAGGCTGCCGAACTGAAGAACTCGAAGGTGTTCAACATGATTGTGCTTGGCGGACTTCTCAAGGTTTGCCCCATCGTGAGCACCGAAGGTCTCAACAAGGCTCTCTTCAAGACTCTGCCCGAACGCCACCACGGTCTCATTCCTCTCAACATGAAGGCTGTGGACGAGGGTATGAAGATTATTGAGCAGATTCAGGCTGCTGAATAAAATATAATTGGGAATTGAGGAATGGATATCGAGAATTAAGAAAAGAAAAATTATTCCGCTTCCTCCCAATATAGTCCAAAAAAAGAACTTAATTTTTTATAACTCTCTAATTATTAAGAGCGGGCTGCAGCGATTGCACCCCGCTCTTTTTTATTGCACCACACTATTTTTTTATTGCACGTATATAAGGGTGCAATTTTTTCCTTCGGGACAAATGGCTTGCTACTTCGGGACAATTATTGCATAACTCATGGAAATGCTTTAACTTTGCAAGCGTAAAACAAACATAAAAATTTACGTCCTCGACAGGGATATTTTTTTCTCTGTACAGGGGGAAAAATGACGAATTTGGAATACTCAACACTAAATGTTTAACAATCTAAATTCTTATCCCGAACTCAGGTAGTACTTATAAATATTTTAACCTATTAAAAATGTCTTTCTAACACTTTTATTGAAGATTGTCTACTATTTTGATTTTATACACAAAATACAATTGATTATCATTTTTTTAAATTTTTTCTTTGTCAATTAATTAATATTATATAATTTTGCATGCGTATATATGAAGAATCACGCCATTTAACAGACGCAAACCGAATATTACAAACCATTTAGAATTAAATCTTAACGCATCCGGTGACGGGTGTAATCATTCATATTAATTACTTACTACTTATGCAAAACAAACAAAAAATCAGCATTGGAAGTGGTATCATAGGAGCAGCCGTACTGCTGCCTATATCAGCTTTTGCTGCTGACAACACCATTAGCAGAAACACAGCTGATGTCGCAAGTTTGCTGAAGCCTAAGACCGAGAACGTTGCATTCGCCGCACAGCAGGCTAAGCATCAGAAAATTACCGGTCTTGTGCTTGACGAAAACGGTGAGACCGTAATAGGTGCATCCGTTGTTTTGAAGAGCAACCCCAAGAAAGGCACAGTAACCGACGCGGACGGTAAGTTCATGCTCGACGTGACCAACACCAAGGACGTGCTCGTTGTCTCTTACCTCGGCTATCAGTCGCAGGAAGTGCAGATGAAGGGCAAGACAGTCTTCTCAATCACTCTTAAGGAGGATGCCAAGCAGCTTGGCGACGTTGTGGTAACGGCTTTCGGTGCCACACAGAAGAAGG
>DAVZIG010000019.1:0-30474 GCA_052273435.1 Prevotella sp.
TTGGCTATGTAATTCCCGCTATTAGGGCTTACTCGGGACTTGCACCCGTTAGATAATGCTCATGCCGAGCGTACAAAAAAAATATCGCTCAAGAATAAAAACTTGAGCGATATTTTTTTGACGTGTATATACTAGCATCGCGGATACGCTTACGCAAAGCGTACAAATATACCATCAGAAATCCGCAACTTTTTCAGTAAAAAACGTCGTAATGTCGTTATGGACACCTTTACTCACCTACTTGATAATGTTAACCTGGACTGTCGCAGCCTCGATGGCATGAAGCGTGCCAACTGCCAGCTCACGAACCTTCTAGTGTTCCATATATTGGTGTTGCTTCCGTTCTTTGCGATAAAAGACTTGCGGCACTTAGAGCCTACGCTATGACTGCCAGAAATCTAAATCCAAAACTTGAGTTATTTCAATCTAAAGATACTCAACGAATTTGCCGGAATCTCCACCACAGCACCGTTTGAAGATGTTGTCACAAACGTTTCCGTAGGATAGATGTTAGTCGGATTGTCGATCGTATTCTCCTCCTTACCGTTCTTTGCGGCGAGACGAATCAGCTTGCCAGTAGATATTGACTTGCCTTGCAGACGTATATCGGCAGTTGTGTTCTCGCTGCTTGTGTTGGCAACCTTAAGAATCACCTCACCAGTCTGCTCGTCGAGAGTGGCCGTAGAGAACACGCCCGGCAGAGTATTGGCGCGAAGCTTTGTGGCAAATACCTGCTTGCCGTCAAGACTTGCATAGACGCTGTCGCCCACAACCTTAAGCTCGATGTCATACCAACGGCCTGCCTCTATCTGGCCCGACACTGTGGCTGCCTGACCCTTTGCACCGTCCACAATCTGTTCTATGCCGTGCTGAGTGTTGTTCCATCCGCCGAGATTGAGCCAACAGTAATTCTTCTCGTCTACATAATTGAAGATGATCATGAAGCCCTCGTTGCCTGAATCCTTACGCGCTCTCACCTTATATATATAGCCATCAGCGGCAATCTCGCCCGGATTGAGACGTATGCAGCTCTCGCCATTCGAAGTCTGCTTTATCACTCCACCCTCTGCTTTCCAGTCGCCATGCACGTCGGTGGGAAGTTCCTTAAGAGTCATAGGCAGAGCCTTGCCATCAGCATCGGTAAAACCTTTGTCCTCAAACGAAGCCTGGGTTGCCCATGTGCCCATGCCCACACGACATACAGCCGGCTTCACTTGTGCTTCGCCATAAGTGTATGGAGACTCCTGCTTGACATTGAGCACACGAGTGCCAACGTTGTTTGCCATAACATTCTGCACATAGTAAGAGGGAGTGCCAAACACCTTGTCCGAAGTGAACTGAATCATGTCGGGAGCCCACATGCGGTCGTTGAGATTGGCAAAAATTGGAGCGTAAGAGGCCATAGTCACGATGTCGCTATTGTTCTCGATGCCCATCATATACACAGCCTCGCCAAGAGCAGCATCAAGCGAACCCATATTGCCAAAACCTTGTGTGACAGCATATTCGCCTACGTAAATCTCCGAGCCCTTGCGATTGTAGTTGTCATATTTGCGGAAGTTCTCGGCAAACCAAGCCGGATTGCGATAGTAGTGCTCGTCGAGCAGCTCCACGCTCTCCTGGCTGTCCCATGTAGGATTGTCGTCGCCCCATGCCACCACATTACCTATAAGGTGCATGTTGGGATATTTGGCAAGCACGGCATCCTTGAACTTTTTGAAACGCTCGTAGTAGTGGTCGCTCTGCAAGGCAGGGTCGGGTTGGTTGTTCTCGTTGCCAATCTCAAGATACTCAATATTGTATGGCTCCGGATGACCATTCTTGGCACGCAAAGCACCATACTTGGATGTGACGGGACCGTTGGCATATTCCAAAGCATTCATACACTCGTCTATCCAAGGCTGGATACTGTCGACGGGAGTCATGCCACCATGCCACAAGCCCACGTTAACCACATAGAGAGGCTTGGCGTTGAGGTCCTCGGCAAGCTGAAGATATTCGTCGAAACCCATGCCGTCGCTTGTGCGGTAACGCCAGTTCACGTTCTTATGACCGGGGCGTTCCTCGATAGGACCGATGGTCTTTTCCCAATGGAAGGCATTCTCTGGCGACTCTTGTCCCTCAACGTAGCAACCTCCTGGGAAGCGCACGAACTTGGGGTGAATGTTATAGAGAAGTTGTGCGAGGTCGGGACGCAGACCGTTTGGACGGTTCTTGAATGTTGGAGGGAAAAGACTCACAACGTCCAAGGTCACAGTGCCCTTGCCGTCGAGCACAAGCTCAAACTGCGCCTTGGGGTCGTTGGCGTTGGCTGTGAGTTCGGCAGAATATTTTGTCCACTTCTTGCCTACTGCTCCATCAACAGCAGTCTCTGCATAAACAGTCTTGCCGTCGGCACTAACAAGACGCGCCTTCATGCCACCCTTGTATTTGCCCATAGCCCAGAACGATAGCTTGTAGGTTCTGCCCTGCACGGAGTTGATGCCCCAGAAGCCTTCGTTGACAACAGAGGCTGTGGCAGAGGAAGTTGCAGCCACTATCACTTGCAGAGCCTTGCCCTGAGCGTTGTTGAGCAGAGCCTTGCTCACGAGTTGAGTGGAGATAGTAGCACCTTTGGCAGCAGTTGTGCGCCATGTGGGAATAGCTGTGTCGCTGTCCTCGAAAGAGCGGTTGCTGATAAGCTCGGCATAGAGTCCGCCGTCGGCAGCATGGTTAATGTCCTCGAAGAAGATACCGTAGAGATTAGGCGACACCTTGACGCCAGGGTTGGAAGCGTCAACGTTTATTTTAACTTGGGCGTTGGCTGCGAGTGAAGAAGCAAGCAATGCGGAAAGGATAATATTGTTACGTTTCATTATCTTGTTTTATGATTTTTATAAGTTAAAATACTTTTCTGTTATGGAATAAGTTAAAGTTTATTTCTTTATTTGTATAAGTTAAAGCATTGGCCAGCCATCGGCTGTCCACGTTATTTTCTTTTGGATGAGCAATGGAGCACCATTCTTCTGCATACTGTAGCCATGACACACAAACCAGTCGCCGTCGGCGAAGGAATAGGCCGAGCAATGACCTGCGGCCTCAAACTCGCGCTTGTCACCTTTGATGAAAATTGTACCGCCACCTTGTCTCATGTCCTTGCCGTTGCGGTCGAAATAAGGACCATCCACCTTCTTGCTTCTGCCCACAGCCACACGATAGTTGCTCTTAGAGCCGCGACAACAGTAGTCCCAGCTCACAAACAGATAGTAATAGCTTCCGTGCTGCATAATGAACGGAGCCTCAATGGCGTTGGTTCCGGCAAACTGAGATGTGGGATTTGGCTCGGCAGCAGTGTCGCCCTCAGCATGACGGCGAGCTATAGTCACGGGCTTTGCTCCACGCCTCACATGCATAGTGCGGTCGAGCTGAACCATCTGAATGCCATCCCAGAACGACCCCCATGTCATCCACGGATTGCCTTTCTTGTCGATGATGATGTTTGGGTCGATGGCGTTCCAGTTGTCACGGTTGTCCTTTGAGGCAACCACACACCCCTCGTCCTTCCATCCGTCGGCATTGGCAAGCGAGGTATTGCTGAGCAGACCTATAGCCGACGTGTTCTTACCGAATGTGGAGCAAGAGTAAGTGAGATACCACTTGCCACGATACTTTATCACATCGGGAGCCCAAATATGAGTTTCAAATCCAGGGACACTGTCGCGGGTCCATGCAGGAATCTTGTTGTTTGGCAAAACGCCTTCAGGCTTTATCGTCCAATGGCGACGATCAGTAGAAGTCATCTGCGTGATGCCATGACCTGTGCAGTAGAGATAATACTTGCCGTCTTCAAAAGCCATTACGGGGTCGTGCACCATCGGAGTGTCAACGGCAAGAGGAGTTGTCTGCGCTTGAGCATGGGCAATATTTACGAATGGGACAGCGGCGAGAGCCACTGCTCCTAATAAGTAATTACTGAAATTCATATCAAATAGTTATTATGCGGAGAAAGTCTGTAGCAGGTACGGCTTCGAGCCGTACCCACCTTATTATATATAGTTACCTGTTGAAAAACTTGCGTCCGTTAACCACAACGATACCCTTGTAAGAGCGGTCAACCTGCTGACCGTTGAGATTATACCACTTGCCATCGCTCTCAGCCTTCTTGGTGATGATGAACGGAGCGTCGATACCAGTCGAGATGCTTGAGCCATCAATATACGAGCCTTCGTTGACAAAGAATAGAACAACGCTGCTCTGACTCTCGGTGAGCTTCATGCTGAACGAGTAGTTGTAAACCTTCTTGTCGGTTGTGGTGATGATAGAAGTCATCTTAACCACATTGCCTGAGGTGAATTCGACCTTCATATCAACCAACGAACCGTTCATGTCGTCGACAAAAGTATCCCAGTTGTAGTCGCTGCTGAGAGTGAAGTCGACGTTGGAAGAGTTGTCGGCAGTATTGCCACCAGCAGTGGTAAACCATCCGTAATTGTCGTTGCGAAGCACGAAATGCTCGGCATAACCGGCAGCACCACGCTCGGCATTGGCAGCCACAAGACACCAGTTGTTCCAATTTGCCTGCTTGTTGCTGTAATTGTAGAACTTAAGCTCAGCCTTGCCACCCTTCTTCAAAGTGAAGTACTTGGTAGAGAAGTTGGTCCACCATGTAGCCGAGGTGTTCTTCTGCATCGACTCAGGATAATAGATGGGAGACTCTTCCTCGGCTTCAGCCTCAACAACAACCGTATAGTCCTTGGAGTATGCATAGTTGTCCTTTGCCACGGTCATGGTCATGGTCACCTCGCCCTGACCTCTCACCTTGCCGTCGGCAGTAAGAACCGACTCATCGCTTGAAGTCCAATAGATGTTGGTGCCAAGCTTGCCCTCAGTAGGCAATACTGGGGCCTCTTCAAGAACAGTACCGTCGTCGAAGGGAAGGGCTATCTTATTGACTGTATATTTGATGGCAGCCTTGGCGTCAGCCTTGACAGCCCATACCTCCTGCTGCTTGGTGTAAGACTTCTGACCCATTGTAGTAGAGCCACTTGACGAAGAGAGAGCAGAGATGGCAATGGCGGGAATGTTGGTATAATCGATGGTCTGACGAACAAGCACTCCACGATAGACAACTCCATCTATGGTGAGGTTGATGAAGTCGGTGCCTGCTGTGCGCTGCCAAGAGCCTTCCTCGGCACCAGAGATTGTGCCGTCGGCATTGAGACGGATGTTTACGGGAGTCTCAAAAGCCTTGCCCGCTGTGTTCTGTCCATATTCATGACGAAGGAACTGGTAGTCGCCGGCTATCTCGCTATCAGCGATGGAAGCCTTTGTTGCAATATCATTGTTGGTAATAGCCTCACCGTCAAATTCAAACGGTGCTGCCATAATCCAACCCTCATCGTTGAGGAAAAGTTGATGAACACGCACCTCATGACCCTCGCCACCGTTGCTGAAGCGGGAATGATAGACCACAAACGAGCGGCCTTGCTTGTCGGTGAAGGCAGAGTTGTGACCTTGGGCAATCTCAGCACCCGACATAGGGTCCCACTTGTAGCCGCCAAAGAGCAACACGCCACGATTGTCGGCTGTGGTAGAGCTGTAGTTCATGAGATAGCGGTTGAATATTGCTGATGTACCGTTGCAGTCGACGTATGGTCCCTGAGGATTGTCCGAGCGGAACACACGCATCTGATAACCACCTGTACTTGTCAATCCACCGTAGCTCATGAAGAGAAAATAGTGAGAGCCTATCTTCTCTATATAGCTTGCCTCGCCCGACACGTAGTAGCCGCCAGCTATCTTCTTGCCGAAGTAAGGGTCGCTTGTGGTGTTGGCACTTGCAGAACCAGGAGTAGCAGCCTTGCCGTTCACCTCATACGGGAAGGTGTAAGTATAATCGCGCAAGCCGTTGCTCTTGTCAAGCTTAATCATGAAAATGCCACCCGACCATGAGCCGTAGCTCATCCAAAGATTATCATCATCATCGTAGAACACACACGGGTCGATACAGTTGGGCCAGAACGAGCCCCACTTGTCACCCACGTTATAACGCTGTGGCAAAGAAGTATCTCCAGTAGCTATTGCAAAATCCGTGTTCTTCCAATCCTCAGCGGCAGCATAGGAGTTGTGGGCGTATTTGCCAAGGAAACCAGAGAACACCACCGGACCCTGATATTTCCACGGTCCCTCGATATTGTCGCTTGTGAAGCAGACAATGCTTGAACACCAATTGTCGCCATTCAGACTCATGTACATGCACCACTTCTTCATCGTCTTGTTGTAGATTACATCGGGTGCCCATTGCATTCCCTTTACGGTGTTTCCCTTCTTCTGCCAACCGTGAGCATCGAAATTACCAAAGGTGACAGTATTGCCAATATAGTTCTTAACTGATGTTATGGCGTGGGTGCTGTAGGCATTGGAATAGTTTACAAGGGTTCCGTTTATGTTGCAGAACAGACTGTTGGTGGCGGTTGCGTTGCCCTCATCTGCCTTAAACACAGTCCAATCTTGATAATTCAGCTCAGATGTGGTCTTGCCCTTGCCTAAATGTGAGCCATATATATAATATGTGGGCGAGGAAGGATTAGAAATATCATCAATCACGATAGAAGGGTCGTGGCAAACAACACGCTTGTTGTACTGGCGTGAGCTGTAAGCACCCATAAGGTCAGCGTCGCTCAGCTGGGTCTGTGCCGTGGCTGACAGAGCCGAGAGGGCAAATATTGGGAGTAATAGATTTTTCATATTTATGGATAAATTGAGAATGCCCCACCCCAGCCTTCCCCCCATAGGGAGGGGCCGAAGGTGGGGCTTTATGATATTTACTACTTATGTCTTCTTACTTTTGCAGCAGCCGAACCAAACACGAGGTGGCTTCCGTCAACGGTGAAAGACACATAGAGGTCGCTCGGATTGATCGTGTTGATGCCAAGGTAAGACTGATAGGTCTCTGTGCCGTCGGTGCCTGTCACAATAGCCTGAATGTCGGCAGTACCGTTGTTGCAGTTGGTGACGTAGATTTTAACCTTTGCTCCGTTCATAGCTGCGAGCCATGATGCCCAGTCGGCGTATGAATCAAGCTGTGTGCCAATAGCCTTGCATGCTTCGTAGCCATTGCCCCAACCGTAGTTATCGGCACGTACCACACCATATTCAGGTGCTGTCTTGGCTGCATCACGTAGGATAACTACGTAGTTGTTCCAGTTGCCTGCACCTGAAGTATAGTTAGTGAAGTTGAACTCGCGTGTTGCTCCAGCCGGAACATTTATATCGTCGGTACATACTGACCAAAACGCAGCTGAACAATCCTCTGCGCCAAGTGAAGTAGGCTCTGGAGTAACGGCTGTCACCTTCGACTCGTTCACCTTAACTGTAACCTCAGCAGTCTTGCCTCCGTTGGCTGTAATCACAACCTTGTGCTCACCAACTGTTGCGGGAACAGTAGAGAATGTGAGCTTAGAGTTTTCAATAATCTCTGTACGTCCGTCCTGATAAGTACCCTTCACCTCAAGACCCTCAGTATCGAAAGTCAATGTGCGCTCCACACCAAGTATTGCACTTGAGTTGTAGATATAGTAGTTGGTGTGCTTTGGCTTGCTTACAACCTCAACGGCAACGGGAGTATCGACAACCTTGAAGACAGCACTTGCGTTGATGGTCTTGTCAGCCTGCTTGTTGAGGAGTGTCTTGCTGAGAGTAGCAACAATGTACTTGTCGCCAAGAGAATTAAAGTCGGGAACAACCATGAATGAGAGGTCGCTTGAAGCAACTTCCTTCACAGTTCCACCGTCGTAGGTTACTTGAGCCTTAATCTGCGATGTGAAATCATTAAGATCGGTACCAATATTCACCTCGGCAGGAACATTTGTGAGTACCATAGAAACAGGCTGCTGGTCAACAGCATCTGTAACGTCAACCTCTTCCTTGTCGAACACGTAGCAGTTTCCGTCAACGGTGAAATCAAGATAAAGGTCGGCAGACTCAACCGGAATGCCAGTATATTTCTGCTGAGAAACCAAGCCTTCTGTGCCTACCACGTCAGCCAAAACGTCGCAAGTATTGTCGCCATAGTTGGTGACTGTTACTGTCACCTTGGCACCATTCATCTGAGCAAGCCATCCTGCCCAGTCACCAGAAGCGGTGTTGGAGTGAGTGCATGAAGCATAGCTGTCGCCCCATCCATAGTCGTCGGAACGGAGGCAGCAATACTCTGTCTTGTCAGACTTGCGGAGCACAACCACATAGTTGTTCCAGTTGTTGGCTCCAGAAGTGTAGTTGGTGAAGGTTGTGGTGTAAACCTTATTGCTCTCTATCTTGATGTCCTGGTCGAGATGTGCTTCCCACCATGCCGATGAGCAATCTTTATTGCCAAGTGTTGTAGGTGAAATCTTTGGAGCCTCGCCCTTGCCGGCGTTAGCTATAGAGTCAGCGCGCTCTGAAATCCAATCAGGACCATTAATGCTAAAGATGTCGCTGCCCTCGCATCCAGTAAGCGCGGTCATTGCCAAAGCGGCGGCGCAGAATACTGATGCCAATTTGCTTATATGTCTCATAATTGTATTTGCTAAAATTGATTGTTATGATTTAGGTGTTTATAGGAGGTACAGCTTAAAGCCGTACCTCTCTATCTTATTTATTGAGAATGACAACCGGATTACTTGCTGAGATTAACAACCGGATGAACAGTCCAACCATTCTCCTTGAAATAAGAAGTGTTGTCTGTTGAGTTGTTGGCTGAATTGCCCACAAGGTTCGGGTTGTTGTTCATCAGATTCTGCGAGATAGGCAGGAACTCATGACCTTGAACATAATTGTCAACTGGACTCATCACCTTTTCGTCAGTACCAATCTCAGAATAAGAAACTGGATCTGTAGGCAAGAAATTAATGCCAAGGCGCACCACACTATGCTCCTTCATCTGCTGCAGACGACTTGAGTCATAGAAGAATCCCCAACGGATGAGGTCGAAGCCACGACCAAACTCACAACCGAACTCCTTAGGACGCTCAACATTGGCAATCTGCTCGAAGAGCTTGTCCTTGCTGTCGAAGTCAGCGAGCTTAAGATTTGCAAGATTTGCACGATGGCGAACCTCGTTAATCCAATCGATAGCCTGCTGTGTAGGACCGTTAACCTCGTTCTCGCACTCGGCAGCACGGAGCAGAACATCCGAGTAGCGCATCATACGGAGGTTGATACCACAGTGAAGACCTGTAACCACTGTACTGCAAACATTTGTACGGATATTTGTCCATTTTGCAATAGGAATACCACCGTTGATGTTGTTTGTAACGAGTGTGTCCTTAGGAGTAATCTGCTGAGTGTAGGCAACATTGCCGTTCTCAAAGCCTTCCCAATCCTTCTCGTATGTGCAAAGTGTCCAATAAAGACGCGGATCAAGCTTGCCTGCTGTTGTGCGCTCGCCCTTGAAGAGCTGATAGAGCCATGGCGAAGCAGAGAGGTCGGCCCAACCACCAAAGCGTCCGGGACATAGGTTCGACTCTACAGCATGTCCCTGAGTGGCATTAGGTGAAGTGTTGACTGGAGTCCACTCATCGTCTGTACCCTGAGTGCCATAGTCGAGATATTGCACCTCGAAGAGGCTCTCGGCATTGTTCTCGTAAGCTGAACCCTCGCGGAAGTTGTCGCCGTAGTTTGCCATAAGAGTATACTTGCCATACTTCTTGTTGATGATATCTTTCAATACAGCAAGGGCCTCGCTGTACTTATGACGCTGCATGAGAGCACGTGCGTAATAGCCAGCTGCAGAGCCGCATGTGGCACGCCCCTTAGCCCATTCGCCACCCTCATCACGTGATGGCAACAAGGTCATAGCCTCCTTGAAGTCGGCCTCCACCTGGTCGAGCACCTTATCATAAGTGCTGTTCTCGCCATACAAACCGTCGAGTGTTGAATAGGTGTTGTAGTCGGTGATGAGTGGCACGTTCTGATAGTAACCTGCAAGGTTATAGTAAGAGAAAGCGCGGAGGAATAGAGCCTGTCCCTTGATACGCTTCATACTCTCCGAAAGAGCTGAATCATCTTCACCAGTACGCGAGAGGATGAAGTTGCACACGTTGATGGTGTAGTAAGCCTCACGCCAAGGCCACTCGGCTATATCATTAGTGATAGGTGCGTTGTAGTTGTCGAACTCAAGGTACCAAACCTGAGATGCGTTCCACACCTCGTCGCCACGAGTAAGATCGATGGTGTAGCCCACACGACCTGTCGAGCCTTCGATACGTATATGGTTGTAAGCAGCGATGACACACTCCTCAAGATCGTCGGAAGTGAACTTATCAGTGGTCTGCTGGTTGGGGTTGGTAAGCTCCAACTTGTCCTCGCAAGATGTCAGCGACATTGCGCTCAGACCAAGAAATGCTGCAAGAGCATAATTATATAGTTTCATAATTGGATTTACGTTTATTAGTTATTATTTTGTTAGAATGTGAAGTGCAGACCTGCCATGAAACTTCTTGCGCTCGGGAATGAGCAGAAGTTGTAGCCCGGAGTGAAGGTACCGCCGGCATAGTCAACATTGTAGCCTTTATATCCAGTGAAGGTGTATAGGTTCTGAGCAGAAACATACACACGTACTCCACTCACAAGTCCCTTGAACCACTGGTCGGGGAAGTTGTAGCCAAGCTCCACGTTGGCAATCTTCCAATAGGCTGCATTCTGTATCTTGCGAGAGCTGAAGAGGTCGTTCCAAGCCAATGTTGCCTTGTTGGCAGCGTATGTGCGTGGCACGCTTGAGAGATATGTAGAGCCGTCGGCAGAGAAGCGGTTGGCGTCTGCCATAGCCACATCCTTGTTACCCCAGCCGTAGCATGAGTTAAGGCTGTTGTAGATATCATCGCTCACGTGATAGTTAAGCACACCATAGGTTGAGATGCTCAAGTCGAAATTCTTGTATTCCATATGTGCACTCAAACCGAAGTTAACCTTTGGCAGACCACTACCAAGAACTGTCTGGTCGTAAGCATCGATAACGCCATCAGGTGTGCCGTCAGGACCTGAGATATCCTTGTAGAGGCAGTCACCCACATTGGCTCCCTGCTGTGTGGCATGGTTGTTAAGGTCGTCCTGAGTGCGGGCAATACCCTCATAAACCCATCCGTAGAACTGTCCAATTTCCTGACCAACGTATGTTGCGTAAGCACCAGTGATGTAAGATGTTGTGCCGAATCCAAGTGATGTCACCTTATTCTTCAATGTGCTCATGTTGGCAGAAATGTCGTACTTGAACGGATGATCGTGGTTGCGATAAGTTGCCGAGAACTCGAAACCGCTGTTGTCCATTGAAGCAGCATTCATTGTAACAGTTGCGTTAGCCACACCAGTCTGTGTTGGCACAGGCACTCCGTAGAGAAGATCCTCTGAACGGTTCTTATACCACTCAGCTGTGAACTCGAAGCGGTTGTTGAACATAGCGAGGTCGATACCAATATTGGTTGACTTCTTCTTCTCCCAAGCGATGTTCTTGTTCACGAACTCTGAAACAGCAGAACCAGTAACTACGTTGTTGCCGAAGCTATAGGTCATGTTATTACGCTTCATTGTGGCCATGTACATGTACTCACCGATGTTCTCATTTCCAAGCACACCATAGCTGGCACGAATCTTAGCCATGTTGATGATTTTCTTGCTTATGGGGAAGAACTTCTCTTTGTCAAGACGCCATCCTAAAGATACTGATGGGAATGTACCCCAACGGATGTCTTTGGTAAGACGTGAGCTACCGTCGCGACGAACGACAGCCGAGAGCAGGTATTTCTCATCATAGTTGTAGGTCAAACGGCCGATGTATGAAGCGAGCGAGTGACGAAACTCGTATGACTCTGAATATGTGTTGGCAGCATTTTGAAGCTGGAGATAGTAAGGCTCTGTGAACTTGATGCCCCATCCAGTGAGCAGATTGGTGTTCTCTTCCTCATAGGTCAAACCGCCAAGAAGGTTGAGGTTGTGCTTGCCAAAGTGACCATCATATACGAGAGTGTTCTCAATAAGAGCATCAGAGTAGTTGCGTGAGCCCTTGGTAAGACGCTCGTTCGACTTATCGAGATAAACACGGTTTGACTGAATCCATGCAGGAATCCATGTCTTGTCCTTTGCTTCTGTCTTGCTGTAAGAAAGATTTATGTTGTAGTGCAAGCCGTGGTTCTTAAATTTAAGACCAACCATCTTGAAGAGGTCTACGTCTGCAGATGCTGTTCCTACGAAACGGTCAACAATAGTGCTGCGCTGCAACATATTATTTATAAGCAACGGGTTAGAGGCTGAGATATCACCATGAACATTGTCATAGTAGACACCATAACCATAAGCATCGTAGCGATAATTGTTGGCTGCACCCACCTTATCGTCAAGCACCCAAGTAGACTCGTCGTAAGCCTTGATAGTAGGCTGCATGAGCAATGTGCCGCGAAGCACGTTGGTCACGTCGCCATAAAGACCCTGAACATACTCACCTGCGTTTGACAAACCCATGTTGTCCTGATTAGAGTGAGAGAACACAAGGCTTGTGCGGAATTTGATGAACTTAGTGTCCATAGTGTTGTTCACACGAGCTGTATAACGCTCATAGTTAGGACCTGCACCTTCGAGAGTACCCTTCTGGTTGAAATAGTCGAGCGACACATTATATGTGCTATTGGCACTACCACCGCTCAATGCTACATTGTGGTTCTGGCGGATACCAGTCTTGAAGACCTCCTTAAACCAATCAGTATTAGTATTGTCCTGGAAATGAAAGCGACCATCCTCGCCCATCTTGTAGCCACCAGGAAGTGTTGTACCTGAGTTGGCACAAGCCTGACCTATATAGTTGCTATACTGATCAGCATCCATAATGTCGTAAACATCACCAGGAATAACGTCGGCACCGAAATAGCCAGAGTAATTCACCTTAACCGGCTGATCCTTCTTACCGTTCTTCGTTGTGATGATAACCACACCATTGGCAGCACGTGAACCATAGATGGCACCTGCCGAAGCATCCTTAAGAATTTGGATTGTCTCGATATCGTTAGGAGAAAAGTCACGGATAGTAGTACCCATAGGCACACCATCGATAACATAAAGCGGAGATGTGCTACCGAAAGAACCAATACCACGGATGCGCACAGAAGGGTCGGCACCAGGCTGGCCGTCAGAAGTAATCTGTACACCGGCAACCTTACCCTCGAGCATTGTAGAAATATTGGAGTTGGAAACCTTCTTCATCTCCTCAGCATTAACAATTGCTACCGAACCAGTAAGGTCGGCCTTCTTCTGAGTACCATAACCTACTACAACAACCTGCTCAAGCATGTTGTTGTCGGGAGAGAGCTGTATCTTTTCGATGATTGCGCGGCTGCGAACAGCAACCTCGCTGGTCTTATAACCAAGGTAGCTTACAATAAGAGTGGCGTTGGCATCAACATCCAACGAGAAATTACCATCCATGTCGGTGACAGTTCCGACCTTTGAATTCTTTGCTTTGACAGATGCGCCCATAAGCGGAGCACCAGTCTCGTCAACAACCTGTCCTTGCACCTTAATGGTGGGAGCTTGTGCTACGGCTGCATTAGCATGAATTGGAGCAACAACAGTCGCACCACTCACAGCGCCGAGGCATAACATCATTGAGAATAATTCTTTCCTCATTGTTCTGGAATTTAGGTTTATTTTTATTAGTTCTATTATTCGGTTTTATATTCACGGACTAATATATACCATCAATAATTGTTTAGTATAGATGTGAAAGTGGACCATGACAGTAATCCACTTTCATTACATCCATCGTGTCTCTATGTTCTTAGACAATGTGATTACAATTATTGGTATAAGGTAAATATTTAAGACCGCCTAACAAGCGAAATGCAAGTATTATTGCTTTCGTTATTTTTCAGTGGCAAAATTACACTTATTCACGTCTACATTGGTGGATAAAATAAATAAAAAAGGTGGACAAATACCGTAAATATGCTGATTTAACCATATTTGCGGATTTGTCCACCTGTTGTGTACCCACACAGGATATATGACATAAATCAATCAAGTGGACAGATTGATATCTGGTGGATGATTGATAATTACATTTCACACTATTCCCCTCTATATGCAGAGGGGGCTACACCATACTGTTTGGTAAAGCAACGAGTGAAGTATTTTGGGTCGTTAAAACCCACACGATAAGCTATTTCGGTGATATTGCGGTTGGCAACATTCTCCTTTAGCATACGTTTTGCGATGTCAAGTCGATAGTTGCGTATAAACTGCGAAGTGGGGATTCCAGTTTCCGAACTCAACCTTTTACTAAGCAAAGCACGACCTATACCCATAGCATCAGCAAGTTCTTGCACACCAAATTTAGAGTTGCTATAGTTATGTTCCATTACAACCATAACCATCTCCATAAATGGACGTTCATTAGCTTCCACCTCCTTACGGTCGGCTTCAATGGTCTTTTGCTGACTTTCCTTGTATCTACGTTGGTTTTCGAGTATCGACTTTATGCGCAATTGCAGCTGCCCAGGCTCTTCGCTATCCATCAACGCTTCTTCAATAGGCTGATAGAGCGACATTACCTCACGTTCACGCATCTTTTCCATGCGACGTAGGAATACATATCTAATAACTGTGGCTCCACCTATTATTATTATAATAACAAACCACCAACTCTTATAGAAATACGGAGTGACGCTCACTCCTATCGAGATAGTCTGCTCATTGTCGGTATCTATATACGGCGAATATTTCACAACAAACTCATAGGAGCCTGCTGGCAACGTGGAATAACGCACACTGTGTTGTCCTGGCGGCAATTTTACCCATTCATTCTCGTAACCCTTCATACGATAGCTATACTCTCCCTGATTTTCCCCTGAATAGTTTAGGGCAGAGAAGCTGATAGTAAATGAGCGATCACTCTCATGCAAATATATCTTACGAGCCGTAGCTACATTTCGTTTAAGATGTCGGCTTCCCGCAAACACAGGCATGTTATTTACACTAAGTTCTGTGAAGCGTAGATTATATTTCTGGTTACTCATGTTGCTCAAGCCTTTTACCGCCATCATTCCACATTCGGTACCAAGATATATAATACCCTTGTTGTCGCGTATAGCCCCATTATAATAGAACTGCGAGCAAAGCAATCCGTCGGCCTTGGTGTAACTGCTGAATTGGCGTGTATGCGGATTGTATATAGACAGACCATAGCCTGTAGCTAACCACAAACGTCCCTGATTGTCCTCCACTATACCAGTCACAGAATTGTTGGCAAGTCCATCTGCAGTTGTAAATGTCTCTATATTTTGTTTTCCGTCCTTACGGCGCGTAAGGCAGTACATGCCATAACCATTACTGCCCATCCATATCTTTCCATCGCGTGTTTGGCAGAACGAAATAATCTTATCGAAAATTCGGCTTTGAGAACGGTCAAGCTTATAGGGTTGGTGATGAGCTGTGAAAAAACGTTTGCCACCACGACGCGACTTAAGGTCCACAGTTACCATTCCACGCAAACAGCCCACCATAAGCGTGCCATCACGTGTTATCAAGCTGCCTATACATCCCTTGATCTCACGACAACTAGGGAAAGGATCTTCAAGCTTTCGAGTATGAAGATTGTAGAAAAAAAGTCCCTCATTAGCACCTATCCACATGCCATGGTTTATGGCATCATAGGCAATGGCACCAATAAATGTAAGCAACGGCATATGGATATCATCAACAGATAGTCGCCAAATATTGTTTGGCTGGTTGGGATCAACAACAGCCACTCCACCACCCCATGTGCCAATCCATAAGTTTCCATTGCCATCAGCCGATAGAGCAGAAACCGAGTTGTGTGGAAGATTTGAGTTACTGGTTATGTAGTGTATGAAACCTTTAGCTCCGGGACGTAGACAATTAAGTCCACCCTCTACCACTCCTACCCACAATGAGCCGTCGGGAGCTGCCCACATGGCATTGACGGCATTGTGTGCCAAAGAAGTAGGATCGCCAGGATTGTTGGCATAATAAGTTATCTGCAATTGGCGCGGCACGAGTTTCACCACACCCCCCGACTCAGTACCAACCCATATCTGCCCGTTATTAGCAAACAACGAATTGACAAAATTGCTGCTTAGAGGATTCACTGCACTCATATAGTTCCAATGCTCCACTCTACTCGTGTGGTCGTCGATGATGTCCACACCACACAAAGTTCCTACAAGCAACCTATTTTCTGGCGATACAGCAAGACTCGTTGTAACGTTGTGCTGCAAAGTATGGCGTGAGTCATAGGTATAAAATTGTCGTCCATCACTACAGAACAAGCCATCATTGGTGGCAAGCCATATTTTGTTGTTGTACCTGATAATGCTTCCAGCATAGCGTGTTCCTAATGGCGCAAACATGGCAGTAATGTCATTCGCCGCAAGTTGGCCATGTCGGACAGTCAGTTCACTCACCTTACCATTATTACATACCACAACCGAACCACGTCCGTATACATCACACATACCAAACTCGGGAACAGCCGTAGATATTGGTGTGGATAAAATGGAATTCACAAATCCATTTTCATCGAATGCAATGCGCAGAATTTCAGTAGTAGTAGCAATCCATATACATCCCTTAGAATCGCAATAAGTACGCATGCACGCTCCTTCAAGCACCCGATGCAACCGCTCTGCGATGTTAGAATTAGAACATGATGGCGTAACGGGCCGCATGGTTTCAAGGTCAAGCACTTGCGGTCCTTCCTCAAAGGCTATCCAAAGCCGGTGGAAACGGTCTTCACTCACATTGCGGCAACTATTGCTGCGCAATGCTATATGCGAGGCTGTATATCCGAAACTCGTCACTTTGTAGCCATCATAGCGCACAAGTCCACCTCCATGTGTACTAATCCACATGAAGCCATATGAGTCCTGAAAAATATCGTCGGTATAATTATTGGGCATTCCCGCTGCCATGTTCAAATAGCTCACATTATATTTGCTAAGCATGCTACTTTGGGCAAAACAGCCTACCGACACAAGAAATGCCACAAACACCAATATTAAGTGTTTCATCTTTCTTATTTCTTATTAAATATGTAGGGGTTAACAGTCAGTTGCAAATATAACAAAAAAATATGAATTATACCACACTCTGTGGAGAATTTGTTAAATTCGCCAAAAACCCTAACATTTTTCGCTATAGTGTATCGTATATATATAAAAAATGTGTAATTTTGCACAAACGTGCCAAAACTGCATATAAATAACAATATATAAATTTCCACATTAAAACAAGAAAATGAACATTTCATTTGAAAATCCCGACAAGGTGAATGGTCTGTTGACTATCACAGTCGAAGAAGCAGATTTCAAAGACTCTGTCGAGAAGACTTTGAAGGACTATCGTAAGAAGGCTAACATTCCTGGTTTCCGTCCAGGCCAGGCTCCTATGGGTTTAATCAAGCGTCAGTTTGGCGCATCTGTACGCTACGAGGCTGTCAACAAGTTCGTTGGCGAGCAGCTCTACAAGTACATCCAGGAGAACAACATCCAGATGCTCGGCGAGCCTCTGCCTTCTGACAAGCAGGAGACTCCGGCTGACATCGAGAAGCCAGCTCCCTACACATTCGTATTCGACATCGCTGTAGCTCCGGAGTTTAAGGTTACTCTCGACGGCCGCAACAAGATTGACTACTATACAATCAAGGCTGACGACAAGCTCATCAACGAGCAGGTTGAGATGTTCCAGAGCCGTGCCGGCAAGTACGAGAAGGCCGAGGAGTATGACGCTGAGCAGAACGACATGCTCAAGGGTGATCTCCGCGAGCTCGACGCTGAAGGCAACACCAAGGAAGATGGCATCACTGTTGAGGGTGCTGTTCTTATGCCGTCATACATCAAGGTTGACGAGCAGAAGGATCTCTTCAAGAATGCTAAGCCTGGTGACATCATCACCTTCAATCCACGCAAGGCCTACCCAGAGGGCGAGGCTGAGATTTCTGCACTCCTCAAGATCGACCGCGAGGTTGCCAAGGATCTTGAGTCAAACTTCAGCTATCAGATCACAGAGATTCAGCGCTTCAAGAAGGCCGAGCTCAACCAGGAGCTTTTCGACCAGGTATTCGGCGAGGGCAACGTGAAGAGCGAGGAGGAATTCCGCAACAAGATTGCTGAGAGCCTTCAGCCACAGCTCGAGACCAACTCTGACTACAAGTTCATGCTCGACGTTCGCTCATACTGCGAGGAGAAGGTTGGCGAGTTGACATGGCCAGACGCACTTCTCAAGCGCATCATGCTCCTCAACAACAAGGAGAAGGGCGAGGACTTCGTAGAGAAGAACTACGCAGAGAGCATCAAGCAACTCAAGTGGCACCTTATCAAGGAGCAGCTCGTTAAGGCTAACGAGATCAAGATTGAGGATGCTGACGTTAAGGCTGCTGCCATCGAGATGGCTCGCATGCAGTTCGCTCAGTATGGCATGACCAACGTTCCTGACGAGTACGTAGAGAACTACGCTAACGAGCTTCTCAAGAAGCGCGAGGCTGTAGACAACTTCGTAGAGCGTGCTATCGACGTTAAGCTCGCTGCAGCTATCAAGGCTACAGTAGCTCTCAACAACAAGGAGGTTACTCTTGACGAGTTCAACGATATGATGAAGTAATTTCAACATTACGATATAACATAAAAAAATGACCGCTGTTCTATTTATTTAGAACAGCGGTCATTTTTTATGTTATATATATATAATAATGTGTTATTGACCAATAGCCTCAAGAAGCTTTATAGCATCCACATATTGTGCAATACCCTCTGCCACCATCTTTGCGTCGTGCATGGCAAGCACTACGGTTGAAGGACGGTTAACAACGTCGCCACCGGCAAACACACCCTTGCGTGTAGTCATACCATAAGGAGTCTCGCGTGTCACCACATAGCCACGGTCGTCAACCTCAATGCCAGTTGTCGTCGAAACAATGCGGCTCGCCGGCTTAGATCCAAGAGCCATAAGCACATAGTTGGCTTTCTCCACACGGCGTTCACCCTGCTTTGTCTCTATCACAACCTCTGTTATCTTACCGTTTTCATCGCTATGTATCTCAACGATGTTCGACTCCCAATTAAACTTCACACCCTCTTCCACAGCCTCATCATACTCAGAACGAAGTGCAGGCATATCATTAATAGTGCGACGGTAAACCACCTCAACGCTCTCTGCGCCCAAACGCACAGCTGTACGTGCGGCATCCATGGCTGTATTACCACAACCGATAACGAAACAACGGTCGCCCTTGCCCACAACAACCTCCTTACGGTCGAGGTTGCCCTCATTGTAGAGACTCACACGGCGCAAGAACCATATAGCTTGGCGCACACCCTTGATGTCGCCGCCTGGAATATCGAGTTTCTGAGGATTACCAGTACCAGTACCCATAAATATAGCGTCGAAGCCCTGAGCAAATAGATCATCCACAGTGTAATCTTTGCCGATAGTGGTGTTACAATGGATTACAACACCAAGCTCCTCCATCTTCTTTATCTCGCGGCGCACAATGTCCTTAGGCAATCGGTATTCAGGAATACCAAACATAAGCACTCCACCCGGTTCTGGCTCCATCTCGAATATCTCAACATTGAAGCCCTGACGCGAGAGGTCGCCTGCAATAGTAAGTCCGGCAGGACCCGAACCAATAACAGCCACCTTGCCACGTGTCTTAGGCAACAGTTTCTCGCGTATCAGTCCCATGTCGCCGTCGAAGTCGGCAAGGAAACGCTCGAGTTTGCCAACATGTATGCCCTGGCCCTTCTTGCCAAGCACACAATGACCCTCGCACTGTTTCTCGTGAGGACACACACGTCCGCACACAGCCGGAAGGTTGCTCTTCTCATTGATGATGTGCATGGCGTTGCCAAAGTTACCCATAGAAAGCTCGTATATCCAATCGGGAATATCATGACTGATAGGACATCCCTTCTTACACTGCGGCACCTTGCAGTGCAGGCAACGTTTTGCCTCCTCGATAGCCTCGTGCATGGTGTAACCTTCGTTCACCTCTTGAAACAGATTCTTGTTCTCTTCCATATTAGTTAATCTTTTAGTTTTTAATATTTGCCGCCCACAAGCGACATTATTTTTTTTTATAATACGTATGTATGAAGTTTTATACTTGTGCAAAAGTAACTATTTTTTTGAATTACAGTACGCACTGTGTATTTTTCAACCGTTACCCCGTCTATTAGTTCTTCTTCGACGTGATACCACCATTTTTTGTCAATGTCAATGTTGACTGTTGCAAATCATGCGACGTATGGTCGAAGATAAGATTCGGATTGAAGCGTCTGCCCTTGAAATGGGTCTCAAAGTGCAAATGCTCTGTAGAGGCACGTCCGGTACGTCCGGTAAGACCTATCACCTGACCAGCCTTAACCTTGTCGCCCACCTTCACGAGGTTCTTAGACTGATGTGAGTAAAGCGTCTCCAAACCATTGGCATGACGAATGACAATGCAGTTGCCATAGCCAGCATATGGCGACGAACGAATCACCACACCGTCAAAGGCTGCAAAAATCTCGTCATTAGGCTTTGTCTTGAGATCAACGCCAGCATGGCGTCGCTTGCCACCATAAGGACTTATCACCTTTGCTCCAGGCAGCGGATAAGCCCAACGTTGCTTCTCCATTTGCTCAAGATTCCATTTGAACGTGGCAGTATTCTCAAATGCGTCGTCGAGCACCATCTCTTCTTCAACCTCCTCAATGTCCACCTTGTCGCCAAGAATACTCACATTGACATATTGTCCGTCCTTCTCACAGAGCAATGTATGTCTGCGCAACTGGTGGTTATTGATGTTGATTACAGCCGAAGGATTAATTCTGCCACCATTCAACATAATGGAGAAATCGCAGAAAATCTTGCCATCACGACTACCAGCAATAGCAATAGTCTGTCCGGCACGCACATAATCACCCACTTTTACAAGGTTCTGCGCATTGTTGCCATAGACAGTCTCAAATCCGTTGCGGTGGCGTATTACAATTACATTACCAAGTTCCGACTGTTTGCGCGACAGTCTCACAATGCCTTCGAACATTGCTTTCACGGCATCTCCCTCCGTAGTTGTTATCTCCATTGAGTTATTCTTGCGCACTGTA
Organism: Prevotella sp.; assembly: GCA_052273435.1. Lineage (GTDB taxonomy): Bacteria > Bacteroidota > Bacteroidia > Bacteroidales > Bacteroidaceae > Prevotella. Next base: position 21,108 of record DAVZIG010000019.1, read on the forward strand.
GTCTTGCCTACGGGCAAAGGGAATGAATATTCCGATGCCTTCAACGTACTAAAGTCAACGTTGAAGGCATCGGAACGCGTGAAGAGTCCAGGAGTTTCTACACTTATCTGCTCTTGTTCTGCTGCAGTAAACTGTCTCTTTGCTTGAGCCGACGCCGTGGTGGCAATCACCAAGACGAAGGCCAAAGGTAAAAGGATTTTGCGTATGTACATTATATAAAAAGAATTTCTTAGTTCAATATTATTCCCGTATAAATTCGTCCCGACTCCACTCCCAAGCGACGTGCAGAGAAATAGTCGTCGGAATTGCCGTAGGTGCAAATGTCAGACATTTGTATGTTCTCTTCTTTCACACCAGTGTGCATAAGCAGCATTTTGTTGGCAAGCGGCAGGTTGATATGCCATTTCTTCTCGAAGCACTTTGAAGGGTCGGCAGCGTCGGGATTGCGTTTAATTCGTTCCTCAGCAATCGCATTCATGTCGAACGCAGCCTGTTCAAACGCTTCGTACACCTCATCACCCACCTCAAAGTTTTCAATTGATATGCCAGGACCTACTACAGCTTTCAGTTTTGTTGGGTCTGTATTGTATGCTATACACATTTCATGCACAGTCTTGTATACAATGCGCGCCTGCGTGCCTCGCCATCCAGCATGTATGGCAGCAGCAGCATGATGCTCCTCATCATATAGCAGAACCGGAATGCAGTCGGCAGTTGACACTCCTATACACAGACCTTTGACATTGGTAAGTAGTGCGTCAACACCTTCGAGCAACATACGTTTGATGTTTTCTGACAAAGCAAAAAACTCACTGCCGACAATACGTGTCTCAACACCATGTGTCTGGTGGGGGATAATTATACGGTTAGTGTCAATCTTAAGTTTGTCGGCAAGCAATTGGCGGTTGGCAGCCACATGCTCCGCATTGTCGCCGCAATACTCATTTACGTTGAGCGAGGCATAATTGCCCTCGCTCACTCCGCCATGACGTGTGGTAGAGAAAGCCACCACACCGTCAGACATATTATAATAGTTAAGGACCGGGGTGTGATTACTCATCTTTCGAGTCCTCCTCATATTCAAAGTCGTCGAGATACTCTATGTCATCGGCATCCTCGATATTCTCATCATCAAGATATATTATCTCGTCCTCGCCCTCTGCCTTAAGCTCATCGGCAAAGCGGCTCATATCCTTGTCGCGATGAACAAGCGTGTCTTCAGAAGTGATGACCTGGAGCTTGTTGCTCTCAGCGTTAAGCTCACGCCACAGAATATCCTTGAGTTCCTGTATGCCGAACCCAGTCACCGATGATATAAACACCACCGGAAGGTCGTCAGGCAGAGTCTCGCGCAACATGTCCATCAGTTCCTCGTCGAGCAGGTCGCACTTTGTAACAGCCAACACACGATGCTTGGTGAGCATATCGGGGTTGAACTGTTCCAACTCATTAAGCAGCAACTCATACTCTCGCTTTATGTCGTCGGTGTCGCCAGGCACCATGAAGAGCAGCAACGAGTTGCGCTCAATATGACGAAGGAATCGCAATCCGAGTCCCTTGCCCTCGCTTGCTCCCTCAATGATGCCAGGAATGTCGGCCATAACAAACGACTTGTGGTCGCGGTAGTCAACAATGCCAAGCGACGGCTCAAGCGTTGTGAACGGATAGTTGGCTATCTTCGGGCGCGCACTCGACACAGCTGAAAGCAATGTAGATTTACCAGCATTAGGCAAACCCACAAGACCAACATCGGCAAGCAGTTTAAGCTCAAGGATGATGGTCATTTCCTCCATAGGCTCACCCGGCTGAGCGTAGCGTGGAGTCTGATTGGTGGCTGTGCGAAACTGGAAATTGCCCAATCCGCCACGACCGCCCTTAAGAAGCAACACTTCCTGACCGTCGTAGGTTACATCGCACACGTATTTGCCGGTCTCAGCATTATACACTACGGTTCCGCACGGCACATCGATATAAATGTCCTTACCGTCCTTGCCGTGGCACTTGTCGCGACCACCATTGCCTCCATGCTCTGCAAAGACATGACGCTGGAACTTAAGGTGGAGCAATGTCCAGTAGTTGTGATTGCCACGCAGATAGATGCTTCCGCCATGTCCACCGTCTCCACCGTCGGGACCTCCATTAGGATTGTACTTCACATGGCGCAAGTGCATTGAACCCCTGCCACCTTTGCCCGAACGGCAATATATCTTCACATAGTCAACGAAATTGGATTCTGCCATTTTTTCTTCTTTCTTATTATAAAAGTTTCAGAATAATAATCAATCACTCCAGTAAAAAATGTCCGGAGCCATAGCGCATCACGCTTGGGAATGCTGTTATCCAATGCAATAGACGCTATTTGTGCAAAGTTACGAAAAAAAAAGGAAAATGCAGGGCTGTACAGCAAAATATAAGAAAGAAAAATATGATATGGGGACAAAAGCCTATTTTTCCATCCTACTATTACAATAAGTGGTTACGTCATTTGGGCATCAAGCCCAACTGTATGTGCCATCGGCACTATATTTTAGTCAATTTTATACTTAACCTCCATATTGTTCGGATTTTTTTACTACTTTTGCATGTAAACTACAAATTAAATCTCACAACCAATCAATTTTTCAATGAAAAGAGTATCTATTCTACTTATTATTACATGCTTCACATTGATGACACATGCCTTCAGCGTGAACGTTCAGAATGCGGTGGATTACGTCAACCCACTCATAGGTTCTGATTCCGACCATGGCCTTTCCTCAGGCAACACCTACCCTGCCATTGCAATGCCTTGGGGCATGAACTTTTGGGTAGCACAAACTGGAAAGATGGGCGACGGATGGCAGTATACCTACTCTGCCAAAAAGATCAGAGGACTTAAGCAGACACACCAGCCGAGTCCATGGATTAACGACTACGGTCAGTTCTCGCTGATGCCTACAGTTGGCAAACCCATATTTGACGAGGAGAAGCGAGCCAGCTGGTTCTCTCACAAGGCAGAGAAAGCTACACCTTATTATTATAGTGTTTATCTCGCCGACTACGACATCACAGCAGAGCTATGCCCCACGGAGCGTGCCGCCCTCATGAGCTTCACCTTCCCCAAGACCGACAGCGCCAACGTCGTGATAGATGCCTTCGACAAGGGTTCGTATATCAGAATCATCCCCGAAAAACGCCAGATTGTTGGCTTTTCCACACGCAACAGTGGTGGAGTGCCCGACAACTTCCGCAATTATTTCGTCATAGAGTTCGACCATGACTTCAGTGCCATACATACAGTATTGAATGGAGAATTGAAGAACACCAGACAACAGGAGGGCAATCATGCCGGAGCCATCATCACATTCAAGATCGATAAGCGGGGCGAAAAGGTAACGGCTCGCGTGGCATCATCGTTTATCAGCGAAGCACAAGCAATTCAGAACCTCAACGAACTGGGACATTCCTCCATGAAGCAACTCAAGCAGCAGGGACGCAACCGCTGGAACGAGGTGCTCGGCAAGATTGAGGTGGAAGACGAGAATATCGACCATCTCCGCACTTTCTACAGTTGTCTCTACCGCTCGTTGCTCTTCCCACGCGCCCTTTATGAGCTTACTGCATCGGGCGAGGTGAAGCACTATAGTCCATACAACGGCACAGTACAAGAAGGATACATGTTCACCGACACTGGCTTTTGGGACACCTTCCGCTGCCTATTCCCGCTTCTCAATATGATGTATCCCTCTGTCAACGCCAAGATTCAGGCTGGACTTGTAAACACCTACAAGGAGAGTGGATTCCTGCCTGAGTGGGCAAGTCCCGGGCATCGTGGCTGCATGGTTGGCAACAACTCTGCCTCGGTAGTGGCAGACGCTTGGCTCAGCGGATTGCGTGGCTACGATGCCGAGACTCTATGGCAGGCTGTGGTGCATGGCACTAACGCCGTTCATCCAGACGTGAACTCCACTGGCCGACTGGGCTATGAGTATTACAACAAATTGGGCTACGTGCCTTACGACGTAAAAATCAACGAGAGCGTGGCACGCACACTGGAGTATGCCTACGACGACTGGTGCATCTATCAGTTCGGCAAGGCATTGGGCAAGTCTAGCAAGGAACTAAAGCCTTTTGCCAAAAGAGCCATGAACTATCAGAAGGTGTTCGACAAGGAGAGCGGCTTGATGCGCGGACGACTGCTCAACGGCAAGTTCCAGTCGCCTTTCAACCCCTTGAAATGGGGCGATGCCTTCACCGAGGGCAACGCATGGCACTACACATGGTCGGTGTTCCACGACCCGCAAGGACTTATCAACCTTATGGGAGGCAAGGACAGATTCAACCAGATGCTCGACTCCGTGTTCCTTCTGCCTCCAGTTTTCGACAACAGCTACTATGGCTTCACCATACATGAGATTCGCGAGATGCAGGTGATGGATATGGGCAACTATGCTCATGGCAACCAACCCATACAGCATGCCATATATCTCTACGGCTATAGCCAGCAGCCTTGGAAGACCCAATATTGGGTACACCAGGTGATGGACCGCCTTTACACTCCTACTCCCGACGGCTATTGCGGCGACGAGGACAACGGACAGACCTCTGCATGGTATGTGTTCTCGGCCATGGGCTTCTATCCCGTATGCCCTGGTTCAGGACAATATGTGCTTGGCTCGCCTTACTTCAAGTCGATGAAGATACGACTGGAGAATGGCAAGGAGGTGAAAATATCCGCTGAAGGCACTGGTTGCTACATAGACAACATGTCGATTGACGGCAAGCCGTACAACCATAACTACATCGACATCAACTCGCTGAAGCAAGGCGCAAGCCTCAACTTCAAGATGTCGGAGAAGCCAAACATGCAGAGAGGAACAAGCGAGAAAGACGCTCCTTACTCGATGTCGAATAAATAAATACATCTGCTCTATATGAAATCAAAAATCATAACCCTATTACTCGTTGCTTGCGGCATGTTCAGCAGCCATGCCCAAGCATCCAACGAGACTCCAAACAACCTGACCAAATACATCGACCAACGTATTGGCACGGGCGGACACGGACATGTTTTTCTTGGAGCCAATGTGCCTTTCGGCTATGTGCAGCTCGGACCATCCGAGCACACACGCGGTTGGGACTGGTGCTCTGGCTATCACGATTCCGACTCGGTGCTGATAGGCTTCGGACACCAGCACATGAGCGGCACGGGTATTGGCGAGCTTGGCGATGTGGCATTCCTACCTGTAGTGAACGCCGAACAGAAGGAAGTTATATTCAGCCATGCCAATGAGAACGTACGCCCCGGCTATTATGCCGTGAAACTGCAACAACCCAACGTATGGGTGGAGCTTACAGCCACAAAGCGAGCAGGTTTCCACCGCTACACATTCGGCGCTGACACCAAGCAGGCCCAGTTGATACTCGACCTCTTTCAGGGAATAGGTTGGGACAGCCCCACAGACTATGCCGTGGATGAGACCACACCCACAAGCATTGCCGGACACCGTTTCTCAACAGGATGGGCCAAAGACCAGAAGGATTTCTTCGTGGCAGAATTCTCTCAGTCCGTCAGCGTAGAACCATTGGACAGTGGCAGATGGCTGATAAGAAGTTCGGATGTAACCAAACCTCTGTTGATTAAAGTGGGTCTGTCGGCCGTGAGCATCGCCAACGCCAAGCAGAACCTTAAAGCCGAGATCCCCGACTGGGATTTCCGCAAGGTTGTGGTTGCTGCCGACCATGCATGGAACGAAGCCCTCTCCAAGGTGAAGATAGAGACTCCCGACCCCACCGTCCGCCGAATATTCTATACGGCTATGTATCATTCGATGATCGCCCCTTCTGTGTTCTCGGATGCCAACGGACAGTATCGCGGAGCCGACGGCAAGGTGTACAACGGCAACTTCACCAACTACACCACCTTCTCTCTCTGGGATACATATCGCGCCGCACACCCTCTTATGACTATTATCCATAAGGACATGCTCACGGACATAGCCAACACCTTCATCAACATCTACCGACAGCAAGGCAAACTGCCCGTCTGGCATCTTATGGGCAACGAGACCGACTGCATGGTGGGCAACCCTGGCATTCCCGTGCTTGCCGACCTTGTGCTCAAAGGATACGTGAAGGACAAGGAGTCAGCCTTTGAAGCCATGAGGAAGTCTGCCATGCTCGACGAGCGCGGACTTGCACTGCTCAAGCAATATGGCTATCTGCCCTATGACAAGGACCCTGAGATGGAGACCGTGGCTAAAGGCTTGGAGTATGCCTTGGCAGACGACTGTGTGGCTAAGGTAGCCCGACTGTTGGGCAAGAAAGCCGATGCCAAATACTTCGGCGAGCGCGCAAAGAGCTATCGCCACTATTTCGACAAGCAGACTGGCTTTATGCGTGGCTTGAGCAGCGACGGCAAGTTCCGCACACCGTTCAACCCCTTCTCCACTGTGCATCGCCAAGACGACTATACCGAGGGCAACGCATGGCAATACACATGGCTTGTGCCACACGACGTGCACGGACTCGTGAAACTCTTCGGCAGCGAGACCAACTTCACCACGAAACTCGACTCATTGTTTATTGTCAACGGCACACTTGGCGACAACGCCTCGCCCGACATATCAGGTCTTATAGGCCAGTATGCCCACGGCAACGAACCAAGCCACCACGTGCTCTATATGTACAACTATGTGGGACAGCCCTGGAAGGCAGCACGCCTCATACGCCAAACTATGAGGGAGATGTACAAGGACGAGCTTGACGGACTTAGCGGCAACGAGGATGTGGGACAGATGTCGGCGTGGTATATACTTTCGGCTGTGGGTCTGTATCAGGTGGAGCCTGCTGGTGGCAAATACATCATCGGAAGTCCCGTCATCGACAAGGCTACAATGAATGTGGGCGACGGCAAGAGCTTCACAGTGGTATGCCACGACAACAGCAATGAGAACATATATGTGCAGTCGGCAAAACTCAACGGCAAGCCTTACACCAAGTCATACATAATGTACGACGACATTATGCGTGGCGGAACATTGGAACTGCAAATGGGCAACAAGCCTTCAAAGTGGGGAACAAAAGCGAGTGATAGACCGTAGCATGTATACTAACTTAAAACTTACAAGACAAACAATGAGAACATCAATCATAACATTAGCCCTTCTGTCCGCAATGTCGGCAACGGCACAAGAGAACGCAACGGTGGATGTGCACGCACGCTACACCAAAGTAGTGACACCAGTCAACGGCAAGTATGAGTCTAAACGTCCGCCTATGGCTGAGCGTCTGTTCACATCAGAGGCTGTGGAGAAGAAAATCAAGGAGGTACAGAAACTGCTGAAGCACAATCCAAAACTCGCATGGATGTTTGCCAACTGCTATCCCAACACACTTGAGAGCACCGTACACTACCGTGTGTTGGAGAATGGCGACGACGACACATTCGTGTATACTGGCGACATACCAGCCATGTGGCTTCGCGACTCAGGCGCGCAGGTGTGGCCCTACATGGCCCTTGCCAACAAGGACGAGAAACTAAGAAAGATGTTGCGTGGCGTTATTCTGCGCCAATTTAAATGTGTCAACATCGACCGATATGCCAATGCCTACAACGACGGTGCCACGGGAGCCGGATGGCAGAACGACGGCACACAGATGAGAGCCGATGTGTTTGAGCGCAAGTATGAGATCGACTCCTTCTGCTATCCCATACGCCTTGCCTATGAATATTGGAAGGTGACGGGCGACGACTCTATCTTTGGCGACGAATGGATGATGGCTGTTGAGAATATCCTCAAAACCTTCCACGAGCAACAGCGCAAGGACGGCAAGAACCCATATCAGTTCACACGTGTCACCGACCGTGCCTTCGACACCGTGGGTTGGGGCGGTTATGGCGCACCCGTCAAACCCGTTGGACTGATAGCCTCTACATTCCGTCCTTCCGACGATGCCACTATCCTGCCGTTCCTTATACCGTCAAACTTCATGGCGGTGACATCAATGAACAAGGCAGCCGAGATATTGCGCCACTATGCCGAAACAGCCGACAAGCGCAAGAGCATAAGCGAAGACAAGAAGAACAAGGCATTGCAACTCGCCAAGGAATGCAGCGACCTGGCCAAGGAGGTGAAATCAGCATTGCAGAAATATGCCGTCTACAACCATCCTAAGTATGGCAAAATATACGCCTACGAGGTTGACGGCTTCGGCAACCATCTGTTGATGGACGACGCCAACGTGCCTTCACTCTTAGGCATGGGCTATTTAGGCGACGTTGACATGGACGACCCCATATATCAGAACACACGCAAGTTTGTATGGAGCGAGGACAACCCTTGCTTCTTCAGCGGTAAGGCAGGCGAAGGCATCGGCGGTCCGCACGTCGGCTACAACATGCCCTGGCCTATGTCGATAATGATGAAATGCTTCACATCAAAGGACGACAACGAGATTCGCTGGTGCATGAAGACCTTGCTCAACACCGATGCAGGCATGGGATTCATTCATGAGTCGTTCAACAAGGATGATGCATCCAACTACACACGTCCGTGGTTTGCATGGCAAAACACTCTTTTCGGAGAGTTGGTCATCAAGCTCATCAACGACGGAAAGGCCGACTTGCTCAACAATCTCTAAGGTAAAAGACAATTTCCTTCACCCTAAAAATACTGTAAAGTAAGACTATCGTCCATCAACTGACAGACAAGCGTCTAACAGCTGATGGACGATTCTTTTTTACATATATAAGTTATTGTTTGTTCAATTGGCTTTCACGCATTTGTCCTTACGCTCACAGTATCTCTCGCATTGCGCACAGATGTCATAACCAAGCATTGCACCGAATATGTGAATTAGAGACTAAAATAGTAAATACAAAAGTGTTAAATACCAGTACCACTTCAGTGTTGCATAACTGGTACTGGAGTTTCATACAGCTGGTACTGGAGTTTCACTTGGCTGGTACTGCAGTTTAACTCAATAGGTACTATAACGTATATTAAGTGATGCCAAGAAAGGTCTTTATGCCCAAACTTCAATTATTTTATGGTATAGTTGTACAATGGCCGTAGACTGTCGCCTAAAATATCGAAAGCCACAATGTCGTGAGCGTACTCGTTGCTTCCCACTTTGGCAGACAGGAAAAACACGTAGGAGCGTCTGCCGTACTCATCGTCAAGGCTTACTATCTTCTGCACTTCATGATGGCTGTAATCATCATTAGGGTGAGCAAGTTGCAACAGAGGCCGATGTTCTTCGTGCAGCTTGCCGTCAGGAGACTTAAACTTCACCACACAGTCTATGTCGGGTGCAGTTCCACCTTCGCCGGTGTCATACCAAATGGCAGTCACGAGACTGTCGTCAGAGACTATTGTATGGTAAG
>DAVZIG010000020.1:0-29850 GCA_052273435.1 Prevotella sp.
TGTCATCCTTTCTTTTAGCCAGGATGCTGTTTCTTGAATTTTTTCGTACATAGCTTATAATTTTATTATTAAATTCTTCTTCGCCGTCCAACATGAACCGTATTCTTATTGGCAAGGCATAGATATTCTGTTTTGCTTCTTCAGAAAGCCCCTCCACATCAGTAATTCGTGTAGCGTCTTTCTCTGTGGTGATAATCACCTTAGGCTGCTTCAATGCGGCAAAGGTAGAGTTCACGCGTTCCATGTCGTCGGCTGTAAACTGATGATGATCGCCAAACGTCAAAGGAGTGATATTGCTCGACACTGGCTGCAAGTCCATAGTCATCTGTTGGGGCGAGGCAATGCCTGTGAGTAGCAGGATGTTCACATTCTCAGGCAATTTGTTGAGCGGCATTCGCTCGCCGCCAAATACAGGCTTCAGCGACTCATACTGCAACGTAGTGAAATACAACTCCTGATAAGGATAAAGGTCCATGGCACGTTTCAGCACACGGAATTCCATCGGATTGAGGTCCTTAGGACATTTCGTGACAATCACAATGTCAGCCCTCGACTTACCCTGTTGCGGCTCACGCATACGTCCTGCCGGCAACAGTTTGTCGTAAATGATAAGTCTGTGATAATCCACAAGCAATATGTTGACGCCCGGCTTCACATACCTGTGCTGATAGGCATCGTCGAGCAGAATCACGTCGACATCCTTAGTAGACTCATCATTAGTGAGACGTTCTATGCCGTTGCGCCGTCTTTTGTCTACAGCCACATAGATATTGTCAAACTTATGCTTCATCTGATACGGCTCATCGCCAATCTCAGACATTGGCGTATTGTCGTCGGCAAGCACATACCCCCTACTCTTGCGCTTGTAGCCACGCGAGAGCACTGCAATCTTCATCTTGTCGTGCAATAGATTGATGAGATATTCCACATGAGGAGTCTTGCCAGAACCTCCCACAGTGATATTGCCCACGGCAATGATAGGTATGTCGTAGCTCTGGCTCTTGAGTATACCGATGTTAAACATCCAGTTGCGCACACGCACCCCGATGCCATAGAGCCAGCTGAACGGCAGCAGCCATTCGTTGATTTTTATGAAATCGCCTTCGGTTCTCATATTTTATTTGTTACAATGGTTTCACAAATGACAGAAGTCGACTTCTGTCATTTGCGAGAACTAATTACTTAATGTTCATAATATAAGGCAGTCGTGCCTGCAATGCCTCACGCTTGTCAAGTGTGCGCATCATGCAGAACGGCTCATAAAGGTCGCCAAGAGTTATGCGCAACTGCTCGTCGAGATAGTTGCCACCCGACATGCCTCCCAACAGTTGGTCGGTCCAAGACAATGGTGCAGGATACTCAATGGTATAGAAATCCTTGATTTTTGCAAGTTGCGCAGCCTTCTTTACGGCATCGTCTATACCGCCAAGCTGATCAACAAGCTTTATTTTCAGGGCATCACCGCCAATCCACACACGTCCCTGTGCTATCTTCTCAACACTTTCCACTGGCAATTTACGTCCGTCAGCCACACGTTTACGGAACAAAGCATAGCCACGGTTGACATAATTCTGCAACATGGCAACCTCCTCAGCATTGAACGGACGAGCCATTATGTTGCCAAATGTAGCGTTGCGGTTGGTCTTCACCTCATCAAACTTCACACCAAGCTTCTGCGTAACAAGACCGCTAACATCAGGAATAGCTGCAAAGATTCCTATGCTGCCCGTTAGAGTGTTAGGCTGGGCCACTATCCATGAGGCCGGAGCCGAAAGATAGTATGCACCCGATGCTGCATAGTCGCCCATAGATATCACAACAGGCTTCTTGGCCTTGAGTTCACTCACCTGATGCCATATCTGCTCTGAAGCATAGGCATCGCCGCCACCAGAGTTGACACGTATAACAACAGCCTTCACGCCATCGTCATTCTTCAAGTCCTCAAGATCCTTGCACACGGTAGACGCAGCTATGCAATGACCGCCTCCCGAAGCAATAGACGATTCATCAGTCTGCACTACAGAACCGTAGGCATAATACACGGCAATAATGTCGCCTTCCTCCTTGCCACCCTTGGCATTGAGCATATCAGCTACGCTTATCTGCGGCACTCTATCATCCTCACCAAGCTTCAAAAGTTTCTTCACAGCAGTCTTCACCTTGTCGGCATACATAAGTTCGTCAACCATCTTGCGTTTATTGAGCAGTTCGGCTGGCTGGAATCCGGCATACTCGTCGGCATAGACATTAAGAGAATCGACACTTATGCCACGGCTTTTCGACACGGCATTGCACACATTCTTCCATGCGCCATCAATATATTGCTTGGTCTGCAAGCGATTGGCATCGCTCATGTGGTCTTCAGTGTAAATCTCGGTAGCGCTCTTGAAATTGCCCACCTTCACAATCTGATATTTCACGCCAAACTTGGCCATGAGATCCTTATAGAACATAGGCTGCGAGCCAAGTCCGTGCCAATCCACCATGCCTTGCGGATTGAGATAAACCTTATTGGCAACAGAAGCAAGATAGTAAGCTCCCTGCGAATAAGAGTCACCGTAAGCCACAATCCATTTGCCACTCTTTCGGAACGCCTCAAGTGCAGAACGTATTTCCTGAAGAGTGGCAAGCCCTGCGCTCAGTGCACCAGCCTCAAGATAAATACCCTTTACATTCTCATTGTCCTTAGCCTTCTTTACAGCGGTGAGTATATCATTAAGACCTGTCGACGGCATATAATTGCCAGTCAGCTTGCCCATGATATCGTCCTGCCCCTGTTCGTCGATGCTGCCCGACAGATTGACTACGAGCACTGAGTTGGCCTCTACATTTTGTGTGGCCTGGCTTGAAGCAACCATACCCACGATGCTCATAACACCGAATATGCCGGCAATGACGAAGAACACGAATATGCCAACTATTGTGGCAAAAACGTACTTGAAGAATTCTTTCATATAACTACTGTTTTATTTGATTTATGCAAAGATACTATATTTTACTGACATACTCGGCACATTTAAAAAGTTATTATTTCCACATGTCATAAAAAAGCAGTACCTTTGCACACGTTTTAAAGGATAATGCAAAAAAAATCACATTCAATTATATAATACACAAAGATAAAAAAAGGTATGGACCAGACCAAAAAAATCGAGAACGAAAAATTATTAAGAAAAAAGCTTGACTTGCTTTTGAAAACCGGTCAATTACTTGTAGAAAGTGCAGCTGACACTAACCGAATCATTCGCAACATGAACCGTGTTGCGGCTTTCCTCGGACTTCCCGAAGAACATCTCCACATCTACGTACAGTTCAACATGCTTATGGTGAACCTCAGCGATGGCGAGCATTCATTCACCAAGTTCCAGCGTTGCACCAAGCATGGCATCGACATGACTCGCCTCTCGCTCATCTCCAAGCTGTCATGGACAGCCATCTCCGAAGACTATTCTATCGAAAAATACGCCGAAGAGCTTGATAAGATTGCCACACGCAAGCGCAACTACACTCCGTTGCAGGTGGCAATAGGCACTGGTTTTGCCTGCGGTGGATTCTGCATACAGTTCGGTTGCGACTGGACAGCCTTCTTCTATGCCTCGTTTGCAGCAGCCATAGGTATGTATCTTCGCGGCTGGCTCCTTCGCAAAGGCTTCAACAACTATATGGGCATTGCCGTAGCAGCATTTGTGTCCACACTCCTTGCCTTCCTCACAATGTGGTTGCCATCATCATGGACCAACACTCCGCTTCACCCGCTCTTGGCTTGCGCATTGTTCATCGTGCCAGGTGTGCCATTGATAAACTTCGTTGATGACATGCTCGACAACTATATACAAGTGGGATTGACACGAGCCATCAATACATTCCTCATGATTGTGGCAATGTCGTTCGGTATTGCGTTCTTCCTTAAGCTATCGAATTTCGACCTCACAAGATTCTACACCATATCGATGATTCCCCACAATAGTTATATAAGCTACGCCGCAGCAGCAGCCATATCAGCTATGGGCTTCTCTATGATTTTCAACATCCAGCGCCGCTTGCTGTGGGTTGTTGCCATAGGAGGTATCATTGCCGTGTGTACACGTAACTTCGTGAACCTCGGTCCGTCGAACAACAACATTGGCCTTGACATGGGTCTCGCTATCGGCTCATTGGCAGGAAGCACTCTCATATCACTTATCTGCGTTAAGGCAGTCCACAAGTTCCATGTGCCTCATCATGTGCTATCTATCCCGAGTGTCATCCCTATGGTGCCCGGCGTGTTGATGTACCGCGCCCTTGTAGGCATGATTGAGATGCAGGGTGTTGTGGGCGAGCTTACCAACGCTGTGAAGTTTGGTATTGGTTCTGCCATAACCATCATGTGTATAGCTATTGGTGTGGCTATTCCAAATGTATTCGCCCGTCAGTGGATTGCCTCTACAAGTCGCAAGCGTCTCGAAAAGGCAATAGCCGACCGCAAGGCACGTGGCAAGTTTGTCGACCTTTCAGTATTCGACGAAAAATAAATACCGAAGATTCATGTTTTCTTAAAAACACACAAATATAGAGTATATACAGGATGACTACATTCGATTTCAAACCACAGTTGTTCACAGCTCTCAAGTCGTACAACCGCAAGACATTCATGAGCGACCTCATGGCAGGCGTCATAGTGGGCATTGTTGCCCTACCGCTTGCCATTGCGTTCGGTATTGCCTCAGGCGTAACACCCGAAAAGGGTATCATCACTGCCATCGTTGCCGGATTCATAATATCATTGCTTGGTGGCAGCAAGGTGCAGATTGGAGGACCTACGGGGGCCTTTATCATCATCATCTACGGAATAATTCAGAAATACGGACTTGAAGGACTCACCATAGCCACACTTATGGCGGGCGTGTTCCTCATACTCTTCGGCGTGCTCAAGCTCGGCACCATTATCAAGTACATCCCCTATCCTATCGTAGTGGGATTTACCAGTGGTATTGCCGTAACCATCTTCACCACACAGATAAAGGACCTCTTCGGACTGAGCATCGACTCAGTGCCGTCGGACTTCATCGAGAAGTGGGCTTGCTACATACAGCATTTCTCCACAGCCGACATATGGTGCTCGCTTGTAGGCATTGTGAGTGTGGTAATCATAGCCATCACTCCTAAGTTTAGCAAGAAGATTCCTGGCTCACTTGTTGCCATCATCGTCATGACCGTAGCCGCCTTGTTGCTTAAGCAGTATTGCGGAATAACCTCCATCGAGACTATCGGCGACCGTTTCAACGTGAGCAATGACATTCCCGATGTGCAGGTGCCTGTAATGACATGGGAGACAATAAAGAGTCTTGTAGCCCCAGCTCTCACCATAGCTGTGCTTGGCGCTATTGAGTCGCTACTTTCGGCTACTGTTGCCGATGGTGTGATAGGCGACCACCACAACTCCAACACCGAGCTTATAGCACAAGGCGTTGCCAACCTTGCCTCACCTCTCTTCGGCGGTATACCTGCCACAGGCGCTATTGCCCGTACAATGACCAACATCAATAATGGCGGACGCACACCTGTGGCTGGCATCATACATGCTGTAGTGTTGCTGCTCATATTCCTGTTCTTCATGCCGTTGGCCAAGTATATTCCTATGGCATGCCTTGCGGGTGTGCTTGTAATCGTGTCGTATGGCATGTGTGGCTGGCGCTCGTTTGTAGCCTTGATGAGGAATCCTAAGAGCGACGTCACGGTGTTGCTCATCACTTTCTTCCTCACCATTATCTTCGACCTCACCGTTGCCATCGAGGTGGGACTCATCATCGCTTGCCTGCTCTTCATGAAGCGTATGTCGGAGACTACCGATGTGAAGGTGGTTATGGACGAAATCAACGAGGAGTCGGATATAGTTAAGGGCAATCTTGAGCATCTCACCATCCCGCAGGGTGTGGAGGTGTACGAGATCAACGGTCCTTACTTCTTTGGAGCCGGCAACAAGTTTGAGGAAATCATGGCATCGTTTGGCGACCGTCCCAAGGTACGCATCATACGTATGCGCAAGGTGCCATTCGTCGACTCCACAGGCATCCACAACCTTACCAACCTCTGCCTTATGAGCAAGAACGAGGGTATAGAAGTTGTATTGTCAGGAGTTAGCGAGAAGGTTCACTCACAGTTGCAGAAGGCTCACTTCTACGACCTTCTTGGCGAGAAGAACATCTGCAGCCACATCAATCTGGCTTTGGAACGTGCCAAGGAAATAATAAAAGACTAAGAGTAATAGCATTTATAGTAAAATCGCTCTCAACCAGGGCGATTTTATTTTTTTATTATTGTTACTTATTCCACTTTTTATTTGCCGTATTGACAGAAAATAGGTATTTTTGCATCCTATCATCAAGCAATGACATTACAAAACAAATATATCTATGAAGAATTTCATCACAACCGTGGCCATGACATTAGTGGCTACCGCCACCTTTGCACAGCAGAGTGTCGGCTACACCGTGAAGGGCACAAGCCCTGCCGACATTAAGAAAGTGTACGTTATAGAAATCGGATCACGCAAGCTGCATGCTGTTGACAGCGTGAATGTAGTCAACGGCAAGTTCACAATCAACAGCAAGGCTGAAAAAGATGCCTTGCTCGGACTCACCACTTCGCCTACAGCACACGAAGGAGCAAGCATGTTCTTCAACGACGGCACAGAACTCAGCGTTGATATGGGAAAGAAGATTATCAAAGGCTCTGAGCTCAACACCAAGCTCAACGAATACGACCGCGAGATTGACAATATGAGCAAAGAGATGAAACCCTTCTACGCTGAATACTCAAAAGCCATGAAGAGCGGAATGAAGGATGAGGATCTGAAGAAATTGGTGATGGAGATACAGACAAAGGTTGAGCCTATTGAGGAGAAGATACAAAAGCGCCAACTCGAAATCATCAATGCCAACAAGGACAACCTCATTCCGGCTGCACTTCTCGGCAATCTGGTTTACACTCTCGATTATGATGTACTTAAAGAGCTGTTCGACTCAAAGTATGCATATACCAACCATCCCGCTCTCGCTGATGCCAAGCGTTATGTGGCTGTGCTTGCCAAGAAGGCTGCCTTCATCGGCCAGAAGTTTGTAGACATCGAGATGAATGACGTTGACGGCAAGCCTCACAAACTTTCTGAATACTGCGGCAAGGGCAAGTATGTGCTTATCGACTTCTGGGCTTCATGGTGTGGACCATGCCGCGGCGAGATGCCTAACGTGAAGGCAAACTACGACAAATATCACTCAAAGGGATTCGAAATCGTTGGCCTCTCGTTCGACAACAAGCTTGAGAGCTGGAAGAAAGCCATAGAAGACATGCAGCTTGGCTGGATAAACCTCTCCGACCTTAAGGGCTGGCAGACCATCGCTGGACAAACCTATGGCATTAGTTCGATTCCAGCAAGCTTCCTCGTCGACCCCGAAGGAAAGATTGTTGCAGCCGACTTACGTGGCGACAAGCTGGGCGAGAAGCTGAAGGAGATATATGGATTCTAATCGTGACGCATTATTAAGGGTGGTACGGCATTAATGTCGTACCTCCTGATTTCTTTTTAATAACTTTTTAATAACATAATATGGATAACAGCAAACAAGCGACCCTCGAACTCGGCACCAAGCCCGTAGGCCAACTGCTCATGCAGTATACCCTGCCGGCTATCGCTGCCATGACAGCGGCTTCGCTCTACAACATGACCGACAGCATTTTTATAGGACAGGGCTGCGGCGCACTGGCAATCAGCGGACTTGCCATAACCTTCCCACTGCAAAATCTTGGCGCTGCGTTTGGTGCCGGCGTCGGAGTGGGTGCATCTACTTGTATTTCCGTGAAACTCGGACAGAAAGATTATCAAACAGCAGAGCGCGTGTTTGGCAATGCCATGATGCTCAACCTCATCATTGGTATAGCGTTCAGCATCGTCACACTACTCTTCCTCAACCCCATACTAAAATTCTTTGGCGCAAGCGACGCAACGTTGCCCTACGCTCGCGAATATATGGTCACCACACTTGTCGGAAACGTCATCTCCCACATGTTCTTCGGCATGAATTCCATACTGCGTGCCGCATCAAAGCCACGCTCGGCAATGATGGCATCCATAATGACCGTTATTCTCAACGCCATACTCTCGCCTATATTCATCTGGCCTCTGCACATGGGCATACGCGGAGCGGCTCTTGCCACCATCATTGCACAGTTTTGTGTGCTTATGTGGCAGTTGCGCATATTCTGCAATCCACAGTGCATTGTCCACTTCAAGCGTGGCATCTATCGCCCCGTGGCACATATCTTCAAGAACATCATAGCTATAGGCATGTCGCCGTTTGCCATGAACGTGTGTTCGTGCATAGTCATCATATTCATCAACAACGCCCTCACCCACCACGGAGGCGACCTCGCCGTGGGAGGGTTCGGCATCTGCAACAAGATTGTCTTCATCTTCGTCATGATAAATATGGGTATAAACCAGGGGATGTTTCCTATCGCCGGCTACAACTACGGAGCACACAACTACGACCGACTCACCACTGTGCTGAAATACGCTATGGTGATAGCATTCTGCATCACAACATTAGGATGGATTATAGCACAAACTCTGCCGCATGAGTGCGCACGACTTTTCACTACCGACGAGACATTGATTAAGATAGCCGAACGTGCCATACACATCACAATGCTTGTGTTTCCTGTTGTGGGCATACAGATGGTGTGTACAGGCTTCTTCCAAAGTATCGGCAAAGCGAAAGTGAGCATGCTCCTGTCGTTGTCGCGCCAACTGCTATTTTTCCTGCCGATGCTGATTATCCTGCCCAACTTCTATCAAGTGGACGGCGTGTGGATGGCTCAACCCATCAGCGACATTATATCAGTGATTGTGGCAGTGGTTATGCTGACAAGATACATAAAGAAATTAAAAACAACATAGCAGGTACGGCTCCAAGCCGTGCCACTCAGTTAAACAAAACCTAATAGATTATGAACAATAACAATTTAATAATAAGTGTTGGCCGACAGCTTGGCAGTGGCGGACGCATAATAGCCAAGATGCTTGCCGAGGAATTCGGCTGCAAGTTCTACGACCGCGAAGTGCTCAACCTTGCAGCCAAGGAAAGCGGATTCAGCGAGGAATTCTTTGAGAAGAACGACGAACGCAAGGGATTTCTCGACCATATATTCCATATGCACATGCCTTTCATAAGCGACTCCTCATTCTATGACAACGGCCTGTCGCAAGAAAATCTCTTCCGCCTACAAAGCGATGCCATACGCAAGGCAGCCGAAGAGTCGCCATGTGTATTCGTAGGACGCTGTGCCGACTATGTATTGCGCGAACACAAGAATATTATCACTATTTTCATCACTGCCGACATTGAGGAGCGCATTGCAAACATACAGAAACTCCACAACTGTTCGCCAGAGGAGGCAAAAAAAATAATAACCAACAAGGAGGACACACGCTCCAGCTACTACAACTATTACACTGGCAAGACATGGGGCAGCAGCTCAAGCTACGACCTTTGCGTCAACTCCTCACGACTTGGACTCGAAGGTACCAAGAATTACATAGCCGACTTCATACGAAAAGTGAAGAAATGAAGAAGATAGGCATTATCAGCGACACCCACTCCTATTGGGACGACCGCTACCTTCAGTATTTCGAACCATGCGATGAGATATGGCATTGCGGCGACTTCTGTTCCACAGAGATAGCCGAGCGTCTTGCCGCCTTCCGTCCCTTGCGTGCTGTATGCGGCAACGGTGATGGCGGCGACCTAAGACTTATGTATCACGATGTGTTGCGTTTCAAATGCGAGGATGTCGACGTGCTTATGAAGCATATAGGTGGCTATCCTGGCCGCTACGACCGAAGCATAATAAGACATATAATGGATAATCCTCCACAACTCTTCATAAGCGGGCACTCGCATATACTTAAAATTAAATATGACAAGACTCTTGGACTGCTGCATATCAACCCCGGCGCAGCAGGACTGCAAGGATGGCACAAGGAACGCACGCTCGTCAGACTGACTATCGACGGCTCACGATTCACTGATTGTGAGGTGATAACACTTGCTGACCCAAGAAAGAATCAAATTTAATAGCGACAAATAATTCAAATGTATAGGAGGCTATAGCGCATTTGCTATAGCCTCCTGCATTTAAAACACTATCATTAGTCTGTAAGACACATGTCAAGCTGTTCCTTTATAGTCTTCTTGTCCATGTTCTGTCCGATGAATACTATCTTCTGCATACGGTCGCCATACTTCTCATCCCAATCCTTGCGCAGACCCTCCTCACGCTCGAGCAAAGGCTTCAGCTCATCCTCAGGCATTGTGGCATACCACTGACCAGCATTCTTCAAGCCTATCTGTCTGCCTGCCTGCTCAAAGAGATAGCACATCTCGGGTTGATCCTTAAACCAACAGATACCCTTGGCACGTATCACACTCTTAGGCCATAGCTTGGCAACAAAGTTGTCGAAGAAATTCATGTCGAAAGGTTTGCGGCGATAATACACGAATGTGCCTATGCCATATTCCTCAACCTCGCCTCCCTCATGGTCGTGATGATGATGATGGCAGCAGCAATGCTCGTCATGGTCGTGATGATGGCAATGCTCCTCCTCATGGTCATGATGATGATGCTCCTCTTCATGGTCATGATTATGCTCCTCGTTTTCTTCCTCGTCTCCATGATGATGCTCAAGCTCATTAATCCAGGCGGCAGATGTAGCCACTTCGTTGAAGTTGAACATGTGGGTGTTGAGAATGCGGTCGAGATCGATGTCGCCATAGTCGCACGGCATGATTACAGCCATAGGCTGGATGGCATGGATAATCTCTACAAGATGGTTGAACTCCTCTGCACTCACCTCCGAAGCCTTGTTCAGAAGAATTATATTGCAGAACTCTATCTGCTGTATTACAAGGTTCTCAAGATCATCCTCCTCAAGGTCGGTTCTGCCAAGAGCGTCGCCACCCGCAAACTCATCCTTCATGCGCAAAGCGTCGACAACTGTTGTAATACAGTCGAGACGTGGAACTCCTTTGGTGATATACTGCGGTCCAAGAGTAGGTATAGAGCAGATGGTCTGTGCTATAGGAGCTGGCTCGCATATACCACTCGCCTCAATCACTATATAGTCGAAACGCTGTTCGGCAACGATGTCACGAAGCTGTTCCACGAGGTCCATCTTCAATGTGCAGCATATGCAACCATTCTGGAGAGCCACAAGACTGTCATCCTTCTGGTTTACCACACCACCCTGCTGTATAAGGTCGGCATCGATGTTAATCTCGCCTATGTCGTTTACAATAACCGCGAATTTAATGCCTTTCTTGTTGGAAAGGATACGGTTGACCAATGTTGTCTTTCCGCTGCCTAAATATCCTGTAAGCAGCAATACTGGTACGTCCTTCATTTATTATTTAGAATTTATTTAATTATACTGTTTCTATTTATTGTTCCTATAGGCAGCAAAAGTACAAAAAACTTTGCTATTATGTGCCACCAGTCTGCCAAAAATGTCATATACTGACTCTTTGGCACAAATTTAAGACAAGTAATTGACTGAAATCAATAAATATAGGACAAGACCAAATATTCATAAGAAAATCTTGTGTGCGTACACAAAAGGTATTATCTTTGCACCTGTTAAAACGAACGAGCTAAGATGAAGCTCCGCAAGGAGTGATTCGGAGTAAGTTTAAGGTATTAGCCAAGCTAACCTTGGGCAACCAGGGTGAACGAGGTTAAAAAGATTTAGGATAACAAAAGGATAACAAAAGAAGAAAGGATTAGTATTATGATGATTTTTGGTTTTATTTTCGCAATTTGCTGCGCTGCATTTGTTGAGGCAGTTGTTATTAACAACAAGGTTAACCTCTCTAAGTAAGACACGCGCAATGAGTCCTCAAGGGCTCAATCATGGAGAACAACAAAAAATGTAATATTAGGATAACAATTAACAGATAGAAAGGAAAAAGATTATGATGATTATTGGTTTAATGGTATTGGCTTGTGCAGCTTCATTGGCACAGGCATTCGTTGTAAACGACAACATGTTTCTCACAAAGTAATGTGAGTTTCATCTGAAACTTTATTAACAACATATATAAACAGCGAAAACGGTTGCAATCCTCTTCCCCACACAACGGGAGGTTGATTGCAACCGCTTTTCGTTTATTAAGTCATTGACTCTATCGCTTGTTCTGTAGTTTATTCAGCCTTGCACTCATGCTTTTTTATCGCCACGTTGACTGCAAAATGGAATGCCATGAACATTGCTATGTCTATCAATACGATTATGGTGATGTCGACTGCTCCACTCATCATTGTGTTTAACAGAACAAAAAGCAGTTGCAGCGACAATATTACAACAAGAGCACGGTGCTGCGACAACCCCATACGCAACAATTTGTGATGTATATGGCGCTTATCGGCCTTAAACAATGGCTGACCCACACGCAAACGCACTAAAATCACTCTCACCACATCAAAACACGGCACTATAAGCAATGTATAGGCAAGCAGCAAGCCATCACTGCGGTAGGCCATGACGCCGGTGGAGTTCATGGAAAACTTCACAGCAAGAAAGCCGAGAACAAATCCGAGCGTAAGCGAACCTGAATCGCCCATGAATATCTTGCGCTTGCTCTCCACCTTGCCCCAAATGTTGAAATATAGGTAGACACAAAGCACTCCCATCAAGCCTGCTATGAGCACGCAATAGGTCCACACATGCTCACGTCCGAAGCATACGAGAAATCCAGACAACGCAATGAGCGTGAGTCCTCCAGACAATCCGTCGATGCCATCAATAAGGTTCATGGCATTGTTGATGAACACTATGATAAACACAGTTAGTGGCGCACCAATCCATAACGGTATTTCATATATGCCGCAAAAGCCATACAGATTGTTGATGTATAGGTTGCACAACGGCAGAAGACTCGCTGCAATAATCTGCACAAGAAATTTCACCTTGGCTCCAAGTCCTATCACATCGTCAATCACTCCCACTATGTAAATCATAAACATGCTCACGACAAACGAGCATGTCCATAAACTTATGCCAAGCGGAGACTTGTTGCTTACAAAATAAAAGACATAAAGCGACACAAGGAAGGCCACAAACATGCACGGGATGAAAGCCACTCCACCAAGACGTGGAATGGCCAAATGATGCACCTTGCGCTCATTTGGTATATCATAGAGCTTGCGTTTAAGACAGAAATCCACTATTCGCGGGATTATCATAAATCCACTAAGTACACTCAATACGAATGCCAATATTACATATATCCAATAGCAATCCATTTATAATTTTTATGTTTAAAGATTAATTTCTATACATTAACTATATTATATAACTATACAACTCAAAAAATATTGTACTATGCCAGGGCTTTTTTATTTGTATTATGTTGACATGTGTCAACAAAAAGCGGGGAAATCATAAGTTTACAAGCAATTGTTTGCGTACACAGTATTCAATTTATATCTTTGCATCGTCTAAAGGGACAATAGGATAACAATAGAATAGGATTTACAAATTTAGAAAAGAAAGGTAAAAAGATTATGGTAACAATGGTTATTTTGGCTATCGTAGCAATCACTATTGCACAGGCCGTGAATATGGGTCATAAGATCGATATGAAGTAAACTAAATGATAATTTGGTAAGTTGTTAAAATATTAACAGCAAATCGGCAATAGCCGGTCTGCTGTTTTTTTTTGTATATTGCATATCTCCTTACAGTCGTCAAACGACATAAAAAATCCCCACACTACCCATCACAGGCCATGTAGGGTTGTCATTTCTGAAGGCTGCGCTTCAGCTCAACAGAACCTGACTATAAAATCTAAAAATGTATTTTTCTAAACCTAATGTTCTATTATTTGCCTTCTGAATTGATTGCCTTTATCTTCTGGCAAACCAATTCAAGATCGTCGCGCAACTTCTGTACCTTTCGGTTCATCTCGTCGATAAGGCTGTTGCCCTTCTTAGAGCTTACGTTAAGGAAACCGAGGTTGTTCTCGTAAGTCTGTATTTCCTGACGCAACTGATCGCGACGGCGCATGAGTCGTCCGCGCTCCGAATCAAGAGCCTCCTCACCACGCTTAGCCACATTCTTGAGGTTTAACTTGAAGTCGTCAAGACGGCGACGCTTTGTCGACACATTGAGAGTCTTGTATATCTTGTCGAGCACAGCGTGGTATTCCTCGTAGAGCTTGTCCTTCTCCTTGTACGGCACATGACCCACCTTGCTGTATTCATCGACAATAGCCTGAACGTTATCGCGTGTCACATCTGCTGCATTCTCCACAAGCGAGCGCAGCTGCTCGATAAGCGAGCGCTTCTTCTCAAAGTTGGCATGCTCCTCATTGCGTGTGCCTGCATTGGCAGCATTGCGTGCCTCAAAGAATTTATTGCATGCTGTGATGAATTCGCCCCACAGCTGGTCGCCGAGTTTCTTCGACACCAAGCCCACGGTCTTCCATTCCTTCTGCAAAGCTATGAGTTTGTCGCTTGTCGACTTCCAATCTGTTGAGTTTGCAAGCTCTTGAGCCTTAGCCACAAGAGCGCGCTTCTTCTCGGCATTCTCTGCAAAGCCCTTCTTCAGTTCCTTATAGAATTCAGCCTTTTTAGCGAAGAAAACGTCGCATGCAGCACGGAAACGCTCGAATATTTTCACATTCATCTTCTGCGGAGCGAAACCAATAGTCTTCCACTCGTTCTGTATGGCAATGATTTCCTTAGAGCATGTATCCCACTCTGCAGCATTCTTTTTTTCTGTTTTGCCAAGTTCCTCTACCTTCTCACAGAGGGCTGTCTTGCGTGCGAGGTTCTCGTCCTCCTTGGCACGCAACTGCTCAAAGTGCTGCTGATGACGCTTGTTGACAACTGTAGAAGCAGCCTTGAAGCGCACCCAAATCTGCTCGCGCAGCTCCTTTGCCACGGGTCCAGTCTCGCGATACTGCTGATGAAGCTCCTGCAACTGGTGGAATGCGCTTATCACATCCTCCTCATTTGCAAGTGCCTCTGCAGCCTCACAAAGCTTGGTCTTTATCTCAAGGTTCTTCTTGAAGTCATATTCGCGAGCCTCAGAGTTGAGCTTAAGCAGGTCGTAGAACTGCTCAACATAGAGCTGATAGTTGCGCCATAACTCGCTTGCGCGGTCGGCAGGCACATTCTTGATGTCCTTCCACAGCTGCTGCAATTCCTTGAATTCGGCATACGACTTGTTAGCCTCATCGGGAGAGGTGGCCATAGCCTTGATTTTTTCAATTATTTCGAGTTTCTTTTCGAGGTTAGCCTGCTTCTCCGCCTCCTGCTGCTGGAAGATGCGAGCGCGTTTCTCGCGCACCACAGCCATGTCGGCCTTAAAAGTTTCTTCATCCTCGTCGGGCATAATAGAGAAATTCTCGGGAGCGCCACCGCTTTCAAGATATTCCTTCATACGTGCCTCACGCTCTGCGTTGTGCAGTTTGTAGAACACAGTCTTGAGGAGATCGATTTCGTCCTTGTCGGGATTCTCGTCGTTGGCAACGATTTCCTTCAGGCGTTCCACCACCTCTTTTTTGTTCTTGTAAACTTTAGCGTTGTCTACTTTCTGAACGTTGGCTGTTTCTGCAGGCTGTGTAGCAGCTGTCTGCTCAACGTTCTTTTCTTCTTGTGCACCTTGCAACAGGGCGTTTTCTTGAGAGTCCATCATTTAACTGTTTTAAGTTTATGATAAGGGTAATTCAAATAGTTTCACCATGCAGCCTGTCCTTTTATACGCCGAATTGCCAAGGCAGTAGCGACTTTTTCTGTCTGTAGGATAAGGCAAGGCATGATATTCTGATTTTTATAGAGTGCAAACTTAAATAAAAAAAATTGAATACCAACCAAAAATTTGATTTTTTTTCTATTTTTCTTTTTTATACTCCATTCTCGAAGACATATAAAGCATAAAAGCATCATTATTTGTAGGTAGTTAGCCTTTGTGGCCACTACCCACTATTTATGAAATTCGCTTTATTAATAGGCTTTCGCCTTGTTGTTAGCAAATTTATTGATACCTTTGTAGAGCAATAATAACTATAGCTTTTGAATATTAATAAATCAAGATGGAGAATTACAACATCATTTTTCCTGAGACCAGAGGCTTGTTTGCCTCACAGCTGTCGGATGTAGACAATACAGTAAACCACTTTCTTGCCGAAGAGTTGAAGCATGGCAGAAGGCTTGCCTACTCCAAGGTGTTTCTGAGCGACATACGCAATCAGTATGCCGAGCTTACAGCATCCGACATATACACCAACGTACTGTCGAAGGCTCCGTGCAGCATTGTAGGACAATCGCCGCTCAACGGATGCAAGACAGCTGTGCTTGTGAAGACATCCGACCTCGAGGAGAACCTCACCTTCCACAGTATGCGTCTGACCGAAGAGGAAGCCTTCCAACATAGTTCCTACTTGCAGACTCTATCGCTCTTCAACAAATACATCGACTATCTCAAGGAGAACAATCTCGACATGAGCACCCACCTTGTGCGCACCTGGATTTACATTACCGATATCGACATCAACTACAACGGTGTCGTAAAGGCACGCAACGATATTTTCCGCCAATACGGCCTTACTGCCGACACTCATTATGTTGCATCCACCGGCATAGGCGGTGACAGCCAGTCGGGACATGCCTGTGTGGCTATCGACTTCCTCACCTACCCCGACATCGAGGAGAAGCAGAAGACCTATCTTAAGGCCCCCGAACACCTCAACCCCACACATGAATATGGCGTGGCTTTTGAGCGTGCCACAAGACTAAGCGTAGGCTCCACACAGCATTTCTACGTGTCGGGCACTGCTAGCATCGACTGTCATGGCAGCGTTTTGCACATCGGTGATGTGGAGAAGCAGGCTGCACGCCTCATAGAGAACATATCCGCTCTGCTTGCCAATGGCAATGCCACACTGGACCACGTGCGCTATTTCATCGTCTACCTGCGCGACATCTGCGACTTCTACGCTGTTGACGCCATCTTCCGCAAGCGTTTCCCCAACATCCCGTATGTCATTGTCCAGGCAAAAGTTTGCAGACCAGAGTGGCTCATCGAGGCAGAGTGTATTGCCGAGATGCCTTAATTCTTATATCCTATAGCCTCAAGCAGGCTCTTCCGATTCCTTACCGGAGCTTTTATCAGCTCCGGCAAGTTATACGTCTTCATGAATGTATCATAGAATGAAGGCGATTTCTGCGGCAATACAAATTACTTTTCAAATATTTTCAGTACCGTTTTTAGTACCACCTAACTGGTACTGGAGTTTCATACGGCTGGTACTGGAGTTTCATACAGCTGGTACTGGAGTTTATATTGAATGGTACTGCACTTTATATTGAATGACCCATTACAACATATAAAATTCTTAACGGGGGTATATAATTAACAGACATTAAAAAAGAAATTATCACTAATTCGTTCTCTTTTAATGTCTGCTAACTTAATAAAGCTCCTTACAGCAATCTCTTATGCCTCAATATAAGCCACGACATAGCTGAAATCACCACAGAAATAAGTAGTGCGGTCGCAAATCCCCAATGACTTTCCTCCAAGCCATTGATAAGGTTCATACCAAAGAATGATGATATGAGCGTAGGGAGCATCATGATAATCGACACGGAGGTGAGCGTACGCATCACGGTGTTCATATTGTTGTTGATAATCGACGAATAGGTGTCCATTGTCGACTCAAGAATATCTGAATAGATGCTCGTGGTCTCGCGGGCCTGCGACATCTCGATATTAACGTCCTCAATAAGGTCGGCGTCAAGCTCATCCACCTGAAGTTTAAACTTCAGCTTAGCAAGCAAAGTCTCGTTGCCGCGTATGGATGTAGTGAAATACGTGAGAGAGTCCTGTAGACGCGAGAGAGCAATAAGCGACTCATTGTTCACATTATGGTCGAGATTGTGCTTCGCTTTCTCTATGAGGGTGTTGATTTGCTTTAGACGCTTCAAGTACCACACGGCAGAAGAAAGGAACAGACGGAAAATCATGTCAACATAATCGGTGAATCCCTCGCCACGCTTCTGGTGATAGCTCACAAAATCAATCATCATGTTGGTCTCATAATAACACACAGTGATGGTGACATCACGCTTGTGGATAATACCCAACGGCACAGTGGTGTATGGTGTGCGCGAGCGTATCTCCTTGACGTAGGGTATACGCAAGATAATAAGCATCCATCCGTCGTCATATTCATAGCGAGCACGTTCGTCGGCATCGCTGATGTCGGACATGAAATAATCGGGTATGTTGAATTTTTCCTCCAGCAATTGCTGGTCTTCGTCAGTAGGACACGTAACCTGTATCCAACAGTTGGGCTGCCATTCCTCGATGGTCTTAAGGGTTGATTCGGTATTCCAGAATGTTCTCATAAAGATAATCTCCTTGGGTTAAAACAAAGCTTAGGAGACCAACCTTTATCAGATGCCGTCCTCCCTCACTACAAATTGTTATTTTCCGCGTGATAATCGTCCATAAACTTTTATGATTTGATTTTGCGGTGCAAAGTTACGCAAAATAGCCCGAATAGCCACAACTATAGCATAGTTTATTTTCATTGTAACTACTTTATAACATACAATAAACTAATTAAAGCTATTTATAACATGCAAAAATCGGTTTATTCGGGATTTTTGTATAAATTTGCATCCTGTATAAACCCGACTGCCCCACCCCATGGCAGCCTTATTAGAAATCTAACTAACAATTAAAGGCATTGGATTTAAAGAAAACCATAAACAACACCCTCAAGGTGAGCCTCTCGCTGCTGCTTGGCGGACTGATACTCTACTGGATGTACCGCGACTTCGACTTCGAGAACATGGAGCATGTGCTGCTGCATGAGATGAACTGGACGTGGATGCTGCTGTCTTTCCCATTTGGCATATTGGCACAAGCATTCCGTGGCTGGCGCTGGCATCTTACGCTCGACCCCGTAGGCGAACATCCAAGAATGTCGACAAGTGTCAACTCCATATTTCTCTCGTATGCAGTGAGTCTTATCGTGCCACGCATAGGAGAGTTTGCACGATGTGGTGTGCTACGACGCTACGATGGCGTGTCATTCCCCAAGGCTTTGGGCACTGTGGTAGTGGAACGTGCAATCGATTCGGCATTGGTGCTTGTAATAGCTCTATTGACATTCGTTTTCCAGATACGGGTGTTCAACATCTTCTTCAACCGCACTGGCACTAATATCGACACTATACTTGCCGGATTCTCTGCCACGGGATACATCGTAACTGCAATATGCGGCATTGCCGTGTGCATACTCGGATGGTATATAATGCGCAGGTTTGCTATATATAATAAGGTAAAGTCTACAGTAAAGGGAATATGGCAGGGAGTGATGTCTATACGCAACGTGAAGCGTCCGTGGCTCTTCGTAGCATTCACATTGGCTATATGGGCAAGCTATTTCCTCCACTACTATCTCACGTTCTTCTGCTTTGAATCGACTTCAAAACTTGGCATGGCATGCGCACTCGTCACATTCATCGTGGGAAGCATAGCCGTAATTGTGCCTACACCCAATGGTGCTGGTCCGTGGCATTTTGCAGTGAAAACGATGCTCATCCTCTATGGCATACCCGACATTGATGCTCTGAACTTTGTGCTGATAGTACACAGCATACAGACACTGCTCGTGGTGGCTATGGGCGTGTATGCGTGGGCAGCACTGTCGTTCACAAAGAAACGAATAGAAAAATAAAATTATGATTACCTTTTCTTATTTAAAGAAAGGCATAGAATCTTTAAAACTATATTACTATGAGTGAAATCAAAAACCTGAACCCCGAATGTATTTGGCGCAATTTTGACGCACTGACACAGGTGCCGCGCCCGTCTGGACATCTTGAGAAAGTACAGCAGTTCTTGCTCGACTTTGCGGCACGCGTTGGCGTGGAGGCTTTCAAGGATGCAGCAGGAAATATTGTTATGCGCAAGCCTGCATCTCCTGGCATGGAAAACCGCAAGGGCATTATCTTGCAGGGACACATGGACATGGTGCCACAAAAAAGCAAGGAGTCGAACCATAACTTCGAGACTGATCCTATTGAGACATACGTAGACGGTGAGTGGGTACGCGCTAAGGGTACTACACTTGGTGCTGACAATGGTATTGGCGTTGCTGCCATCATGGCTGTCATGGAAGACAAGACACTCGTGCATGGTCTTGTGGAAGGACTCATCACCGCAGATGAGGAGACTGGTATGTTTGGTGCCAACGACCTGCCTTGCGACGAGCTTCAGGGCGACATCTTGCTGAATCTCGACTCTGAGACATGGGGCAAGTTTGTTATCGGCTCTGCTGGTGGTATTGACATTACCGCTACTCTCGACTATAAGGAAGTGGCCACTGACAAGGAAGATGCAGCCGTTAAGGTGACCATCAAGGGATTGAAGGGTGGACACTCTGGTCTTGAAATAAACGAAGGTCGCGGCAATGCCAATAAGCTTATGGCTCGCTTCGTGCATGAGGCTATTGCTGAATTTAGCGCACGCTTGGCCACATGGCATGGCGGCAACATGCGCAATGCTATTCCTTTTGAATGTGAGGTTGTGCTCACTTTGCCGAAGGAGAATGTTGAGGCTTTAAAGGAGAATGTTGAGGAATGGCGCGAACTCTTCAACTCGGAGTATCGCACTATAGAGGAGAATATTCAGTTCTTCGCTGAGGACGTAGAGACTCCTGAGAATGAAACTCCTGAGGAAATCCAGGACAACCTGCTCGACGCTATCTATGGTTGCCATAACGGTGTATTACGCATGATTCCTGTATTCCCATCAGTTGTTGAGACATCATCCAACCTTGCCATTATCGACATTGATGGCGGCCACGCTTACTTCAAGCTCCTCGCACGCTCTTCACGCGAGAGCATGAGAGACTATATCGCAGCTACTCTTGAGTCGACATTCTCAATGGCTGGCATGAAGGTTGAGCTTAGCGGTGCCTACGGTGGTTGGGATCCTAATACCGACAGCGAGATTCTGCACTTGCTTGAGAAGAACTATCGTGAACTCTTTGGTGAGGAAGCTATCGAGCAGGTTGACCACGCTGGTCTTGAATGCTCGGTTATCCTTGAGAAATATCCTCACCTCGATGTTGTATCTCTGGGTCCTACTATGCGCTCGCCACATACAACCACAGAGCGTTGCCTCATTTCAACAGTAGCTCCGTTCTGGGAATTGCTGAAGAAGACAATGGAGGAAGCTCCAGTGAAATAGACATTATTTATTTTAGAAAAAGCGGCTGCATTGCAGCCGTTTTTTCTTTATATACATCATGTGGCACACGTCGTGCACGCAGGCTGCGCACTTTTGGGAAATCTCTAAAATAGTCATCCTGTGTCATATACCAACGATGGTCCACTATCTCCTTCACATGTTTTGCCAATTGGTCGAGTTTTGCCGCTGAGCTTGGACTTACAACCGACAGCATATAGTCGCCACTCTTTAGAATGATAGCGAGCACTACATAGGTTTTTACTGCCTTGGCAGTGGAAGGATCGGTAAGTTTTCTGCCACGCATTGACGAGGATACAGAAATATTCCAGCCATACTGGCTGTTGAGTCGGTTCATCATTTCACGGAACACACGTCCGTGAGACGAAGTGTCGGGTATATGCTTATACATTATATAATAATGTATCATCTCATGCAAGAGAGTCTCTTGATATTCACGTTCTGTGCAATCATAATATATACTGATACGGATAGTGAAGTCGGAATACACACGTTTGAACATTCGCCGTGTACACTTGCACGCCATTGTGCCAAGTCGTGTGCGGGCTTTTGACAATGCAAGACGAGGCACAGGCAGCTCATCGCCGAAATAATCAGCGTTGAACTGCCTGAACCATGTGCGCAATATGTCGGTTGTCAGTGTCATTCGGCACAATCGGGATATACAGATGTGAGATATGCGCCCACCTTCTCCGACATTACTGTGGCAAGAACCACCTTGCCCTCTGGGTCGATGACATAGACTGTAGGTATCCACTTGATGTTGTAGGCCAATGCCACAGGCGACTCACGCATATTCTTCATGTCGCTCACCTGAGTATACGGAATACCCAATTTCTCAACAGCACTTTTCCACGACTCGCTCTTTGTATCGAACGACACGCCTACAAACTCCACCCCTTTCTTGTGGAACTTGTTGTACATTGCCACAACATTAGGGGCATCCTTGCGGCAATCGGGACACCATGAGGCCCAAAAGTCAACCACCACATACTTGCCACGCAAGCTCTTCAACGAGAACTGCTTGCCGTCAATGGTCTTCAAAGCTATCTCAGGGGCATTGGCACCTGGCTTCAGAAGATTGGTTGCATACTTAGCATCGAGATCGTTCTCTACAGTCACCTGCTGCGCATTGGCAGCATTGCCATTACCATTCTGTGCAAACACAGTGTTTGCCGACAATATCATTGCCATGGAAATCATGGCGCTCTTGAATATCATGTTCATAATAAATTTATAGTTTATCAATATTCTAATATTGCTTATCACTCACTCTGCAGTCTGCGTCTTTGGCCAATTCACGAGAAACAGTTTCTCGGTGGCTCGTGTGAATGCCGTGTAAAGCCAGTGTATATAGTCGGGCGTGAGCATTTCGTCGGTCATGTAGCCTTGGTCCACGTATACGTGCGCCCATTGACCGCCTTGCGCCTTGTGGCATGTCACGGCATAGGCATATTTTATCTGCAAAGCGTTGTAATAGGGGTCTTCCCTTAGTTTCTTGAAACGCTCAGGCTTTGTGCGTATGTCGGCATAGTCGAGCATCACTTGCTCAAATAGCTGTTGGCTCTGTTCACGTGTGAGGGCAGGAGCTTCTGTAGAAAGCGAATCCGTAAGGGCAGTCACCTGTAGCTCATAATTGTCGTAGTCGGGAAACTGCAGCCAGAGGTCAACAAAATGAAAGCCATAGAGGTCGCGGCGATTACGCACACGCTGTATCACTGCACGGTCGCCATTGGCTATAAACGAAGGCGTAGGCTGTGATGTTGGCACTGGTTGTGATGTTGTGGGAGCAGACTGTGATGTTGTATGTACAGACTGTGGTACAGTTGTAACCGCCGCAGGCGAGGTGGAATCCTTTGCCAATCCCGCACGGTTCTTTATAGCGTCTTGCTCTGTCCAGAAATAATTGTTCTTCACAATCATAAGCCAGTCGCCCGACGTGAGTTCTTCCTCGCGCCAAAGTACCTGGTTGCGTATGCCTTGATTATAGATATTGGCACGCTTGTTGGAGCGTGTCACGACCATAGTCTCGTCCATGCCCACCTGAGAATAGCTTGTGGCAAGAGACTCTATGAGTTCATCGCCCGGCACACACACAATGTCGGCAAAGCCATGAAAGCGAATCTTAGGCAATTCGGTAGCCTCATCATGGGTTATCATCTGACGTATGACGGTGGCATTATAAAGAATGCCCGATTGCTGACTTTGTCGCAGCACCTCTTTCAAGTCGCTGTCATACACAGTAAGTCCATAACCCGACATGAAGTCGGAACAAAGGGCTGGCGACTCCTCCTCACCTACCGGAGGCAACTGTGCCTTGTCGCCAATAAGCATCAGTCGGCAATTGCGACCTGAATATACAAAGTGTACAAGGTCGTCGAGCAGGCATCCCGTGCCGAACACCGACTCACGCAGTCCCTCATTGGCTATCATCGAAGCCTCGTCAACCATGAAGAGTGTATCGGTGTGCATGTTAGGCGCAAGCGAGAACGCCCCCTCCATCGACTTCTGGCGATAGATGCGACGATGGATAGTGGAAGCTGGAGTATCAGAGTTTACCGAAAACACCTTGGCAGCACGACCTGTAGGAGCAAGCAGCACTACACGCTGTTTCAACCTCTTCATTGTGCGCACAATGGCACCTGAGAGCGATGTCTTGCCTGTACCAGCAGAGCCACGCATTATCATCACCGCACGGTCGTCGCTGTCGGTAATGAATGAGGCGAAGGTGATGAGTGCATGGTTTTGGTCGAGAGTTGGCTCAAATCCGAAACTCTGGCGTATCTGATATACTAATTCGTCGTGTAACACTTTTGCCTGATTTTATATTCTCTGATAAATTCTCATACCGAACACTGGAACAAGAGCATACATACGCTCCATTATCTCGGCAAGATGATTCTCATACGACTTCCACTCCTTCTGCTTGAGGAAGAAGTAAATCTCTATTGGCAAGCCATTGGCAGTGGGTTCGAGCTGGCGCACAAAGTAGGTTGCATTCTTCACCACATCATCACGCCGCGCAAGCCATCTATCCATGTAGCGGCGGAATAGAGTAAGGTTTACCACCTCGCCTTTCATCTCCTCCGGCTTCATCAATCCGTCAGCCGCAAGCTTTTGCTTTAGTTCATCATTGGCTATGGCTATGGAACGGAAGTCGATATACAACACGCGCTTTACACGTCGGCCTATACCTTCCTGCATTCCCTGCCAGTTTTGAAATGAATCCTCTATGAGTTTCTGAGGTGGGACAGTGACGATAGTCTGATCGAAGTTGCGCACTTTCACCGTCGACAATGTTATGTCCTCAACCACACCATTGGCTCCTGCCTTGTCCATCGTTATCCAGTCGCCCTTGCGCACCATATTATTGCTCGTAAGGCGAATGCCAGCTACAAGACCCGTAATGGAGTCCTTGAACACAAGCATAAGCACTGCTGATGTGGCACCGAGTCCGGCAAGAAGCGTGAGCGGACTGCGGTCGATGACAATCGAAATAATAATGATAACTCCAAGAAACAGCACTATGATTTTGAGCACACCACAAAAAGAATGGAAATATTGCTGTGTTGCAGAGCGAGTGTCGTTGTTGTTGTCGAATAGTTTCAGCGAACTGATGAATGCAACTACCAACCGCATGGCAGCAACAGTTATGTATATGGCCGTGGCTTTCATCAGAAGAGCCTGGATTATAGGATGCGCAAAAAAGAGTGGAGGCATAAGCAGCCACACCACTATAGCGGGCACCACATGACATGCAGAACGCAATACCTGCGGATTCAATAAATAATCATCCCACACCACATCCGTGCGGCGGGTTATGCGCACAGTTATAGGAGCCAAAACCTTTACACACAGCATATATACAAGCCATGCAATGAGAACCACTACTGCACAGAGCACAGACAGAGTGACAAACGAAAGCCATCCACCAGTGAGTGAGGTGGAACCAAGCAATTCCTCTATGTATTTTGTTAATTCGTTCATATTGCAACTGGGATAGTGGGGGACTGCACATCCCCTGTTTGTAATTATTCACTTACGGTTGACAAAGCACTGTACACACACGGTCCTGAAAAGCCTTGCCGTTGCTGCTGTGCATAACGCCTTGATTGATAATGGCAAAGGCAAGCTTATGACCATTGGCTGCCGTGCAATAGCCAGCAAGCGACGACACTCCAGTCACTGTGCCTGTCTTGGCATACACATTGCCCTGGGTGAAAGGTCCACGCATTCTGGAGCGGAGTGTTCCGTCTACGCCAGCCTCCGGCAAAGCAGGATGAAGATGCAGATAGATATTGTTGTTGTGATAGGCATACCGCAAGAATCTGACCTCAAGCTCTGCCGACAGATAATTATACAGCGACAACCCCGAACCGTCGGCAATATTATAGCGTCGGGGATTAAGCCCCACCTTACTTATCAGGCGTTCTATCACAGCGGCTGAATTCTTAGCCGTGGCAGGATGATTGCCTGACGATGCCCCAAGCTGATAAAACATCGACTCGGCATAGAGGTTATCACTCTCCTTAAGCATCTTCATCAGTATCTGGTCGATGGAATGAAAACGGCTCACTATGCAATAAGCCCCTTCTGGACGGCGTGCCTCGCCAAACGAGGCATCCACAACAATGCCCGATTCACGCAACTCATCTGCAAATCTCTTCACAAAGACATTTTTCCTGCTGATAAGCAATGGCGACAGTATAGGGTTGTCATCATCCCAACACCATCCGCTTCCAAGCGAGTCGCAGTCCTTCATCGATTTGTCGGCATAAATGTTTCCACATATTGTGTCGACACCCATCTTGCGAATGCCCTCTATGAAGGCACGCATGTCATCGTTGTTGAAGCGTGGATCGAAACCACCCACACAATATATGTCACCCCTAAGGGTGCGGTCGGAAACCTCGCCCGTATAGCAAAGCTCTGTCTTAAACCTGTAACTGCCACCAAGCTTGTCGATGGCGGCAATAGCTGTCAACACCTTCATTGTGGATGCAGGACGCATCAGCTGACGCTCGTTATGAGCATATAGCGTAGAGTCGGCATCAAGGTCGTAGACCATCAACGCCACTTGTGAAGTGCTGAACATGTCATGTTCAAGCAATTTGTCGAGATGCAGACGCAAAGTCTGCTCCCAAGACAATGCATGTCGCTCCACAGCAA
The DNA here is from genome assembly GCA_052273435.1 of Prevotella sp. Lineage (GTDB taxonomy): Bacteria > Bacteroidota > Bacteroidia > Bacteroidales > Bacteroidaceae > Prevotella. Next base: position 26,492 of record DAVZIG010000020.1, read on the forward strand.
AAGTGTCAGCCATGAGCGAGTCTTCTTGTGTTGCATCGTCATAGATTTCTACAGCCTCCTGCGCCTGTGCCCCACAAATGGCGAGGAGCAATAGCAACAAGGTGTATAAATAGCGTTTCATATAAGAAAAAGAGTTTTTATTTTAGTCGGCGTTTCACCTCTTTAATAAATCCTTCAGGATCGGCAGGCTGCACCGAGGCCATTTGTCGCACACCATATTCTATAATAATATGGCCTGCCACAAAGCACATTCCACGCACCTCATGCATCTCCACAATCTCGTCAATGTTGATGACAAGGGGTTTGGAGAGACGGCCACGAGTGATCACAAGACGGTTGTCGGAGGTTATCACATATTCCGTATGTATCATACGGTCAACAGCGGCAGCTCCAAGAAGCAAGCACAACAGTCCGAACAAAGGCGACACACCTGTGCGTACAAGGAAACACCAAAGAGCGAACGCTGCAAGCAGAACAACAGTCACTATTGCCTGTATGCTCAGTTTGTGGTGGAAAGTTCTATTCATGTTGTTTTAGGGTTTTTAGGGGAGTATATTATCAGGTGTTCTCAACCAATGCATGCCATAGCTTGTCGTTTGGCACCGGAGCCTCAGCTACAATAGTTTCCTTAGATACAGGATGCACAAACTCCACGCGGCGCGACATGAGCGATATGCTGCCGTCGGGATTGCTGCGAGGCGAGCCATACTTCAGGTCTCCCTTTATAGGGCAACCCATATTGGCAAGTTGGCAACGTATCTGATGGTGGCGTCCTGTCATAAGATGCACTTCAAGGAGCATATAGTTGTCCGACACGGAGCGCACCTTGTAGCTCAGCACAGCCTTCTTGGCTCCCGGCACCTCGCGTGGATGGGCATAACTCTTGTTCTGGCGCTCGTTGCGCGTAAGCCAATCAGTCAATGTTGCCTCTGGAGCAATGTCGCCTCGCTTCACTATAGCCCAATATGTCTTGTGCACATCACCCGTGCGGAACATATCGTTGAGTCGCGACAGAGCCTTGGATGTCTTGGCAAAGACAACAAGTCCGCTCACGGGTCGGTCCAGACGATGCACCACACCGAGGAACACATTGCCAGGCTTCTGATATTTCTCCTTGATATATTGCTTCACTGTCTCCGAGAGAGGAGTGTCGCCTGTCTTGTCGCCCTGAACAATCTCACCACTCGCTTTATTGACTATAATAATATGGTTGTCTTCGTAGACTACATTCATAGTAGGATGCTTTTGGAATTAAAAACCAAAAACTAAGAACTAAGAATTATGATTAGTCATGCCCGCCAATAATCAGCTGCAGATTGTAATCATAATTCTTAATCCTTAGTTTCTAATTCTTGATAATATGTACAAAAGAGTATTACATGTTCATGCCACCATCTATCTGGATAACCTGGCCGCTAACATAGCTTGCCATGTCAGAAGCGAGGAAGAGACATACATTGGCGATGTCCTCAGTCTGACCACCGCGACGGAGAGGTATCTTCTTCATCCAGTCCTTGCGGATATCTTCAGGCAACTGAGCTGTCATGGCAGTCTCGATGAAACCAGGAGCAACAGCGTTGGCGCGGATGCCCTTAGGACCAAGCTCCTGGGCGATTGACTTGGCGAGAGCAATCATACCAGCCTTAGAGGCAGCATAGTTGCACTGGCCTGCGTTGCCATGCACGCCTACTACAGAAGCCATGTTGATGATAGAGCCGCTGCGCTGACGAAGCATGATAGGCGAACAAGCGTGGATGAAGTTGAAAGCCGACTTAAGGTTCACGTTCAGCACAGCATCCCACTGAGCCTCTGTCATGCGGAGCATAAGGCCGTCCTTGGTGATACCAGCATTGTTCACAAGAATATCTATAGAGCCAAAGTCAGCGTGTATCTGCTTAACGGTCTTCTCTGTCTCCTCGAAATCAGCTGCATTGCCAGCGTATGCGCGGCATGTCACGCCGAGAGCCTCAATCTCCTTGCGTGTAGCCTCAAGACCGGCAGCCATGTCGTCGTTGAGCACGAGGTCAGTGAATGCGATGTTTGCGCCCTCAGAGGCGAACTTCATTGCGACAGCCTTACCGATGCCGCGGGCTGCTCCAGTGACGAGGGCAGTCTTACCTGTTAATAATCCCATTTTCTTTAATTATTAATGATTACTTATCTTAATTATTAATTATTTTCTATGCATCAGCCCTTTCTACTGATTGATGCGCTTGCCGAGTGCGCCATACACCACTTTTGCCACAAGCGGTTTGGATGCTTCCTCGGTCATACCATGACCAATGCGTCCGTAGATAAACGGCACCTCAAGACCCTTTATACAATAATGTGTGATGTCGGCAACAAGGTCTATATTGTCGATGTCAAACTCCCCGTCGAGCTTGCCATCATTATACACCTTGCGGAAAAGTTCAATCTCGTCCTCGTCAAACTTCTTGCGCACCTTCTCCACCATCCATATATTGCGGAAGAACTCCGCACGCAGATTGCCATTGCGCACCACCGTCTCCCTTATCATGCTCAGATGAGTGTATATCAGCTCAATTATCTTGTCTTGAGGACGCATCTTCATGGCAGCCACCTCGTCGAGTTTGTCGCTCAGTCGCTCCAGTTCCGACTCAATGACAGCCGAATACACGTCTTCCTTACGGTTGAAATAAGTATACAGCGTGCGACGCCCTTTGCCAGATGCCACTGCAATATCGTTCATTGTAGTGTTGGCTATGCCGTTCTTGGCGAACAGCTGACGTGCCACATCAACGAGTTTTTGTCGAGTCTTGGATATTGACATAACGATTGATTACCTATTTTCTAATTGACCTTTATACCTATTTATATATATTCAATGCTTATGCAAAGAATCTTGCACACACCGAATCACATGTGCAAAATTAATGGAATAATTCCACACACACAAATAATTCAACTATATTTTACCCAAATTCTCCTAAATTCAACCTTAGTTAACATTGCCATCCGCTCATGAAAGACTGTCAACCATATATAAATTCTTAATCTTAACGTATATTAAACGCGTTAAACCATACACATAACGGCGATTACCCTGTCTTTTTTCCTCATATTATTATTCATATAGTGTATTTACTCTGCAAAAGTACTGATAATACGTCTTTTTTACCCCTAAAAACAAGAAAAATGCAATTATTTTGAAAAAAGTTGCCAAAACATTTGGAGGTTTCAAGAAAAACACCTACCTTTGCACTCGCAATTCAGAAATACAGCAATCGCTGATAATTTGGATTACAAGTTTTATGGTTAATATCGCGGAGTGGAGCAGTTGGTAGCTCGCCAGGCTCATAACCTGGAGGTCGCATGTTCGAGTCCTGCCTCCGCAACTA
>DAVZIG010000021.1:0-27925 GCA_052273435.1 Prevotella sp.
CCTGGTCGAAGAACACCACATGAGTGCATCCTCGTTTCAAGAGATTGCCAATGCCAACATTCTGAGCATTGGCAATGCCCGTATTCTCGCGCAGCGGTATATAGGCAACATTCGTTTGCTCTATTTCTATAACTTCATTAGGAGTGTTGTCTACAACAACGATAGCAACATCATTACCAAGCTGCTTAAGTTTTGAATCTAACATTGTAGCATTAGGATGAAAAATGATAATTACTACTCCAATACTATTTATTTCCATTTCAATCAGTAAATATTACAATTATTTATATGTATCACAACAACCTTCTTTACTTTTCATTAGAATATATTTTAAACAGACTATCTATTCCATATACCCTTTGCTTTACCTAATGACAGATATTTGAGCTGCATATTGTTTAATATTGCACATATTGCAGTTGACAATATAAGTGAGGTCAACAAGCCCGTTGTTCCAACATATTTACATGCGAAATATTCAATCGGCACAAATATAAACATTTCACTAACAGTTACTATAAGAATTATCCTTATCTTACCTATGCCCATTAAAATATACGAATAACTATTACTAACAACAAGCATATAAGAGTAAATTGCCATCATGATGTTAAGCGACAATTCCACTTCAACCTTATCGCCTATCCAAAGATGATAAAATAGCGGAGCTACAGCTATCATGAGCACCACAACAGCTACACTCACCACCAATAACATATTCATCTTGTGCATAGCCCGACGGATCCAATCCCAATCACCTTTGGTGTATGCATCGGTAGTTGCCGACCATAAAGGCGACGCTATAATGGCAAACAGCATATAGAGTATATTGAAATATCTGTAGGCTATCTGATATGGGGTTACCTCTGCAGGATTCATCACATGGGATATTATCACGTTAGACGACATGAAAAGCATCAATCCTGACACCTGTATAACGAAGAATTTCACTCCAAGCCCTAAGAGCGAGCGCAAGGACTTCTTGTCAAAGAATCGCAATGATGGTGCTAGAAAACTATATTTTCCACAAAACGAAACAGGATAGGCAATAAGATACACCACCAGAGGAGATGCCGTGAATGCTACAGCAACTGTCATAAGGCTACTTTGACCGAGCAACGAAAGAACGAAAAGCACACCAAGCGACACTGTCTGACCTAACACAACAAGCAGATTGTTGATAGCAGGCAACTGCATACCCATATACATATTACCTATAAACTTGAATATGAAGGTTGAGCCCATAATGGCAACCGATGCCACAAGTATGCCACGCATATTAGGCACTAATTCAGGCGACACATTCATCAAAGCATTACAGTCAACAAACTGCATAGACACAGCAAACAATATAATAAGCGGCAACATTATCATTACAAGCATAAAGAATGTGGTGCTCACTTGTCGGCGTGCCATATCGCGATTGTCCAAAGCCATAGCCTCAGCCAATCTGTTGCGTAATCCATTACCTAAACCCACGTCAATAGCGTCGATACCCATAAGTATGGAATTGATTGTCAACCATATTCCATACTCATATTTTGTGAGACACTGCAACGACAAAGGCACAATGAGAAACTGCACTATACAGCTCCATCCCTTTATTAGCAGCGAACCTGCTATATTTTTCTTTATCAATGCTGTACGATGATCACCACCAAAAATTATCTTTAAATTCATCTATGAAACTATTATCTATTTTCAAATACTAAAGATATTTTATGCTTTAAAATAAGGATAAAAGCTACTGTATATTGAATTACATATGAAAGATTTACAATCAAACTTTCTTGAAAGAATTGCATAACGAGAGCGAAAACAATATAAGCATAAATACATTTCGCCAAAACATTACCATTTTTGCACAATCTATAAATCCATCCTGTTATCACTCCCCATAGCGAAGCAAACAATGCGATTCCTTTATAACCAAAATCCTCAAAATAAGGTTGGAATACTGTATAAACATTTGTTGGTATCGGTACCCATACAAAATCCTGTAATTGCTTCTGTACATAGTATGTACCCAACCCTAATTTTGACGCAAATGCATAAAAGAACGCAAATGTAAAAGACCCAAACTGATCGGTAAGTTTCTCTTGCGTCCACTCAAATGCGACTGATGGCGAAAGAACATATATAGAAAAAAAGTCAAAAAAAGTATTACGATCTTGTTCTGCCTCTGGTGTACGCAACACATTAAGGCCATAAAAGACAGCAAGTATTACTATTCCCCATACAACCATAGAAGATAATTTTATACGTTGTTTTTCGTACAATATATATAATGTTGAAAGAAACAATATAAAAATTGGAGTCTTTGACATAACTGCAATTGTACATAAAATATTAGCTAAAAATATAGTATAGAACTTTAGTTTTCCACCATTGGGATAACGCCACATCTCTACTATAAATAAAGCTTGATTTATCGGTATCACATATTGTAATAATTTCACTAGAGTATTTTTTTCTCCATAACTAGAAAAGACACGGATGTTATTTAGAATATCACCCATATCAAACATCATAGCCACCTTAACTATTTGATATAAATACAAAGGACTACATATAGCTGCTATTATCAGCAAAAAAGTATAAGATTTGTTTGAAACCTCTATCTTACTATTTACATCAACTTCTTCTGGCACTGGGAAAGCATAATATGTGACAATACTCGTTAGTGCAAGTATAGGCACCCATATCATCACACATGTATACAGTCGATTCTCCAATGGATACAGATTATATCCAAAGAGACTAAACATTACAAATATGCCAAGCCACACCGCAGATGTTATCATCCACGGCGAGAAAGCGTCGCCTATCTTGAATATGGCAAAACATGCCACAAGCACAGCAAGTAAGAATATTATAAAGAAAGCCATTACTATTTTTGATTTATATTTGCCTCGCGCCACATACGATATTTCTTACGATAAAGCACATACATAAGCGTTGCGAATAAGGAATAGAACAACCATATCAGAAAGTTGGCAATCCAATGAGGATGCATAGGAGTACTCGGCACAAAGTTGTTGACAAGTTTTATGAATGTAGGACGTGTACGCTCTATCTCCATTTTTGCCATTTCTGCTTTCACTCCTGCCTTATTGCGAATTTGCATCAGACGGTCGACTTCATTCTGCAAAGCTTGTAGTTTCAATGCTACCTCAGGACGCTCAACATCAAAATTAGCATCGGTAAACTCAGCCTTTCTTCTTATAGCCTCATGATATGCAGCCTCAGCCTTATCTCTCTCAACAATACGGTTGCGGTAATCCACATTAGCCTTTTTCTGCATATAGTCTGTCATATAGACATGAAGACGGTTGATGACTGTGTCTACCATTGCACATGCCACAACAGCATCTTGCAGTTCCACCTGTATGGTAATGGTATAGTTATGAGTGTTCATCTCATACCTTACACGGTCTTTTATCCTGTCTGTCAGCAAGTCTTCGCCTATACTCCACCAGGGTCTTCGCTCGCGCTTTGCAATATAGTCGGCAAAGGTCATCCTTGCCCCATCTGCTGTTGCTATATTCACACCACCTAAAGATTTCATGAACATCCCCGACTGCAACACCTTCATGTAAATACGAGGCTCGGTGAGCACATTACTCTCGGAGGAGGTGATCAAAGCCTTGATATTACTAAGCATATTACCCTTTTCAAGAGGGTCGTTGTCATTAGTGTCTATGGATATGCGTGCCCGTGAAGCGTAGGAAGCAGGGATGCTTGCCGACACGACACACGCCCCTATAAGCGCAACCAACACAGCCAAGGCAAAGAGTCGGCGATGGGCCACACATTCCTTCCATACAGAGAAATTCACATTCAGATTCATTTCAATTCAAAGAGTTGCTTTTTGTTTTTCCATACCAGCGTCGTTGCTCTGCACACAAAACCAAGGAACATGAAAACAATGAGATAAAGCACTTTGGGCTTGTTGCAATGCCTGATGGGAACTGATGCCGCCTGAATTACAGTGAATGCCGGTGTGCGCTCCTGCACCTTGGCACGTGCCATCTGCAGCTGTTGCTCAAGCTGCGTGTATATGTTATACTGAAGCTGCATGTCGTTCTCCAAATCCTCTTGCTTCAATCGCACGCTGGCAAGTACAACATCGGTGTTGGCATCGCTCAATGCGCCATAACGTTGGCGCGTCTTAATATATTTAGCCTTGGCCTCTTCGCATAGCTTTTCCATGAACTTAAGGTCGTTGCGAGCCTTGGTGGTCTTGTAGTCGGTGATGAACCTCTGCAAAACATTCTTCACAGAATCAGCCATGGCAGCTGAAATATACGGATCTTGGTCAACCACATTGATAGCAATGACACTTGTCATCTTGTCTACACTACACGTTACATTCTTGCTTATCAATTTTGCAATGCCTTGCTGTTCACGCGTAAGCCAAAACGCATCTACACCCTTCTTCTTTGAAGTTGGCTCTGACGACTTTGGGCTGTTGATATATTTTCCTAAAGCAATAAAAGGATACGACCACCATGTATGTTTTTGGTCGTTCTTAAGATATTTGTAGTATGTTGTGGAAATAGTTCCATCCTTAGATACTACTTTTATATCAAAAAGGCTTACCAGAAAATCAGTAGAAGACATTAAATCTGGATATATTTCCGGGTATATGGCATCGCCCGTAGGATTAGCATCATTGTAAAGTCCTACCATTGAGGCAAGTGAAGACACACTTGAAAGCATACTATTGCCAGAAATCTCAGGAGCCAGTGTTACAGTTGTAGAGTATTCCTTAGGGATACTAAAAGCAACAATAACACCAAACAGACCAAATCCACATATCCACATGGCAAACTTGCGTTTGTCTTTCTTAAGTATATCCACAAATGTCCACACATTGAAATTCAATGTTTTCTTATGATTTTCCATATTGCTCATTTTCTTTTTTAATACATCACTTTATTCACACTGCAGTCAGAATACTTTTCTATTTATATAGAGTTCTTCTGTATCCTTATATGCATTATATAATTCAAGATATTTTTGCACAAATGCTTTGTCTTTAAACCGATATGGATAATAGAATATTGAGAAAATGTTCGGTTTTCATTGCTTCAAGCTTTTCCTCACTCCATGAGCCAGAATTCCACAACTTGTCCATTTCCCTTTGCATACGCTCATTCATTGTTTTCAATTTCTCTACCGACATAATAATGCAATTTTTATGGTTACTATAGGAATGTTCTTTGGCTTGTTTATATACTTTATGTTGCATGCTCCATTATAAATCTTTTAAGAGGCTCCAGATATTCAGCATCCAAATTCCAATATTCAGCATTCGAGAAATTCCAATCTCCACTTTTTATCTTCTCATTCTCTTTTCTACTATGCTTGAACGTTGTTATATATGAATAAATCTTGGCTTTCTTATTTGGAGTTTCATATAGTTCTTCATTGGGATCATGACCTCTTAGACACATCTCATAACCTTCAAAGCATTCCAACACTCCTTGATGCTTCTTGTTTATAATATTAAGAAGTAAATCCTCAAAAGCCCCCTCGTCTTTATTGTTGGGGAACAGAAACAAGTCGAACTTCACGCCAAGCTTTGTCTGCAAAGAATTCAATTCACATGATCGTGCAGCATATCCTCCTCCAGTAGATCGTTCATCGCAATCGAAAATGACAAGATTAATATCTCCTGCTTCCGTATTTTGTTTCATCGCATTGTCGAACATCCACAATTTGTCTTTGCCACCGACATCTGTTATATCATAATCAATGGCACTTATATCAGGTAATATATATTTAAGGTATTGCTCAACAAAATGATATTCATTTGTATACAATCCTTGCTTCTTCTTTGCTGACGATATTGAAGTTTCAATAAATATATGCAGTTTCCTCATCTTATTTCCTCCTCCCTATCAAGCAAATAGTTGAATTTTTCGAATTGATAATCATAAGATTTCAATTCATCCTGCATATTCTTGCGTAACGTGAATATCTTGACATCACTCTGATATTCCGGCATTTCGTCTTCAAGCAAAGTGTTCAATGCATTTAGGGAGTCTACACTATGAGTAGAAAGGAATACCTGTATATCATATTCTTGCGACATCTTTAGTATTGATTTCCACAAGGATTTCATAGACTTATAATAAAGTCCATTGTCCACTTCATCAATTATAAGAATTCCATTCTTTGCATTATACAACGCTGTCACTATAGTAAACAACTTACGTGTACCATCACCCATAAGATTTATCGGTATAAGCTTGTCAAGGCCAGTGTCAACCATAACATTGTGACCAATTACCGTTACGTCTTTTATTCTCGGTTCTATAGAATTCAACACTTCTACTACCTTGGCTTTTTCCTTGTCTGTTACAATTTGATTGAAATGGCTAATGTAGTCATTGAAGTTATAACGTGGTGCCATGTAGAATGCAGAAGGACACTTCGCATTTTCTTCAGTTGGAACAAAAGACAATTTAGAATCTTTTGCGTTATACACCAATGCTGTACGATACTCTTTTGAGCCATATGTATATTTCTGATTGAGAGTGTATCTTTTCAACGTTTCAATTATACCATTCTGCATATCAGAAACGGGAATCTCTTCAATCGCAGATTCCGAATACGTCATATCCAAACGCATAGATGTATTGTCAGCAAGGCATGCTTCTATATTTATGACATTAGCAACATCACAATTATGGAAGAACAAGGCAAAGTCGTTTTTGTCTACTGTTGAATAGTTTCTGTTCACGTTTACCGCCAAAGGCAACGCAGGGCTGTTTGCACCTAAAAGCATAAGCACAGACTCCAATACAGAAGATTTACCACAGTTGTTGTTACCGAGGAACACATTCACCCTCGCCATGCCACTCACTTCGGCATAGCGGATTCCGCGGTAATTTCTTATTGTTATGTCCTTTATATTGTTCATTCAAACATTTTTTATTACTACTAAATTCTCTTTCCCTTGCGTCAGTTGCAAGAAGGACGTTGAAAGGCTTAGTTGTGGATTTGAGAATGAAAATGACTCCTTGTTTAGGGGTGTTTTATTGTCATTACTTTGTCATATTGGCGATGGTAGCTATCATGGCGGCGATGCTCGACATGCTGGAACCAAGGCTCATAGTCTCGGCAACGCTCATCTTGCGCTTCAGCTTGGATGGGACAACGATTTCGCAACCTGGATAGATGCGGGCGCCATGACTTACCTTTGCCACCTTGCCATTCATATAAATGATATATGCTTTGCTCTTCACTGCATCTGAGGCGAAGCCGCCGGCCTCGTCTATGTAATAGCTTGCTCGCTTGCCCTTGACGTATGGCACGGTGTTGGCGAACATAACAGCTCCATTGATCTTTACGGTTCCGTCGTACTGTGGTACGATGAGGCGGTCGCCCTCACGCAATACCAAGTCTTCGTCACCTCCAGGATTCTTGAGGGCTTCTTTCAGGTCGATACCAACTGGGTACTCGTCTGGAATATTGAACTTTTCGAGTTCTGCATTCTTGGCACTTTCGGCTGACTGCTGTATGGCGGAGCCGTTATTGCTGCTGGCTGCCAACTGGAGGAGATTCTTCTGCTGGTTCTCGCGTTCCTTTTTATATATTGTCAACATGAGTTCGCGTTCAGCCTGATTGGTACGGCGAAGAAGACGGGCGCCCTTGATGTAGGCATGATCGGTAGCTCCTCCTGCCATGTGATACAGGTCGCTCAGACGTGAAGGACGCTTGGTCATGGTATAGGTTCCCTTGAACATAACCTCGCCCTCAATGCTGACATTCTGTTGCTCTGTATAGCTTGGATTCTTGCGGACAAAGACTTCATCGAATGGCATCAGGGTAAAGCCTGGTGTGCCGTCGATTACGAAACCGTCCTTCAGGGAGAGTTCGAAACTCTGAGCAATGATGCTGTCAGGACGCAATGCCTTCGGATTGTTGACACGACGGCTTACGTTGACTTTCACTACAGAAGCCCTGTCGGTGAGTCCTCCTGCCTGGAGAACGAAGTCCTCGATGGTCTCATTGTCGGCATACTTGTATGTGCCAGGATAGTTTACTTCGCCGCGGATGGTGATGGTGCGCTCTATCATCTTGTCCTGGCGGGTAGGGATGAAGAGCACGTCGTTCTCCTTCAATGGGATGTCGGCAACCTTACCACTCATGATGCCTGCAATATCGACGCTGATTACCTCCAAAGAGCGGTCGGTCTTCATGCGATGCATTACGGCACGGGCTGTAAATGCTTCCTCTGTGAGTCCCTCTGCGTGTTCTACGAGAGTGCGGACGCTGTTGATCTGTTCGCCCAAGTTGTACATGCCGGGACGGAACACGGCTCCCTTGATCTCTACGGTATTGGCATAACGTGGCAGGATAGAGTCTACGCTAACTGAGTCGCCATCAGCTATACGGAAGTTGGCGTAATCGAATTCTTCTACGTTGAATACAGAATACTCTCTGCCTGTCTTACGATTCACGCGAACAGCCTTGGTATAGGCATCTCCTGTAAAACCACCGGCATACTTGAGTACGGAGTTCAGGCTCTCGTTCTTCTTCATCTCGTAGAACATAGGGCGCTTTACCTTTCCGCTGATGTTGACCAAGCAGTCGTAAGGACCTACCACGATGACATCATTATCAGCCAAGCGAACGTTGCCTGTCAGTTTTCCGTTGAGGATATAGTCGTAGATATCTACTACGGTTACAAGTCGGTTGTGACGATAAACCTTGATGTTGCGCAGGGTTCCGAGGTCGTTGGTGCCTCCTGCCATATACAGGGCATGGAACACGGTGGCAAAGGCTGATAGGGTATAGGTACCCGGTGCCTTTACTTCGCCCATCACATTGACCATGATGGTCTTGGTCTGGCCTACGGTCAGTTTCACTCGGCTGCTGCGATAACGGCTTCCGAGTGTGTTGCGTAAGCGGGCATTGGCTTGTGCTACAGTCAGTCCACTGACATTGACAGGGCCATAACCCTCGATGGTTACTTCGCCATCGGGAGAAACTGTGCTCTGAATGGTGCGCTGAGATGCTCCGTAAATATCAATGATAACTGCATCGCCTGGCCCCAGACGATAGTTCTGTGGGGTAGCGATGTTCATGTTGGGCTCGAAGCTTAACTCCTTGTTATTGAAGATGTCACGGCCGAAAACGCGATGTTTTTCTTTAGCCTGCTGAGCCAACAACTGTTTGAGCATCTGAGTGGAATCGGGAACAATGCCGTTTAGTTCGTTCTGCATGTCGCCATATTCCTCGTCGTTGCTATCGTAGGTATGTTTATAAGAATAGTCGCGTTGGGCTTGCACACGATAGTTGGAGTAGTTGGCAGCCTCTTTGTCAGCTTGTTTTCCATAGTCGGAACGTGTCTTGCCATTATTGCTGCGCAGACGACTGGTGTCTCCTGTGCGATCGGTGGCACTGGCCAAAGAACCTTGCTTCTGCATTTTCTCATACTTCTCACGAACTCGGCGAATCTGAGAGATGTCGACACCACGCTGCATCAGCTTGGTGACAATCTGTGAATTGGAGGTGCCTGCACTATGCTCCTTGGCCACAAAACTCATCACTTGATTATCCGTCATGCCTGACTGGGCCATTACTGAACCTGCAGACAAGAGCATGAGCGCAAAAATGATATATTTCTTCATTGTTTATCGTATGCTATTTTTTTTGATAATTATGCTATTAATATTCTATTCTTATTATATAATAACTCTAATTCGTGTAATTTGTTGTAAAGGAGCATGGCTTTTTTTCTCAATACTGGCGGAGTGCTGCCAAAAGGTCGATATTCTCGCTCTTTTTGCCGACTGTGATACGCAGGCAGTTGCCACAAAGTTGCACATTGTTGCGATTGCGCACAATGATGCCCTGATTGACCAAATAGTTATAGATGGCTGTGGCATCTGTCATCTTTGCGAGGAAGAAGTTGGCCTCTGTGGGGTACACCTTCTCGCAGATAGGAAGGTCGGTGAAGGCTGCCATCACCTTGCCACGCTCCTGCAGAATGGTCTTCACCCAGTCGTCTACCTGATAGGGATCTTTCAGCACCTCGAGTGCCTGCTGCTGAGTGAGGAGGTTGATGTTGTAAGGGTATTTCACCTTATTGAATATATCTATTATCTGCTTGCTGGCAAATGCCATGCCGAGACGGATGGCTGCACATCCCCATGCCTTACTCATGGTGTTGAGTACGATGAGGTTGGGATATTTTGCCAACTGCAGACGATAGGGGCGGGTCTTGGCAAAGTCGCTATAGGCTTCGTCTACTACCACGATACCGTCGAAACGTGACAATACGCCATCAATGGTTTCGGGCGATATGAGATTGCCGGTAGGATTGTTGGGACTGCATATCCAGATGACCTTGGTGTTCTCATCACAGGCTGCCAAGAGATGGTCGGCTGTGGTCTGGAACTGCTCGTTGAGCAATACTGGGCGGTATTCCACGTCATTGATGTCGGCACATACTTCATACATACCATAAGTTGGAGCTATGGCCACTACATTGTCCTTGTCTGGACGACAGAAGACTCTATAAACCAAATCAATGGCCTCATCTGAACCATTGCCCAAGAAGATTTTGTCTTCTGCCACGCCCTTCACCTTGCTGAGCTGTTTTTTCAATTCGAGCTGCAATGGGTCTGGATAGCGGTTGTAAGGGTCGTTGTATGGATTCTCATTAGCGTCGAGGAAGACGCGGGCTGTACGTCCGCTGAACTCATTGCGGGCGCAGCTATAGGGTGCCAAGTTCCAAATATTCTCTCGGCAAAGTTGTTTCAGTTCTTTCATTATGATTTTATCAGAAATTTGAAGGTAAAAAAGCATATAAAACGCTTTTTTACCTTTTACTTTTTTACCTTTTTACCTTTCATCAACGCTTTCTACTCTCAGTCGCATAGCATTGGCGTGGGCTTCGAGCTGTTCGTTCTCGGCCATGATGACTACTGCTTTGCCGATGCTTCGGATGCCTTCCTTACTGAGATGCTGGAAGGTAATCTTGCGATTGTAGCTGTCGAGATTTACACCATTATATGCCAAGGCATAGCCATGAGTAGGCAGGGTGTGATTGGTTCCGCTGGCATAATCGCCGGCACTCTCACAGGCATAGTTGCCTAAGAATACACTTCCAGCATTCATAACCTTTTCTGCCATCGCCTCATAGTCGCTTGTGGCGATAATCAGGTGCTCGGGGGCATAGGCATTGCTCAGGTCGATAGCCTCTTGCTTGTCGTTTACGAGGATGAACTTGGAATTGTCTAATGACTTGAGTGCCATCTCCTTACGTGGCAAACGCTCCAACTGTTGTTCAACCTCTTTTACCACCTTAGAAATCATCTCTTCGGAGGTGGTAATGAAGAACACCTGAGAGTCGAAACCATGCTCCGCCTGCGACAACAGGTCGGCTGCGACAAAGACAGGGTTACTGCTATCGTCGGCAATGACGCATACTTCGGATGGACCTGCTGGCATGTCGATGGCTACATCATGCAGCGAGACGCGCTGCTTGGCAGCCATCACAAACTGGTTGCCCGGTCCGAAGATTTTATATACCTTGGGCACACTTTCTGTGCCATAAGCCATCGCTCCGATAGCCTGAACGCCACCTGCCTTGAAAATCTTGCTGACGCCAGCTATCTTGGCTGCCATGAGGATGGCTGGATTTACCTTGCCATCGGCATTGGGAGGAGTACAGAGTACAATCTCTTGACAACCAGCTATCTTGGCTGGTGTGGCAAGCATCAGTACGGTAGAGAACAGAGGGGCTGTACCTCCAGGTATATAGAGACCCACCTTCTGTATGGCGACACTTTTCTGCCAGCACTCCACACCAGGGCAGGTTTCCACCTTGCTTCCTTCAAACTTCTGACTTTCATGGAATCGGGCAATGTTATGATGGGCAAGCTCCAGTGCATGTTTAAGCTCAGCCGACACCATGTGTTCTGCTTCGTCCATCTCAGCCTCGGATACAGACAAACTGTCGAGATGGGCATGGTCGAATTTCTCTTCATAGCGCTTCACGGCCTCATCGCCATGATTTCTTACGTCTTCCAAAACTCCCTCAACAGTCGCATTGAGCTGCGATACATCGAGGTGCGGACGCTTAACGAGTTCCTCCCATTCTTCCTTTGCAGGATACTTTATTACCTTCATTCCAATTAATCTTTAATCTTAATATATTTTTATGTATAGGGTAGATACGTCCTCTACTCTGATATGAATGATATGTGGCTACAATATCATTTTCTCGATAGGAGTTACCAAGATGCCTTGTGCTCCTAACTCCTTCAACTTACCAATAATCTCCCAGAATCGCTTCTCATCGAGAACGGTATGGATAGAGCACCAATTCTCGTCGGCAAGAGGGATGATGGTAGGGCTCTTGATACCTGGCAACACCTCAGTGATGGCATCAATTTTATCCTTAGGGGCATTCATCATCACGTATTTCTTGTCCTGGGCTGAACGTACTGCCTCAAAGCGGAACAGCATCTCGTTGAGAATCTGATGTTTCTGCTCGTCCATGTTCCAGTTGCCAATAAGGAGAGCCTCGCTCTTCATCACAACCTCTACCTCAGCCAGATTGTTGCTGATGAGTGTAGAGCCAGAGCTGACGATATCAAAGATACCATCTGCCAAACCGATACCGGGGCTGATTTCTACAGAACCAGTGATGACATGAATGTCGGCGTTGATGCCGTTTTTCTTCATGAAGTTGCGAAGGATGTTGGGGTAGGAGGTGGCTATCTTCTTGCCGTTGAACCATTTCAGACCGGTATAGTCGATCTTCTTAGGAATGGCAAGGCTCAGGCGACACTTGCTGAAGCCCAGACGATCGATAATCTGAGCGTTCTCGCCACGCTCTACAAATTCATTCTCGCCAACGATACCGATATCGGCTACTCCTGAGGCCACGCTCTGAGGAATATCATCATCGCGAAGGTAGAGCACCTCGATAGGGAAATTGGTTGACTGTACCAGAAGCGTACGCTTCGAGGCACTTACTTTAATGTCTGCTTCCGAGAGAAGATTCATGGTGTCATCGAAGAGACGACCCTTTGACTGCACTGCTATTCGTAACATATTTCTTCATTTTTATTAAAAATCAATGCAAAAGTACAGATTTTTGCCCGAATATGCAAGAATATTTGTACTTTTGTAGCATTAAACATGAAGAAAGAATATTTATTTGTATTTGTTGCAGGTTTTATGCTCTTGGGATGCTCCTCAAAAAAGGAACAACCAGAGCTTACTCCATGGGGAACGCCCGTGGGGGAAGTAGAGGTTTCTGATGAGCCTGCTCCCCAGTCTCAGGGCAAAGGTTTGTCGCTCGATGATATCGTATCGGGTGGTGAACTCATCATGCTGACCGTGAATGGACCTACCACCTATTATGATTATCATGGGCATGGAATGGGATTGCAATATTTATTGTGCGAGAAGTTCGCGCAACAGATTGGTGTGTCGTTACGTGTGGAGGAATGTAAGGACACGGCTGAAATGGTGAGTAAGTTGCAGAAAGGCGAAGGCGACCTGATAGCCGTACCTTTGGCTCGTGTGAAGGCGAAGGGTGGATTGCTCTTCTGTGGTGTGAAATCGGATGATGAACAGTGGTCGGTAGCTGCAGGCAACAAGAGTCTTGCAGATACTCTAAACAGTTGGTTCAACCCCAAGATGATAGCTGAGGTGAAACAGGAGGAGAGTTTTCTGCTTTCTTCACGCAGCATTCGCCGTCATGTTTACTCTCCTTTCCTCAATCGCTCGAAAGGTGTGATCTCTAAATACGACAGATTGTTCCAGATGTATGCCGGAGCAGCCCGTATGGACTGGCGACTGATGGCTGCACAGTGTTATCAGGAGAGCTGCTTCGACCCGAATGCAAAGTCGTGGGCTGGCGCCTGTGGACTGATGCAGATTATGCCTTCTACAGCTGCTCACTTAGGTTTGCCCATGAGTCAGGTGCATGAGCCTGAGGCCAACGTGGCTGCAGCTGCAAGATATATGGCTGAACTGCAGGGGCATTTCGCTGACATCGGAGACCCATCGCAGCGCATACTTTTTGCCTTAGCTGCCTATAATGGTGGATTCCATCATGTGCGTGATGCCATGTCGTTGGCACGTAAACATGGCAGGAATGCATACAACTGGGGTGATGTACGCGAGTTTGTATTGCGATTGTCTCAGCCTGCTTATTACAGCGACCCGGTAGTGAAATATGGATATATGCGTGGTTCGGAAACTGCCGACTATGTAGACCGTATCCGTGCGCGGTGGGCTGACTATTGTGGTGTGGCTGGCGGTAGCCGAGGCTTTAGTGGCGGAAGTATCGGTGGCGGTTTTCATGGTGCACCAGTAAAAGCCAAGCGCAAGTATTCCAACAAATATCATTTGTAATTATTGGAATACTATATTAATAAGGAGTTAAGGGAGTTAAAGGAGTTAAGGAGTTAAGGAGTTAAGACAATAGCTTTATTACTTAGTTTATTGTTTAGTTGAGGTACAAATGTCCAACACCATAAGCAATGGGACATTTGTCTTAACTCCTTAACTCCTTAACTCCTTAACTCCTTAACTCCTTAACTCCTTAACTCCTTTATGAAACTCCTTTATTTCTTTCCTCTTTTGTTTCGGTTGTTGCTGTCGAAATTGGGATTGAAACTCTTTTTCTTTTTGTCTTTGAAGAAGCCGGCACCTTTGTTTTTGGCTTCGCGCAACTCGGCTCTTGCTGCTGCCACAACGTCACGGATGTTGGCAGACTTACCGTTCAGCGGTTTACCATCATTAAGATATTTCTCTTCGTCGTAACAACCCACGTTGCCATAACCCTTGGGAGCATATTTAGCTTTACCTCTTTGTGCTTCCTGACGATAGCCGCCTCGTTGTGAGTCTTGTCTGTAGGCTCCATGCTGATTCTCCTGTCGGTTGCTGCCACGCTTGCCTTTGGCTTCACGTCCTACTCCTGGATTGTCGTAAGTAGAACCAATGGCCTTGTCGTCGTAATGGGCTTGAGGCATTCTGCCTTTTCCACCTCTCAATGGTTTGTCGTAGAGCTTGGCTATCAGGTCGGAACGGCCAATGCGTTTCAATTCCGATTCGATGGCCCGACGTTCCTCTGGCTTGTACCAGAAGAAGAACATGCGCTGGGCAAGTTTTTCCTTTGGAGTCTTGGCGCTGAACACCGGTTCGAGCGTGTAGGGATCATAGCCTGTATACCAAGTCTCTGTAGAGATGGTCATGGGCGTAGGAGTGAAGTCCTGCACTTGCTCAAGATGGAAATCGAGTCCTTTGGTGATGACCGCCAACTCAGCCATATCCTCCTCATGACAGCCGGGATGCGAACTGATGAAGTAAGGGATGATCTGCTGGTTGAGTCCTTCCTCCTTATTGATGCGATCGAAGATGCGCTTGAACTCATAGAACAGGTCGAATGACGGCTTGCGCATGAACTTCAGTACTTCAGGGCTGGTGTGCTCTGGTGCCACTTTGAGTCGGCCACTCACATGCTTGGTAATGAGTTCGCGGGTGTACTGACGGGCTGCGGCATTGATCTTCTCGTCCTTGCTCTTGTGCAACAACAGGTCGTAGCGCACACCACTGCCGATAAAACTCTTCTTGATGCCGGGCAGAGCATCCACGGCATGATAGATGTCGAGCAGTTTGCTATGATCGGTGTTGAGGTTAGGACAAATCTGTGGATTCACACAGGAAGGTCGTTTGCACTTCTCACATGCCTTGAGGTTATTGCCATGCATTCCATACATGTTGGCAGATGGTCCGCCGAGGTCGCTCAGATAACCCTTGAAGTCGGGCATCTGGATAATCTTTTTCACCTCCTTGAGGATGCTTTCCTTGCTGCGACAGACCACAAACTTGCCCTGATGGGCAGAGATGGTGCAGAAGGAACAGCCACCGAAACAGCCACGGTGAAGGTTGACCGAGAACTTGATCATCTCGTAGGCGGGTATGGTCTTACCTTTGTATTTAGGGTGGGGCAATCGGGTATAGGGAAGGTCGAAGGAGGCGTCGAGTTCCTCCGTTGTCATGGTAGGGAATGGAGGATTGACCACCACTACCTTGCCATCCACGGGCTGGATCATGCGCTGGGCATGAACTTTGTTCGATTCTTCTTCCAGATGACGTACATTCTCTGCTTGTCCTTTCTTGTTCTGCAGGCATTCCTCATGGCTGTGCAGCATGATATCATCTTCCTTAATGCCGCCGGGAATCTCGTCCTCGCGACAGAGAAAGACCGTCTGCGGAATGTCTCTTATCTCCTTGATTGTGCGACCGCTGTCGAGTGCTTCAGCCAAGGCGATGATAGACTTCTCACCCATACCATAGAGGATGATGTCGGCACCCGAATCACAAAGAATACATTTCTTCAGCTTATCCTGCCAGTAGTCATAATGACTGATGCGGCGCATGGAGGCTTCGATGCCGCCCAATGATACGGGAACATCGGGATAGAGTTTCTTGAGAATCTGGGTGTAGACGATAGAAGGATAGTCGGGGCGCATGTCGTGACGTGAGTCTGGACTGAAAGCATCCTCGCTGCGCATACGCCGATTGGCTGTGTAGCGGTTTACCATCGAGTCCATTGCGCCTGGCGAGACTCCAAAGAAGAGACGGGGACGTCCCAGCTTCTTGAAATCTCTAAAGTCACCATGCCAGTCGGGCTGGGGTACGATGGCTACTTTGTATCCATGAGCTTCGAGCGTGCGTGCTATGACGGCAGGACCGAAGGATGGATGATCCACGTAGGCATCACCCGAGAAGAGGATGACATCGAGCTGATCCCATCCTCGCAGTTCGCATTCCTTCTTAGTGGTAGGCAGAAAATCTGTCAGTCTGTATTCCATTCTTACGTTTTAGTCTGTTATTGCGTTTGCGTCTTCTGTCTCGTTGGCGGCACGTTTGTCGAGCCAGTCCACATAGAGCAGGACGAGGTTGTGAAGGCCGAGTGCCTTCATGTTACTGTTGTAGATGACGTCGAGACACAAGTCGAGCAATGCCTTGTCCTGGCAGTTGTCCGCTTCGAGCAGGGCACGTACGTTGAGCTTGAGTTTCTCCAATACTCCCTCGTCGATGATGCCGTTGCTGTCTACGAGGTTGCGGAGCAACTGATATTTGTCGATGGTCTCAAGGTGCAGGTCGCTCACTTCTATAGAGCGTGTGCCTGACTGGTTTGCTTGAATTTTATACATAGTCTTTCTGTTTTATGTTGTTGTTTTTATCTTTATCTTTATTGAACTTTTATCTTTAGCTTACACAAGCGCAAACTTGGCGCCTCTGTTCTTACTCTGTCAGGAAACGGAGTATTCCCAAGAGGATGCTTGTGCGAGTCTTTTCCTCGTTGATACATTCGAGTGGGAACCCCATGGTGAATGAGCGATAGTCATTTCCCCTGTATGCTACTGCGGCACTACTGCCTGATGTGTAAACCATGGCGCTGAAGGGAGCGGTAACCCCTGTCGTTGTCGGCAAGAGTACTTCTGGATGTGTGGCAGCATAATGCCTGTCATTAAGCGTGTTGTAATAAGCGAAACGTAGGCCTAAGCCCGATACGCTGTCGGTAGTCTGTGTGATGCTGTCATTGGTTGGATAACTTACTTTCAGCACATCGCTCAGGAAGTCCTTCTCATCGGGTGTGGTCATGTCGCTTCCTATATAGGAACCGCTTACCAGCAAGGCACCGCCTCCATGAGTATAAGCCTTGAGCCGTTGCTGAAGGGTGGGGGTAAACGATTTATAATAGGTGGGTGTGTAACCGTCGTAGCGTTCCAAACCATTGATGAGGTCGACTACAGGGTAGGCATTCATCTTCACCTTTCCTGCTGCGACACATTCACTCGAACAGCTTGCCACATTGTATTTTGGACTGGCGGCTATACTGCGAGCATGTTCTTCCACATAACTGAAATCGTTGCCCGCAATGAAGTTTCCTGCCAGTTCGTTGCCAGAATAGCCCAAGCCCGATCTGCTCTCGTTGCCCATCCTCTGTCGGTCGAATACGATTTGCATGCCACTCCATCCTGCTGTCAATCCATAGCTTACGCCAGGGTCTTGTTCCATGTCGAATCCTTGAAGGGAGTCGTTGTCAATCACCTGAGGCGCAGCCAGTCGATGGAAGTTGTTGACGATCAAGACCGTCTTGGTGGCAGTTGGCTCGTATCGTGCACAAAGTTTCTCGGTTGGGAAGCTCTCTCCACCGCTGTTGAGAGCCGCCACCTTGAAAGTATATAGTTCGCCCGGCTTCAAGTTCATGCTGCAGGAGGCTCCCTTAATAATCTGTCCGTTGTCAAAGCCTCCTTTACCCATGGCTGTATACAGAATATAGGATGTGGGCTGAGCAGTTGGCTCGCAGCGGTCGGTTTGCGGACTCCATGACAGGTGAGCTGTTCCTTGGGCATCAATCTCTACCGAGAAATTGTTGGGTGCAAGGGGTTGAACCACATAGGGCAGACCGTGGTTGGTGCATACGTATCTCAAGATGGTCTTGTAGAGCGAGCGTGCAATGGTGAACTTGCCCATCGGGTCCTGACCAATCTTCATGTCGGGGAAACTCTGGTGCGACAGGGTTTCGATGATGGCGGCAGGAACTTCGGGCAAACGGGTCTCGGAGTAGTTGCGGTCCCAGAGATAGCGCTCTGAGAATTCGCCATACTGCTGTCTTAGGTCATTGACCAGATTCTTGAGCAATGCCTTGGCAAAGTCCTTGGATGTCATGCGCGAGATGCCGCTGTTCAGCATGCCGTCGTTGAAGTTGGTGGTGCAGATAGCCAGGGAGCCCCAGGTCGTTTTTCCGTCCTTGTTGTAACCCGCGTCGCTGTGTACGGCAAGTGAGAGTTCTATAGGAACCTTCTTGCCCTGAAGCGCAGGCATATAGGGACTTCCGCCTCCCAACCAGTTGGTCATGAGCGAGCGTGTGTTGATGTCGTCGGCATAGTCATTGGCTCCTTTTCTTCCTCCGTATATATGATAGGGAGCACCGGCCCACTGTGCATAGTATCTTGCTCCTTCAAGACAGCGGGGCATACCGCTCGAGTTGCCGCCTCTCAGGATGTTGCCCATGCCGCCACCAAAGCGCACAGCATCACTGGTCACCACTCCTTTTTTGGAAGCCTGATTGGTTACAACCACACGGTTGAGTGTATTACAGCCCTTGTCAAAGTCGAATGTGCCCAAGTAGACCCATGTACCTCCGCCCATGCGCTGGTTGACAGAGAACTCGGTAGCCTCTCCCTTGTGGTAGACGATGTATTTCGCATCGGTCACACTCTTGGGCAGACTTTGGTAGCTTACGTAGACAGCATACTTGCCCGCTTCGGGCAGGTTGGGCTGATAGTTTATCTCGCTATGGTTTTTCTTCTTGGTGGCTTTCGCCTTCCTCACCGTTCCGTCGGTAAAGGGATTCTGATTGTCTTCGTAATATCTTCTTCTGGCTGCGAAACCTAAGGAGTCACAGTCTTTCCATTTTTTACCATTGACGGTCTCAACATAATACGGGCGTTTAAAGGCATCATCGTTGTCGACGATTACTTCATGCTTCTGCCAGTCACGCTCACGTGGAGTGAAGACAATAGCTCCGGCGTTCTGCAGCATGGGTATGAGGTAGGGCACCACGATGGTTTGCGTGAAGAGGTCCTCTGTAGTGCCGAAGAGGTTGGGGCGTTGCCATTTCCATCTTCTCTGGTCTCCGTCATAATATCTTCCGTGCGAAGCCCATACCGAGATGTGTCTGTTCTGCAGTCCACGCGTTACAAAGTAGGGACGAGACATGTTGAAGACCCATGGGTCTCCCTCGTAGTTGATATCTTCCCATGCTCTTGTGTTGCCGTCAAGGTATGCCTTGCCCGTCACAGACTGAGCTGCGACGGGCAGGGAAAGAAATGAGCATGCAGCAAAGCTGCAAGCCAACTGTCGTATCATGTAGAGTTTTTCTTTCATCAAAGTTTTTATATGTTGCCTATCGTAAACTTCTCGGGCTTCTTTCCCTTGAAGTCTTTGAAGTACAACTTGATTTCTCGCATGTCGGCTTCCAGGTCGCCAGATGGGATAATCTGCTTGGTGCACGTGATGAGCCGTTTCTGATAGTCTGCGCCATAGAGAAGAATTGGAATTCCTGCCTTGAGGGCAATGAAGTAGAATCCCTTTTTCCAGTCGGGGTTGAGCGAACGGGTTCCCTCGGGTGTGATGCAGAGACAGAAGTGGTCTCGCTTGCGTGCTTCCTCAGCCAGGTTGTCGGTCATGCTGGTGTGCTTGCTTCGCCATACCGGTATTCCTCCCATCTTGCGGAAGATGGGTCCCAATGGCCAGAAGAACCATTCCTTCTTCATCAGGAAGTTGCTCTTGATTCCTTCGGCATGAGCATAGAGCTGTCCGATGAGGAGATCCCAGTTGCTGGTGTGTGGAGCAAGACAGATAATATACTTCTCGGGATGGGCTATGGTAATCTCCTTAGTCCATCCCAAGCGCTTATAGAGTATCCATTTGGATAATTGTTGAATCATTACAATGTGTGTCGAAGTTTCGGTTAGAAACTTATATTATATTTATTAATGTAGAAATCTGAGTTTTTTCGTTCCGGAAATTATGCCAGACAGTTGATCTGGTCGATAATCTCGCAGGCCTGCTTGTTGAAGTCCTCGATGAGCTTCTTATAGTACTTTTTCTGCTCCATGCCAGGCTCTGGATGTGACACGCGGCAGATAAAGTCTGTGCGAATCATGACAATAGCAGTCAGAATACCGTCGACATCCTCGGCTGCTGGTTTGCTGCTATACAAAGAAGCTGCTACACACTCGGCGAACATATCGCTGGTGATGTAATTGATCGTACGTTTTAAATCTCTTTTATTAGCCATAGTTTTTATCTTTAAATGAATGACAATATGATTTCAATGCTCAAAGATAGTAATTTTATTCGTAATTCGTGCATAAGAAAGAAAAAAAAGTTCTCTTTAACTCATTTTTAGCTTTATTTGTTTCTTTATGTGGAAAAAATAAATTACTTTTGCAGATGTTTTGAAGTTTCAGTAAATAAAAAATTATAAATTCTAAAAGACATGGAAAAAAGTGAATTGCAATTAGCACGAGCAGCCTACCTTCCTAAACTCCCTAAAGGATTACAGGGCAATGTAAAAGTGAAAGAAGGCGCTCCTACTCAGAGTGTAGACAACCAGGAAGAAATCAAGAAGCTCTTCCCTAATACTTACGGAATGCCTCTCGTAGAGTTTGTACCTGGTGACGAGGCTCACGACACCAAGATGAACGTGGGTGTTATCCTCAGTGGCGGTCAGGCTCCTGGCGGTCACAATGTCATTTGTGGTCTTTTTGATGCATTGAAGAAGTTGAACCCAGCCAACCGCCTTTATGGTTTCCTCATGGGTCCTGGTGGTTTGGTTGACCATAACTATATGGAGATTACAGCCGACTTCATCAACGACTATCGCAACACTGGTGGTTTTGATATGATTGGTTCTGGCCGTACCAAGTTGGAGAAGACCGACCAGTTTGACAAGGGTCTTGAGATTATCCGCGAGTTGGACATCCAGGCAGTTGTTATCATCGGTGGTGACGACTCTAATACCAATGCCTGCGTATTGGCTGAGTACTATGCTGCCAAGAAGTGTGGCGTACAGGTAATCGGTTGTCCTAAGACTATCGACGGTGACTTGAAGAACGATCAGATTGAGACTTCTTTCGGTTTCGATACTGCCTGCAAGACATATTCTGAGTTGATTGGTAACATTGAGCGCGATTGCAATTCTGCACGTAAATACTGGCACTTCGTTAAGTTGATGGGCCGTTCGGCTTCTCACATTGCTTTGGAGTGCGCACTTCAGACACAGCCTAACATCTGCCTTGTTTCAGAGGAGGTAGAGGCCAAGGATATGACATTGAATCAGATTGTAGAGAATATCGCTCAGGTAGTGGCCGACCGTGCTGCTGACGGCAACAACTTCGGTGTAGTGCTCATTCCTGAAGGATTGATAGAATTTATCCCTGCTATCGGTCGTCTTATCGAGGAACTGAACGACCTGTTGGCTGCTCATGGTGCTGACTATAAGGATTTGGACAAGGATGCTCAGCGTGAGTACATTCTGGCTCACCTCTCTAAGGAGAATGCCGAGACATTCGCTACTCTTCCTGAGGGTGTTGCCCGTCAGCTCTCTCTCGACCGCGACCCACACGGCAACGTACAGGTTTCTCTCATCGAGACAGAGAAGTTGCTCTCTGAGATGGTTGCTGCCAAGTTGGACGAGTGGAAGAAGGAAGGCAAGTATGTTGGTAAGTTTGCCGCACAGCATCACTTCTTTGGTTACGAAGGCCGTTGCGCTGCTCCTTCCAACTTTGATGCAGACTACTGCTATGCTCTCGGTACCAGCGCTGCACAGCTTATCGCCAACGGCAAGACTGGTTACATGGCCATCGTAAAGAACACAACAGCCAATACCGACGAATGGAAGGCTGGCGGTGTGCCAATCACCATGATGATGAACATGGAGAAGCGTAATGGCGAGATGAAGCCAGTTATCCGCAAGGCTCTTGTTGAGCTCGACGGTGCTCCATTCAAGGCTTTCGCTGCCAAGCGTGATGTTTGGGCAAGAGAAACTTCTTACATTTATCCTGGTCCTATCCAGTACTGGGGTCCTGCTGAGGTTTGCGATCAGACCACAAAGACTCTGAAGCTGGAACAGGAAGGTAAATAAAGTTACCCTATAAATTAAGGAGAGTGAAGAGTGAAGAATTCAAATGCTTTTATTTTAAATCCATGCGGTTCTTTGCTTTTCACTCTTTGCTTTTGCTGGGAGGAGTAAGGTTAATGTTTAATGTTAAGTGTTTTATGTTAAGTGTTTCCCACATCTTGCGCAAAAAGACTGTTGTCTTAACTCCTTAACTTCTTAACTCCTTAATTTCTTAACTCCACAACTTCTTAAAAGCACAATAAAACCAAATGGTACAAACCCAACGTAAACCACAAAAACGCAAAACAAGTCGACAGCCCGTCAGGCGCCGTCGCACTTCTCGTACCCGCCATGGCTTCTTTGGCCGATACCCTCGCTGGGCATGGTGGATAGGAGGTATTGCCGTTGTGCTTCTCTACGTGGGTGCGTTCTATTATTTCTTTGTGGGACCTACAGGATTCCGTTGGCGTGCGCTTTATGGCGATGCCGAGTATCCTGACGGATACGAAATACGAGGCATCGACATCTCGCATTATCAAGGCACTATCGACTGGGAACAACTCAAGAACGCCATGATCAAAGGCTGTCCCCTGCGCTTTATCATTATCAAGAGTACCGAAGGTTCCTCACGGCTTGACGAGAATTTCAGAGAAAACTTTAACCAGGCACGCGATTATGGCTTTATCAGAGGCGTTTACCACTTCTGGAGCAATAAGTCATCGGCACGCGAACAGGCTTATTTCTTCCTCGACAAAGTGCATCTTACAGAAGGCGACCTGCCACCTGTTCTCGACATAGAGCACAAGCCTGCCGATAAGAGTGTGGAGGATTTCCAGCGCGATGTGCTGACCTGGCTTCACATCGTGGAAGACCGTTATCATGTCAAGCCTATCATCTACACCTATTATAAATTTAAGGAGCAGTACCTTGGTGCTCCTGTTTTCGACGACTATCCTTATTGGATAGCCCACTACTATGTAGACAAGGTACAATACAAGGGTAAATGGAAGTTCTGGCAACATACCGATGCGGGTAAGTTGCCAGGTATTAAGGGTTATGTCGACTTCAATATCTACAATGGCAGCTATTATGATTTGCGCCAGCTGTGTATTGGAGCCAACAACAACGAGCGTAAGTTTATGGAGTGGTCAGAATAAGGCACGCCCAGCCTTCGTCGGCTCTTCTGCTTACCTCTCTCAGTCCCAGTTCCTCTGCTTTTTCTATCAGCACGGGGATGTCTTCGGTATAGAATCCGCTCAGTATGAGATAGCCGCCTTCGTTGAGCACGCTTCTGAACGACTTCATGTCAGCCAACAAGATGTTGCGGTTGATGTTTGCCATCACCAGATCGAACATTCCGCTGATGTGGTTGATGACCGAAGCATTGCCGAAGAGCACTTCCATGTTGTCCACACCGTTCAGTTGGGCATTATGCTGCGCATTATTCACACTCCATTCATCAATATCATAACCCACAATCTCGCTTGCACCCATCTTGGCGCAGGCTATTCCGAGAATACCCGTACCGCAACCACAGTCGAGAACGCGCTTCTTCGCTAAGTTCATACCAAGAAGGGTAGAGACGATCATACGGGTGGTCTCATGATTGCCCGTACCAAAGGCGAGCTTCGCCTCTATACCTATTTCTATATGATCAGGCGATGTAGTAGGGTGCAGGTCGGGATGTTTGGCATCGTAGATAAGAATCTGGTCGTCGATGCAGATGGGTTCAAAGCCCTGTTCCTCCCATTCCTGATTCCAGTCTTTGTCCTCAGCCTCCTTCACTTCATAAGTGATGCGGGCACTCTCAATGGGAAAATCGGCAATACTGTTGTCGAGGGCCTCCTTGTCGAAGAAATCTTTCTGCACATAGGTCTCCAGTCCTTGCTCCGTTTCCTCGAAAGACTCGAATCCCGCTTCAGCCGAGCTGTCTGCCAAGAGGTCTCTGCACACCTGCATCAGGTCGGCTTCTGCCTCGATTTTGAATGTCGCTACTAAGTATTTCATTGAATTTCGTTTTAAATTTTACTGCAAAAATATAAAAAATAGGGAAAAACCTACCATTATTTAGGGTTTTTCTGTATTTTTGCATGTAAATAAGCAATAATTTTGCACTTGATTCATTGTATCTATAGACATAGATAACAAATATAAGAACAACAACAATAATAAATAGGAGAACAGAAACATGAAAAAATGGTTAGTCCTTTCAGTCTTTATGGCTGCCCTGCCATTGACAATGATGGCACAAGACGATGACCTCTACTTCAACCCGAAGCAAGAAGCCAAGAAGGCAGCCGAGGAACGTGCGCAGAAGGCAAAGCTGTTGGCTGCCCAGCGTGCACGTCAAGATAGCATATATGCACTGTACTGGTCGGGTAGCGACCGAAATGTGGATGAATACAACCGTGGCGGTAAACTGTTGAGCCATTATCAGAATATCGGTGCCGACTCTTTGGGCAACGATATCATATCGTTCAGAGTGGGCAAGGGCGTGGCTCCCGATTCTATCTACGATGACGAGGCCTTTGCCGAGAAGTACATGCGTGGCATGGGTGATGATTTCGACTGCACCCGAGACCTGAGCCGTTGGGACGGATTTTACGATCCCTGGTTCTATAGTTATTACGGATGCGGACCATACTACTGGCGCAGTTCTTATTGGCGCTGGCACAATCCATGGCGTTATGGTTATTATGCAGGATGGTACGATCCCTGGTTTGATCCTTGGTTCGACCCCTGGTATTATGGCTATGCAGGCTGGTATGGTGGTCCCTGGTATGGCTGGGGTGGTTATTATCCCTGGTATTGGGGAGGTCCGGCTGTGGCTTACGTGCGCCCAGGCAACGGTTATCGTAGCTTCAGTCATTCAGCATCAGGCTCTAACGTGAATGGCTCGTACAGGAATAATTATCCAGGACAATACAACCGCTTTGGCCGTCGCGAGAGTACAAACTCCAACAACAACAGAAACTACAATTACAACAACAGCAACCGCAGTTTCAACTACAGCAACTTTGGTAACCAGAGTCATGGCGGAAGCTTTGGAGGCAGCCGTGGCGGAGGCTTCAGCGGTGGCGGAGGCGGTTCACGCAGTTATGGTAGTGGAAGAAGATAGAAACTATTTAATATTTCAAGAATATGAAACGTGTAAAGATCATTTTGCCGGCTTTGTTGGGACTCATGACAATTCCGGCTATGGCACAGGAAACTTATCAGGATGCCAAACTGGCTGAGACTGCTCTTACGG
Organism: Prevotella sp.; assembly: GCA_052273435.1. Classification (GTDB taxonomy): domain Bacteria; phylum Bacteroidota; class Bacteroidia; order Bacteroidales; family Bacteroidaceae; genus Prevotella. The sequence goes on from DAVZIG010000021.1 coordinate 25,938, forward strand.
GTACTGCCCGTTATGTGGGCATGGGTGGAGCCATGGAGGCATTGGGTGCTGACCTTTCTACTATCAGCACCAACCCTGCAGGTATAGGTATGTTCCGCAAGAGTCAGGCAGCTCTTTCTGCCGGTGTGCTGGCGCAGTCGTCGGCCGACAAGAACTTCTCCTTCGATGGCACCAATGCCTACATCGACGGAAAGAACTCGAAGGTGAGCTTCGACCAGATTGGTTTTGTATGGTCTATGGCCCACCGCAACCAGACTTACGTCAACCTGGCATTCAACTTCCATAAGAGTACCGACTTCATGCAGATTCTCACGGCAACCAGTATGCTCAACGGTGCCTCACAGTCTAAGTTGGCAGCCAACAAGACTGACTACAGCAACTTTATCGACACACGATATGATGGCTACATCCGCAATGCAGGCGACCTGATCTGGAACGGTGTGGACGAGAATTATCATAAACTGATGGGCAAGGACGAGAATAACTTGCAGAAGTTCTATGATGGTCGTTCCTTCCTTTTCGGACAGTATCAGCATGGCTACATCGGTGTCTATGACTTCAACATCAGCGGAAGTATCAAGAACCGCGTATGGTGGGGTGTGACATTAGGATTGCATGATGTCAATTATCATAGCGAGTCATACTATACAGAGAACTTTGATGCCGATCAAGAAGCCTATAGTGAGGCACGTGAAATGTTGAAGATTGACGGAACAGGATTTGATGTGAAGGCTGGAGTCATCTTCCGCCCAATGGAAAATTCACCTTTCCGCATAGGTGCTTATGTCAATTCCCCCGTCTTCTACGATCTTTCTATGCGCGGAGATGCTTCGTTAGACCTTACTGATAAGAATATTGTGAATGATCAGGGTGAAATAGCTGTCGGCAGTAATGCAGAATATGCAATCTACAACTATCGTCTCAACACTCCCTGGAAGGCAGGTCTGAGCTTGGGTCACACCATCGGCAACTACTTCGCTCTCGGTGCCACCTACGAATATGCATGGTACAATCACTTCGACAACCGCATCAAGGACGGTGGTTATTATGACGGATGGGACTACTACGAGTCGAGCAGCAGCGACAAGCCTATGAACGACCACACCAAGGCAACCCTGAATGGTGTGAGCACCCTGAAGTTGGGTATGGAGTACAAGCCAATTTCGATGCTGGCTGTGCGCGTGGGCTACAACTATGTGTCGGCTTTGTATAAGGAAGACGGCGTGCGCGACCAGACTTTGATGTGCTCTTATGATGCTGATGGTAATACTGGTGTCAACATGGCAACTTCTACCGATTACACCAACTGGAAGGCGATCAACCGCTTCACTCTGGGTCTTGGCTTCAACTACAAGAAGATGTTCCTCGACCTGGCTTACCAGTACAGCGCTCAGGACGGTGACTTCTATCCCTTTATGAGCAGCAAGAACTTTGGTGCAAAAGAGGGATTCACTCCAGCCATCAACAATGAGGTCGCAGCAACCAAGGTTTCCAACAACCGCCATCAGTTGCTCATGACCTTGGGATATAAGTTCTAAGACACGTAAGTAATAGCGATCAGGCGAAACTATCGCTTCCTCTGGTCGCACGGAAATCAGAGTAAAATAAAGAAGTTAAGGGAAGTTAGATTGGTTAAGAGACAAATGCATTATTGTTTGAAATCAAAACAATAAGCAATGAACCTCTTACCAGTCTAACTTCCCTTATTTTTTTGTACCTCTTTAACTGCTCTAATTGAACTTTCTCAAGCTCAGATGTTATAGAAGCTGAAGAAGTTATAGGCTTAAACTTCCCCATTTGCAGCAGGTAAGAGGATAGCCATATAGGAAATAAAAAACTTGAATTAAAAGATTTTTTGCAGAAATAGCATTAAAAATTTGCATTAAGCCCTTTAAAACTGTATCTTTGCACTTGATAAATGTCCGTTCAAAGCCTCAGGGCGGACGCATCAAAATGCGTTCGCCTCCAAAAGTTTTGACAGGTAATTT
>DAVZIG010000022.1:0-27682 GCA_052273435.1 Prevotella sp.
GAGTAGGTGGCTGCCTTCTTTTACTTGAGGTCTTCAAGGTCTAACGACTTTGGAGACCTTTTTTTTTATGTATACTGAGTATTGAGTTTTGAATTTTGAATTGTGCGCTTTGCGCATTAGGAATTGTTCAGTGTTGAATTGAGAATTTCTAATTCCAAATTCAAAATTGAATAATTCATAATCGCCGAAGGCGACAATTCAAAATTCAAAACTTAAAATTCAAAATTCAAAACTCAGTATAGAATTGAGAATTTCTAATTCCAAATTCAAAATTGAATAATTCATAATCGCTGAAGGCGACAATTCAAAACTCAAAATTCAAAACTCAAAATTCATCAACCCTCTGTTGGTTGTTGTTGTCCATCGTTTTTGAGTCTGTTGGCAATTTCTTTCACCACACTGCGTGACACATGTACTGTTGCGATGTTTGATTCTCCGCTAAGCAGTGTCACAGTTTCCTTTGACACGCTTGCGTGTATTATCTTCGGGTAATGCAGCAGATGGCTTCGTCCTGCCCTAATAAAGTCGTCCTTATGGCCGGATTTGGTGGCTATCAGCGACTCCAGCTGTGACAGTCCGAATGGCAGGAGTTGTTTTGTATCCTTACCGTAATACACGATAGTGTAGTGGTCTTCGGCTTTGAAATACAGCACTGTGTCAAGGTCAATGATGAATATCTCATCGCGATTGTAAAGTCTTATTTTCATTGTTTGTGAAGGCTTTTTAGGTCTTGTTGTTTAGTGTAAATATTTGTCAATTGTTAGTGACTTGTTTAGTGTTGCCAAAGATACGAAAAAAGAATTGATATTCGTTCATATTTTTTGAGAAATTTACGTGAATTCCATGTTATTCTTTGTGAAAAATCTATGTTTTTTCGCGAAAATGATGCATTGATGCCGCCAAATTGTTGTTTCTGTTAACGGAACCCCTCTTTTAGTTTTTCCGCATATATTTACCCATATTTATCTCAAGAAGTGGAATTCTTATGACATTTCACGTAAAATGTAATATATTTCACGAATTATACGGTTTGGATGTATACAACTTTGGAAAAACTTGACGAAATTTGCAATTAGGGAGACGAGAGCAAATTGACAAGGGTATATTTTCTCCAGTATTCTTGCTAAATGCTAAGAGGATGGATATTCATAAGGCTCTTACTTCCTGTAACTCTAAACTAAATATTAACAATCTAAAACTAAAGTTTATGAAAAAGATTTTGACTTTGATGACTGCTTTGTCAGCAGTGGCAGGTTCTGCAATGGCAAATGACTTTAACTTCGAAGTTAATGGCAATCCTACTGTAGACGAGAAAGGTAACGTTACAGGAACTAACGGTAACCTTCAGCTCAAGGACAACAAGTTCACTTTTGAGGTTAATAATGGTGATGAGGTAACTCTCACATCTACTGGCAAGGTGACCGTTAAACTTGGAGAAACTGTTCTCAAGGCAAATAAGGAAGGCGTATATTCAGTAACAAGCGACGGTGTTCTTACTGTAGAGTTGGCAAAGGGTGCCGCTGTTACTAAGATTGTTGTTGTTTCAAGCAACTCACAAGCCGTTCAGAATGAGATAGACAATGCTTATAATGAGATGGGTAAGGCCATCCAGGCTGTAGCTAAGTATGTTAATTATAATGGTTTCTATACAAATGTACAGGCTATTATTAGCAAGGCTGGTGAAAAGGTACAGGCTGTTAAGGCTGAGCTTGCAGAGAAGAAGGCTGTCAATGGCGTAACTGATGAGGTTAAGGATGAGCTTATTGCTAAGTTGAACAGCGTAACTAAGCTTTCTGAGGAATACGGCTATGGTGCTGTTAAGGATGCTAAGGATGTTGTTGCTAAAGCTGAGGAAATCTACGAGTTGTACACGGAAATCACAGTTGATGAAGCAAATAAAGCCAATAAAAAACTTGATCACGCAAATGGCACAGCTACTGTTGCTGAGTGGAATGAAAATAAAGGAGAAGAAATCAACAAGAAGCCTTTGTTTACACATGACTTTACTGCAGCAAAAGACAAGAATGGCAATATTACCAAGATAAACCTTGGTGATTACAAGAGAGCTTGGCTTAAGGGTGAGTGGGATAATCTCAATAAAGAGGTAAATGAGACCATTAAGAATAAGGCTTTAGATGAGTTGAACAACTTCCCTAACTCATTTGTTACCAATGATAAAGAATACTTCGTACAGTTGTATACCGAGGTAGGCGAGAAGTTGGAAAATGTGATATCTCGTGCTATCTTTGAGCGTGATAATTTCAAGGCAGTAGAGGATCTTTCTATTAAGGTAGAAAAGGTGGATGCAGCACTTAAGGAAGGTAAGCCGTTCGTGTTGGATCAGGTCGGAAAAGAATATACATTGGAAGATTATACATTGCTTAAGGCACAGATTGTTAGCATGCAGAACGAGATTAATCAGTCTGATAATCGTTATATGTATGATGCTGAGAATTATACTGAATTCGTAGACAATATTGCTGGCGTAAGCGCAAAGCTCGATGTATTCTATACAAAATTGGTAGGTAAGGCTAAGGATGATCTTAATATAAAGCTTGAGAAATCCCAGGATACCTTGACTAAGTATGCTTATGAGGTTTCTGCTAAGTATGAGAATGAGCCTGCACTTAAGAAAGATGCTCAGGAGGAGTTCTCTAAGCACCAGAATAATCTTGACAAGATCAAGGAAGACTTCAAAGCTTGTAAATTTTATACTGTTCAGACCGATTACGCAGGATTCGTTGATAGAATCAATACTTTGAATGACTCAGTTAAGACAACTTGGAATAACACTCTCGACGTTCAGAAGCAGCAAATCATAAAAAATAATGTAGCGGCACAGACAGTAATCAATGATTCTATTGAGAATGTCCGCAAGGATTACAACGACTATGTGGGTTGGATTCAGACTTGGATGACTCTTGATGCAACAAAGAGTGTTGCTGACAAGTTGAAGGCACACCTCAACACTCTCTTCGATGAAATTAACGGTCTTGATGATATGAAGGTTAAGGTTCAGGCCCTTGTTGATGAGAAGCTTGAGAATATAAAAAAGGAGTCTGATGATGAGTTTGGAGCACATTATGAGGCTAATAAGAATCTCTATCGTATCACAGAAGATGTAGTGGCCGGTTATATGAAGCAGGTTGGTAAAGTTGGAGAAGGTATATATGAAGAACTTGTTGCTGCAGCAATAGAGGCAAATGCTGCAGCTAACACATACCTTACCGCTAAAGACGTTGCGGATACAAGAGCAATCATCACTACAGCTAAAACGAAAGTTGTTATAGGTGATAATAATAAGACGATGAGTGATGCTGCTTTTAAAAAATTCAATAATGCTTATACTTCAGTTGAGAACAAATACATTGAGGCAGCAGAGAAAGAGATTGAACGTCTTGCAGCATTTACAGGCAAAGAACCTGATTTCAAAGAGAACATCCTCGCAAATAATGTTGAGGCTATTCGAGAAACCCTTGCTAAGGTTGAACCTGCTGTCACAGAAGTTAATGGAAATCTTACAGAATACAAAGCACTCTATAAATCAATCTACAATAGGAAGGTTGAATGGAACTATGCCAAGAGCCAGGAGACAGATCTTGAGAATGCAGTAAAAGATTGGGAGAAAGAGAATAATTCTGAATCTCACTTCGATGTTAAGAAGGCCCTCACTGATGCTAACGAAATGCTCGCTGGTCAGAAAGAGAAAGGTAAGAAAAACAGTATTCTTACAGATCTCGAGGAGAATTGTCTTGTTGCAGAGCAGAAGAAAGATGATTTCACTACCAGACTCAAGGCTTACGACGATGAGATGTACAAGATTCAGCACTATGGTGACTTCAAGGCTAACGAGGCCGCTGCTCCAATAGTAAGCGCTAAGGTTACTGATGTAACAACTGTAATTGCTGATGCTCGTGAGACTATCAAGGCTTATGAGGCAGAGATTAAGGATGAGGCAAGTGCTTCTCTCGATAAGGTTGCAGATGATTTTGATAATCTCAAGAAATCTATTAACACAGCAGTTGAGAATAAAACAATTGGTGCAAACAAGGAAAGCTTTATTGCAAGTCTCAACGCTTTGGCTGACAGAGTTGATGTCATCCTCAAGAAGGCTGCTGATGATGCTAATGGTGCTAAGATTGACCTCAACGGTGATGGTACTATCGACAGCAAGGACTTCAAGGTTGCTACAGATAACTTCAAGTTGTCTCTTGACAGTAAGGTATTCAACACATTCATGTCGAAGTACGCTGAGTTCAAGAAGAAACACTAAAAAAATAATGGGGAATGCTCTATAAAGGGCTTCCCCCTTATAAATGTTAAATGATAAAAAACAATTATTATGAAACAAAATAGACTTTATAGCTGCCTTTTCGCTTTTGTAATGCTTCTTGTGGCAAGCGCAAATGCTATGGCTGAGGGATTGACATTGAAGAATGTTACATTTTTGAAGCCAGGTGAGAAGGCGACAATGGCTATCGCATTCAATAACGATGAAGAGGTTGCTACAATTGAGACAAAGATTGTTCTTCCAGAAGGACTTTCTTTCGTAAGACAACAAGAAGATGGCGAAGAATTTGTTGTAGGTACAACAGAGCGCACAAAGCAGTACAAGGTGTCTCTTTCACAGGATTACGTACATGCAAACGGTGCATATTTGTGTGCTTACACTATCAAGAAGTATCTCGCTGCTGGCAGTGGTGATATTTTCACATTTGATGTGAATGTTGATCCTACATACACTGGTGCACATGAAATCCGTCTTACTTCTACCGACATCTCTATGGGTGATGATGATGCTCCCGCTTTCAAGCCGGCTGACTTCGTTGCTAAGGTAGTTAGTACAGACAACCAGATGTTTGTGACAGGTGAACTGCCTGCACTCACTGTAGGTCAGGAGCAGACTCTTACCTTTAACCTTGATATGCCAAATGGCTTTATCAATACTATTGGTTTGAGAGTTAAGTTGCCAGAAGGCCTTAAGGTAGTTGCGGATTCTGAGGAGGCAGGAACTGTATGTCCTAATCATACTGTTGCATACACCGAGGAATATAACTCAATCATTATCTTTGGTGACCCATTGTCATTGGATAACAAGTTTGAGTCAAACAAGGGCACTCTTTGCAGTGTAAAGGTTATTGCTGACGAAAAATTTGTAGATGGTTCTGAAATCACAGTTGGTGAGGTTAACGGTACAGGCGATGAGACCTTCTATGCTGAGGACTTCTCTATTAAGGTAACCCTTGACACAACTACAGGCATCAACGGCATCGAGTCATTCTCTGAGGCAGCTGACGGTATCTATCAGCTCAACGGTGTTCGCACAGACAAGTTGCAGCGTGGCGTTAACGTTGTTGTTAAGAATGGCAAGGCTATCAAGGTTGTTAAGAAGTAATTCTTCAACGATAGTTTGATATGCCTTTCACCCATTTATTTTTGTGAGATATATCCTATCAATTTGTAGTTTTGTGGTAAAAATATAATATACACAAGACGACTCTCCACACCACTCAGTTGCACACATCGTCAGCTGAGTGGTTTTTTTATGGCTTATCCGATATTTGGGATTAATACAGGCGTTTGTCAGCAAACAGCGTGCCCTGGGTTATGGATGATATTGGGTTTTCTTTCTCAGCATGACATGAAAAATTTTATTCAATATAAAAGATAAAAACGGAATTTTTAGTGGTTTTGTCTTTTATAAAAGATAAATTTACTATTTTTGCGGAAAATATCTTTTATAGTGGATAAATATGGCAACAATTAGGAGACAATCATACATTGACAAGATAGAGAAATATCTTGGTAAGGAAACGATAATAGTGCTTGTTGGTCAGCGTCGTGTTGGTAAAAGCTGTATCTTGAAAATGATACGTGATGACAAGACGACTGACTATTGCAGTAAACGAAAAAAACATGGATTATTTACCCCAACCTAACTTTATATCAAAGATTAGGTATAAATGATCCATGTTTTTTCTACGTTTATTCCGCTCTCTTCCAACCCAAGAGTCCCTTTACTTCTTCGTTCGGGAAGCCTAAAATATAGCCAAACTCATCACTGTCCTTAATAGTGAGATAGCCCGACTGGTAGAGGAACAGTTCTGCTCCGCCCCCAGATACGTCAGACATTTCGAGCGTATTGCGCATGATTCGGCAATTTTCGAAGTCCTTCATACGAAGTTCTGCATTGTCAACAAACTTTGGGAGGAGTGTTGTCGCTCCAGAAGAAGCCCAGAAGTTTTTGATTTTGCGTTGCTTTAAAGCATTAACCAGACTATATGGATTGTAGATGTCCACCATGTTCTCCTCGCTGAAGTGATAGCCGTCGTAATATGCTTTCAGTCGGTTGTGAGTCTCCTGTACAGCCCAGTTGTTTGCTTCGCTCATCTGTTTGAGCTCAGGCATGAAGTTCTCTTTTATCTCCTCCTCTGTGATTCCGCAGATAGTAGCATATTCAGGCATAAAGCTGATGTTGGACAGATTGTTGAGTACGGAGAAGAGAGAGATTTGGGTGAACTTGGTGATGCCAGTGATGAAAATAAAATGTTCGTATTCGTCGTCAGCCTTAAGTATGGCAAACACCTCACGGTATACCCCTGTGCATTTCTCGTGTTCGGGAGTTCTCCATGAATGTTGCAGTGGAGAGTCGTATTCGTCTATGAGGACAGCCACTTTCAGTCCGGTCTGCTTATAGGCAGTGGCTATAATGGCGTGGAAACGGTCGGCAAGCATGGCTGTAGGATCAGGAGTAATGTTGTATTTCTCCTCATAATCCTTAAAGCGCAAGTTCAGGTAAGAGCGCAGAGTCTTCTCGTTGGCTCCTCCGCGGCTCATGTCAAGACGTATGACGGGATATTGCTTCCAGTCTTTCTCCAATTGCATAATCTTCAGTCCTTCGAACAGGTCCTTTCTTCCTTCAAGGTACGACTCCAACGTATCGACAAGCACAGACTTGCCGAATCGACGTGGGCGGCTCAAGTAGTTATACTTGTCTCCCAAGTTGACCATGTTCCATACAATGTCGCTCTTGTCCACATAGAGATAGTTCTCCTCCCTAATCACTTTGAACGACTGAATGCCTACTGGCAGTCTCCTAAATCTGTGGTCTGTCATATCTATTGCCTCCTATTTGTCTTGTATATGCTTTATATATGCAAAGATACGCTTAAAAATGATATCCTACAAGTAATCCCATTGATTATCAATATATTTTCGTTATCTTTGCATTCGAAACCGCTGTTTCCGAAACCTGGGTTTCGGAAATGTGACGGGCAGAAGACGCAGCGGAAAGACATCATAGTTTGTAGAAAACTCTTATATAATATAATGGATAAACAGTCGAAATATCGTGAACTCCTCTCGCAGATAGAGGCGTTTGCAAATGCAGAAGACAAAGCCATCAGTGTGTTGTCGAATTGTGCTGCGGTAATGAAGGTAGTCTTCCCTAAGGAGTATTTCTGGGTAGGTTTCTATATTGTCGATGGCAATGAGTTGATTCTCGGTCCGTTTCAGGGCACTCCGGCATGTACAAGGATAAGGTATGGACGTGGCGTTTGTGGCACCGCTTGGAAGGAAGGCCGCAGTCTTGTGGTAGATGATGTGGAAGAGTTCCCAGGTCATATAGCATGTTCGTCGTTGTCAAGATCAGAGGTAGTAGTGCCAATCTTTTCAGAAGGCAAAGTGGTAGGTGAGATAGACATTGACAGCACCGAACTGTCCACATTTGATGACGTGGACAGGGAATGTCTCGAAAAGGCAGCTGGCATCATAGCCCCCTTTATGGCAAAGCTTGCACAGTAAATATGGACGGTAGCTCTCATTAAGAAAATGGTCAATGGAATAATAATAAGCCATTAACGGCGTTATTCTATATATGCAATGGACCGACCAAATACGTAGAGTGAAGATAGTGCTTGTGCTCGCCGCGGTGATTATCGCCGTGGCGTCGCTTGTAGTGTCGCATTTTCTCATACGCGACCTCGCAAAGGAGGAGCACAACAAGATGGAGGTGTGGGCAGAGGCAATGCGCACTCTCAACCGTGCCGACGAGAACACCGACATAAATCTTGTGCTGAAAGTGATCAACGGCAACAACACCATCCCCGTGATAGTGCTCGACTCGAATGGCGAAGTGCAGGCATACCGCAATATCGACATCAAGGACTGCGACAACGAGAAGGACACCATGCGCTTTGTCAAGAGTATGGGACATGAGCTTATGCGCGAGAACCGCGACATACGTATTGCCATTGACAACAACAATGCCGACGACATGGCGCAGCAGGATACTGTGGCATACGATGATTATATTAATGTGTGCTACGACGACTCGGTGATGCTCCGCCGCCTTGCGTCATATCCCTATATACAATTAGGTGTGGTGATGATATTCGTGGTGATAGCTATCTTTGCCCTGCTCACATCAAAGAGGGCGGAGCAAAACAAGGTGTGGGTGGGACTGTCGAAGGAGACAGCCCATCAGCTTGGCACTCCAATATCGAGCCTGATGGCGTGGGTGGAGATACTCAAGGAGACTTATCCCGACGACGACCTTATCCCCGAGATGAACAAGGACGTGAAACGTCTGCAACTCATTGCCGACAGATTCTCGAAGATAGGCTCGTTGCCGGAACCAGTGGAGACCTCCCTAAAGGAAGTGATGGAGCATGTGATCGACTATATGGACCGCCGCACATCAAACAAGGTGGAGATGGTGAGCGACTTCCCCGAGGGTGACGTGAGGATAAGGATAAACGCCTCGCTCTTTGAATGGGTGATAGAGAACCTCTCGAAAAATGCTGTAGACGCAATGGGCGGCGAGGGCAAGATAACGCTGAGGATATTCGATGAGCCAAGAAAGGCAGTGGTGGAGGTGACCGACACAGGCAAGGGCATACGCAAGAAAGACATCCGCAACATATTCCGACCGGGATTCACAACGAAGAAACGCGGATGGGGACTCGGACTCTCGCTCGCCAAGCGCATCATCGAAGAGTATCACAAGGGAAAGATATGGGTGAAATGGTCGGAAGTGGGCGTGGGAACTACATTCCGCATAGAACTGAAGAAATAAAGACGCTTAAAATCAAAAACTTTGTAAAGATTTTGTTGTATGTCGGAAAATATTCGTAACTTTGCACACCAAATGTGTAGTTTAGAAGAACTTAAAATAGATTTGAAGGAATTGAAAGAGGGTGTAAGCACACTCAATTTCAATTTGGGCGACGCTTATTTCGAGTCATTGGACGAGGACGAAATCAAGCGTGGCAATATAAGTGTGTCTGTAAACGTAAAGCGCACAGAGAACTATTTTGAGATAGACTTCCATACCGAGGGCACAGTCGTTATTCCGTGCGACCGTTGTCTCGACGATATGGAGCAGCCAATAGAGACGGACGACCGTCTTGTGGCTAAGTTTGGAGAAGAATATTCCGAGGACGACGACCTCATCACAGTCGAGGAGCGCGAAGGCTTGTTAGACGTGGCGTGGTTTATCTACGAATTCATACTGCTCAACATTCCCGCTAAGCACGTGCATACACCTGGAAAATGTAACGCGGCGATGATAAAGGTTCTTGAAGAACACTCAGCTACCCGAAGTAGTGGCGAGGATGAAGGACAGGCGGTAGATCCCCGTTGGAATGGATTAGAAAAATTAAAAACAATAATTAAAGATTAAAGAAAAATGGCACATCCTAAAAGAAGACAGTCAAAGACACGTACACTTAAGAGAAGAACTCATGATAAGGCAGTAGCTCCTACATTGGCAGTATGCCCTAACTGTGGCGCTTACTATGTATACCACACAGTATGCCCGACTTGCGGCTACTATCGTGGCAAGGTGGCTATCGTTAAGGAAGTAGCTGAGTAATTGAAATCTCTGAGTAATTAAATTCTCCAAGATGGCTAAGATAAACGCAGTAATCACAGGTGTTGGTGGCTATGTGCCCGACTACGTGCTCAGCAATGAGGAGTTGTCGCGCATGGTGGACACCAGCGACGAGTGGATTATGACCCGTGTCGGCATCAAGGAACGCCACATCCTCACAGAGGAAGGTCTCGGAACGAGCTATATGGCCCGCAAGGCAGCCAAGCAGCTCATCAAGAAGACCGGTGTTGATCCCGACACGATTGATGCGCTGATCGTAACCACCACAACTCCCGACTACAAGTTCCCCTCTACGGCATCCATCGTCCTTGGCAAGCTTGGACTGAAGAATGCCTTTGCCTTCGACCTTGAGGCAGCATGCTGCGGATTTCTTTATTCGCTCGACGTGGCTGCCACAATGATTGAGAGCGGTCGCTACAAGAAGATAATCGTTATCGGCGCCGACAAAATGTCGTCGCTTGTCGACTATCAAGACCGTGCCACATGTGTGCTCTTCGGCGACGGTGCCGGAGCAGTGCTCGTTGAGGCAACCGAGGAGGAGAATGTAGGCGTGCAGAACTCTTATCTGCGTACAGATGGCATCGGACTTCCATTCCTTCACATGAAGGCAGGCGGTTCGGTATGCCCACCTTCACATTTCACCGTAGACCATCGTTTGCACTATCTCTATCAGGAGGGTCGCACAGTGTTCCGTTATGCTGTAACAGACATGAGCAACGATGTGGCTGAGGTGATGAAGCGCAACAACCTCACTGCCGATGATGTGAGATGGGTAGTGCCTCACGAGGCAAACCTCCGTATCATCGAGGCTGTGACCAAGCGTATCGGTCTGCCCATGGACAAGGTGGTTGTCAACATCGAGCGCTACGGCAATACGAGTGCCGCCACAATACCCTTGGCATTGTGGGATAATGAGAAAAACATGAAGAAGGGCGACAACGTAATCTTCACCGCATTTGGTGCTGGTTTCGTTCACGGTGCTTCTTTCTACAAGTGGGGCTACGACGGTTCTGCGGTAGCAGAGCAGAAGTAATCTAAGAAACATATTATCTTAAAATAAAAAGCACGTTCGGACTGTATCTGCAATCTCGAACGTGCTTTTTCGTGTTTCTACTTGAAGTTCTCCTGTCCGTCGGTTTCCCCATGCAGGGCTTCCTTGAATTTCTCCCAATTCTGAAAACCCACGAGCAGCGAGATGCGGTCGAGCGTCTCACGCTTGGGTTTCTCCGTGCCCTTGATGTAACTTGACAGTTTCTCCTTGGCAAATACCTTCTGTGGAATAAGCTCCAATTGGTGTTCCACCGTGTCAAAAAGTTTCTTCAATGCGTAATTCATAATTCATAACATACTTAATGCATAATATTTCGGGGCAAAAGTACGGCTTTTTAATGGAAAAATAGTAATTTTGCAGATATATTTTTCATTCTTATAATCACTGTATGAAAGAATTAGCACTTAAGTACGGATGCAATCCGAATCAAAAGCCTTCGCGCATCTACATGGAAGAAGGCGAACTCCCAATTGAAGTACTCAACGGTCGTCCAGGCTACATCAATTTCCTCGACGCTCTCAACTCGTGGCAGCTTGTAAAGGAGCTCAAGGCCGCAACTGGTCTGCCAGCCGCAGCTTCCTTCAAGCACGTGTCTCCAGCCGGTGCCGCTGTGGGTCTGCCTTTGAGCGACACGCTTAAGAAGATATACTTCGTTGATGACGTAAAGATAGAACTCTCTCCGATTGCATGCGCCTATGCTCGTGCCCGCGGTGCCGACCGCATGAGTTCGTATGGCGACTTTGTTGCGTTGAGCGACACTTGCGACGCTGCCACAGCCACCCTCATCAAGCGTGAGGTAAGCGATGGCGTGATAGCTCCAGACTTCACCCCCGAGGCAATTGAGATACTCAAGGCCAAGCGTAAGGGCACATACAACGTGATAAAAATCGACCCCAACTACACTCCCGCTCCCATTGAGCACAAGCAGGTGTATGGTGTGACATTCGAGCAGGGCCGCAACGAGGTGCGTCTCGACGATCCCAAACTCTTCGAGAACATCCCTACAAAGGCAAAGAACTTCACTCCCGAAGCCATCCGCGACCTCATCATCTCGCTCATCACCCTCAAGTACACTCAGTCTAACTCTGTATGCTACGTTAAGGACGGTCAGGCTATCGGCATTGGAGCCGGTCAGCAGAGCCGCATCCACTGCACACGTCTCGCAGGCAACAAGGCCGACATTTGGTGGTTGCGCCAGCATCCTAAGGTGATGAACTTGCCATTTGTTGATGGCATACGCCGTGCCGACCGCGACAACACTATTGATGTGTATATCTCGGAGGATTATGACGACGTTCTGCGCGATGGCACATGGCAGATGTTCTTCAAGGAGAAGCCAGAGGTGTTGACAATGGAGGAGAAGAAGGCATGGATAGCCCAGAACCGCGGTGTAGCCCTTGGTTCCGACGCATTCTTCCCGTTTGGCGACAACATCGAGCGTGCCCACAAGAGTGGTGTGGAGTATATAGCCCAGGCTGGCGGCTCAGTGCGCGACGACAATGTGATAGACACCTGCGACAAGTATGGCATCACAATGGCGTTCACAGGCGTGCGTTTGTTCCATCATTAATTAACAAAAAAATCATTATGAGCAAAGGCGACGATATCGATTCAATCATTGCCAACGGCATTTCATGGGGACGTGGCGGAGCTTCGTCGAAGAAGACCGACGACGGCAAAGTGAAGACCAAGGCAAAGAAGAAACAGTACATCACCGGTGCCCATGGCAGCGGTTCGGCACGTCAGAAGGCTAAATACCGCGAGCAACGTGCCAACAGACACAAGAAGTAGCAATGACTGCTACTGCTTGTGTATATATGTAGACGAAATAGGTATATGTAAACAAAAAAAGCAGGGAATGTCGTTTGAATAGACATTCTCTGCTTTTATTTCTTTTCGACAAAGGTACTCGAAAATTACTCTGCTGTAGTGTTGACACGACGCTCAGCGATGCGAGCCTTCTTGCCAGTGAGCTTGCGGAGGTAGTAGAGCTTAGCGCGACGTACCTTACCGTACTTGTTGATCTCAATGCTGTCGATGTTCGGAGACTCGATAGGGAAGATACGCTCAACACCTACAGTGCCAGACATCTTGCGAACAGTGAAACGCTTCTTGTCGCCGTGGCCAGAAATCTTGATAACAACACCGCGGTAGAGCTGAATACGCTCCTTTGTACCCTCGATAATTTTGTAAGCGACTGTGATTGTGTCACCAGAACGGAACTCTGGGAACTTCTTGCCGGTTGCAAATGCTTCTTCAGCAACTTTAATTAAATCCATTGTAAATCTGATAATTAAATTTGTTTATCGTTCTCGCGCAACGTAACTGGGCAACACTTCTTCCCGTCATAGGTTACGCCGAAAAGCGGGTGCAAAGTTACTGCTTTTTCGTGTAACTCACAAATATTTAGCGAGTTAAATTCTACATAATGCTTTAATAACTGTTGCCAATTGTTTTGTTTTTTGATAAAAATTAATATCTTTGCATTTGTAAAAACAAAAAATATCGCATGAACAAACAATTCTCACTCATTTCGCTTGCCACGGTGTCGCTTTTTGCCGCCTCGTGCGCCCAGCATCAGTATCAGGTAGCCGAGGTTACCCGTTCGCGCATACTCATAGACTCGCGTTACGATTCCCATATTCCCGCAGAGGCAACAGCCTATCTTGCTCCCTACAAGGCACATGTCGACAGTTTGATGTCGCCCGTCATGGGTACCGCCGCCTCAGATTTATGGCGCCGACGCCCTGAGAGTCCGTTGTCGAATCTTTTGTCCGACATATTGGTGTGGAGCAGCCAGCGCTTTGGTGAGCATCCCGACTTTGCAGTCTACAATATGGGAGGCATACGTGCCTCTTTGAGCAAGGGTGAGGTGACGCGTGGCGACATCCTCGACATAGCCCCCTTCGACAACAAGCTTTGTATGCTGACGCTTAGTGGCAGCGACGTGATAGAGTTGTTCGGGCAGATAGCCAAGGTAGGAGGCGAAGGCTTGAGCCACAGTGTGCGTCTTGAGATATCGAATGACGGCAGGTTGCTCTCGTGTTCAATCGACGGCAAGCCCGTAGACCCCAACGCTTCCTACCGCATAGCCACTATCGACTATCTCGCCCAAGGCAACGACTATCTCTATGCCTTCAAGAAGAAGACCAATGTAGTGTCGCCAAAGAGCGAGGAGAACAACGCGCGCTTCCTTATCGAGGACTACTTCAAGCAGATGAAAGCCGAGGGCAAGATGGTGGATGCCAAGGTGGAGGGACGCGTGACGGTGAAGAATTGATATCCATAAACCAATAACCCAGAACATTGAATACCGTTATGAAGAAATTATTCCTTATCATATCTCTTTTCTGTGCCGCGCTTACTGTCTCGGCCCAGAAAACAAAGACAGTGGAGATACTCCACACCAACGACACCCATAGTTGTGTGCTTCCGCTCAATCCCAACCTTGCCGATACTCTTTTGGCAGGACGTGGAGGCTTCCTTCGCCGCATAGCCATGATAGAGCAGGAGCGCAAGGCGAATCCCGACTTGCTGCTCTTCGACTCGGGCGACTTCTCGCAGGGTTCACCCTTCTACACCCTGTTCAAGGGCGATGTGGAGGTGGAGCTTATGAACCGTATGGGCTACGACGCTGTGACAATAGGCAACCATGAGTTTGACTTCGGACTCGACAACATGGCACGCATATTCCGTGCAGCCAAGTTTCCCGTGGTATGCTCCAACTACGACTTCAGCGGCACTCCCTTGCAAGGCATCGTGAAGCCATACGTCATAATCAAGCGTGGCGGACTGCGCATAGGAGTGTTGGGCATATGTCCGCCTATGGACGGACTTGTGGATGCTGCAAAATGTGAGGGAGTGAAATATCTTGACCCGATAAAGACAGCCGACGACGTGGCCCGAATGCTCAAGCACGACAAGAAGTGCGACCTTGTGGTGTGTCTCTCTCACCTCGGTTGGATAATGAACCAGAATGTCGACGACCACAAGATGGTGCGCGGCAACCACGATATCGACGTGGTGCTTGGCGGACACTCGCATACCTTCTTCGAGACATTGCAGTATGTGGAGAATGCCGACGGCAAGAAGATTCCCGACGACCAGAATGGCAAGAATGCCATCTTTGTAGGCAAACTTCTGTTGACCATGCAGCGATAGAACATAATAAAAAAAGGAGGACCCTACCTATGATACCCCAAGAATACCAGAAATTCTATCTTAAGGATGTGACGTTTGTCAACCTGATGATGCGCCGCATCTACAACGTGCTGATAGTGGCAAACCCCTACGATGCCTTCATGCTCGAGGACGACGGACGCGTGGAGGAGAAGATATACAACGAGTATGTGGAGCTCGGACTGCGCTATCCGCCCACATTCACCCAGGTGAGCACTTCTGAGGAAGCCTACCAAGTGTTGCGCACAATGCACATCGACCTCGTGATTTGTATGCCAGGCAATGCCGACAACGATGCCTTCTCGGTGGCTCGCGACATCAAGGCAGGATTCCCGTCAATACATTGCGTGGTGCTCACGCCCTTCTCGCATGGCATCACCAAGCGTATGGAAAACGAGGACCTTAGCATCTTCGACTACGTGTTCTGCTGGCTTGGCAACACCAACCTCATCCTTTCCATCATCAAGCTTATAGAGGACAAGATGAATCTTGAGCACGACATCAAGGAGGGTGGGGTGCAGATGATACTCGTTGTGGAGGACAGCATACGCTTCTATAGCTCCATCCTGCCCAACCTCTACAACTATATATTGGCGCAAAGCAAGCGCTTCTCCACCGAGGCTCTCAACCGCCATGCCGCCACATTAAGAATGCGTGGCCGCCCTAAGGTGGTGCTTGCCCGCACCTATGAGGAGGCAATGTCTCTGTATGAACGCTATTCCGACAATGTGCTTGGCGTGATAAGCGACGTGCGATTCCCCTTGGGAGGTGTGAAGGACAGCGAGGCAGGACTCAAACTCCTTCGCAATATCCATGCCCGAAATCCATATTTGCCGCTCATCATTGAAAGCTCAGAGTCGCACAACCGAGAGAAGGCAGAGTCCGAAGGCTTCCGCTTTGTCGACAAGAACTCCAAGAAGATGGCTCTCGACCTGCGCAAGATGATGGAGGAGCATATGGGTTTTGGCGACTTCATATTCCGTGACCCAAAGACCAAGGCAGAGATAATGCGCATACACTCGCTCAAGGAATTGCAGGACAACATCTTCAATATTCCCGACGACTCAATGCTCTACCACATCTCGCGCAACCATATGAGCCGCTGGCTTTCGGCTCGCGCCATATTCCCAGTGTCGGAGTTCTTGAAAAAGATAACGTGGGAACGGCTGAAGGATATCACCGCACACCGCGAGATAATATTCGATGCCATAGTGCAGTATCGCCATATGAAGAACATAGGAGTGGTGGCTGTGTTCGACCGCATGAAGTTTGACTCCTACTCCCATTTTGCCCGCATCGGCGAAGGCTCGCTTGGTGGTAAGGGGCGTGGCTTGGCATTCCTCGACAATATCATCAAGACGCATCCCGACTTCAACTCGTTCCCAGGTGCCACTGTGCAGATACCCAAGACAGTGGTGCTCTGCACCGACGTGTTCGACCAGTTTATGGAGCAGAACAACTTATATCAGATAGCCCTAAGCGACGCATCAGACGAGGACATACTCCAGCATTTCATGCGTGCGCAGTTGCCCGACTCGCTGATAGCCGACTTCTTCACCTTCTTCGAGGCTGTGAAGAGTCCTATAGCCATACGCTCTAGCTCGCTGCTTGAGGATGCCCACTATCAGCCGTTCGCAGGAATCTATTCCACCTATATGATACCCTATCTCGCCGACAAGTATGCCATGCTTGAGATGCTGGCTTGCGCCATAAAGGGAGTCTATGCTTCGGTTTACTACAAGGACTCCAAGGCCTACATGACAGCCACAAGCAATGTCATCGACCAGGAGAAGATGGCTGTAATCCTGCAAGAGGTAGTGGGCAAGCAGTACGACGGACGCTACTATCCCAATGTGTCGGGCGTGTTGCGCTCGCTCAACTATTATCCCATCGGCGACGAGCGTGCCGAAGACGGCATAGCATCGCTTGCCCTCGGACTTGGCAAGTATATCGTTGACGGTGGACAGACCTTGCGTGTGTCGCCATATCACCCACATCAGGTGTTGCAGACAAGCGAGCTTGACACGGCTCTGCGCGAGACGCAGACCCGATTCTATGCTCTCGACACAAGGCATGTGGGCAATGACTTCAAGGTGGACGACGGTTTCAACATCCTGAACCTAAAAGTGAAGGAGGCGGAGCGCGACCATTCGCTCAACTACATAGCGTCTACCTACGACCCCTACGACCAGGTGATACGCGACGGTATATACGATGGTGGACGCAAAGTAATCACCTTTGCCTCAGTGCTGCAGCATGGAGTGTTCCCGTTGCCGGAGCTGTTGCAGATGTCGATGAAGTATGGAGCCGAGTCGATGCGCCGTCCTGTTGAGATAGAGTTTGCCTGCAATCTTAATGAAGACCGCACGGGCAGCCTGTATCTCTTGCAGATACGTCCCATTGTAGACTCCAAGCAGATGCTCGACGAGGATGTGGCAGCAGTGCCCGATGCCGACTGTGTAGTGCGCTCGCATAACTCTTTGGGACATGGAGTGACCGAGGATGTCACCGATATAGTGTATGTGAAGACCGATGATTCGTTCACAGCCTCCGACAATCCGACGATAGCCCGAGAGATAGAAAAGATAAACAGCGAGTATCTTGACCGTGGTGACAACTACGTGCTTGTGGGTCCGGGACGCTGGGGATCGAGCGATTCATGGCTTGGCATACCAGTAAAGTGGCCCCATATATCGGCAGCAAGAGTGATAGTGGAGGTTACGCTGAAGAACTATCGTGTAGACCCGAGTCAAGGCACCCACTTCTTCCAGAATCTCACATCCTTCGGCGTGGGCTATTTCACCGTGGATGCCAACCGAGGACAGGGACTCTTCCGCAAGGAGTTGCTCGATGGTATGGAAGCGGTAGAGGAAACCGAACACGTGAGGGTTGTGAGGTTTGCCAAGCCGCTGAAGATAATGATGGACGGAAAGAAACAAGAGGGAGCCGTGTGTCTATAACACGGCTCCAGCACTAAACAGCTATCCAAGATTTTTTCTTTGCAGTGTTCTTGTTTCTCATTATTTTTATCTAATTTTGTACCTTAGATAATAAGGTAGGAAGTAATTAGAACACATATAAAACACAGAAAAAGAAAATGAGAACTGTATACGATTATTCTGTAAAGGACAGAAAGGGTAAGGAAGTATCTCTGAAGGAGTACGCCAACGAAGTGCTGCTCATTGTCAACACCGCTACAAAGTGCGGATTCACACCACAGTATGAGGAGCTGGAGAAGCTCTATGAGAAATACCATGCCCAGGGATTCGAGGTACTCGACTTCCCTTGCAACCAGTTTGGAGCACAGGCACCTGGCACCGACGAGTCGATTCACCAGTTCTGCAAGCTCAACTATGGCACAGAATTCCCGCGTTTCAAGAAACTGAAGGTTAATGGCGACGATGCCGACGCGCTTTATAAATTCCTCAAGGAGCAAAAGACATTCGCAGGCTTTAACCCCGAACACAAGCTCACACCAGTGCTTGAGGAAATCCTTGCCAAGGAGACCCCTGACTACAAGGAGACAAGCGACATAAAGTGGAACTTCACAAAATTCCTCACCAACAAGCGCGGTCAGGTAGTGGCACGCTTCGAGCCTACAGAAGACATCGAGAACATAGCAAAGCAGATAGAAGAGCTGCTGTAATCAAAAACAAACGCAACAAACATACATAATACGACATAACAATGGAACAGAGAGAACATGTGAAATGCCTTATCGTAGGCAGTGGTCCTGCTGGCTATACGGCTGCCATATATGCCGGACGAGCTAACCTCGCCCCGGTGGAGTACTGTGGCATTCAGACGGGCGGACAGCTCACACAAACCACAGTGGTTGAGAACTTCCCAGGCTATCCCGAGGGCGTTGACGGCAACCAGATGATGATGGACTTGCGCAAGCAGGCTGAGCGTTTTGGAGCCGATATCCGCGAGGGTAGCATAGCCAAGGTGGACTTCTCAAGCAAACCATACGTGCTTACTACCGACACCGGCAAGGAGATCGAGGCAGACTCTGTAATCATTGCCACGGGCGCTAGTGCCAAGTATCTTGGATTGGACGACGAGAAGAAGTACAATGGTCAGGGCGTGAGCGCATGTGCTACATGTGATGGTTTCTTCTACCGCAAGCGTACAGTAGCCGTTGTGGGCGGTGGCGACACAGCTTGCGAGGAGGCTCTCTATCTTGCAGGACTTTGCAAGAAGGTGTACATGATTGTGCGCAAGCCATTCCTTCGTGCAAGTGACGTTATGAAGAAGCGTGTTGAGGACAACGAGAAGATAGAGGTGCTCTACGAGCACAACACCGAGGGACTCTACGGTGACGACGGTGTGGAGGGTGCCCATCTCGTTAAGCGCAAGGGTGAGGCCGATGAGCAGCACTACGACTTGCCTATCGACGGTTTCTTCCTTGCTATTGGCCACAAGCCCAACACTGATGTGTTCCGTCCGTTTGTGGATTGCGACGAAACAGGTTATATCAAGACCGTAGGCTCCTCACCCCGTACAAATGTAGATGGAGTGTTTGCAGCCGGCGACTGTGCCGACCCTGTTTATCGTCAGGCTATCGTAGCTGCAGGTTCGGGTTGCAAGGCTGCCCTTGAGGCAGAGCGTTATCTTGCCAATCTGAATGCTTAATCCGTGATTGACAAGAGTCCTTATTAATACAAAAAAAAAAGATATTTTCAAATGCCTATCTTGTTTGCATTTGAAAATATCTTTTTTTGTATTCTTGTGTTTTATGCTTGAGCCAAATTGCGACCGGCATCAATCCTAAGGAATATAAACATAAGTATAGTGAAACCCCATAACGACGAGCCTCCGTAACTGAAGAATGGCAGCGGAATACCAATCACCGGCGTTAGTCCAAGCACCATGCCCACATTGATGAACACGTGGAAAAGGAAGACCGACGCCACACTGTAGCCGTAGACTCGCCCGAACGTGAATGGCTGCCTTTCGGCAAGCTTCATTAGTCGCAATATCAGTGCAAGGAAGAGCAGCAATACTCCGGCAGAGCCTACAAATCCTTCCTCCTCGCCCACGGTGCAGAATATGAAGTCGGTGTCTTGCTCAGGCACAAACTTCAGCTTTGTCTGTGTGCCGTTGAGGAATCCCTTGCCCTTTAGTCCGCCCGAACCGATGGCAATCTCGCTCTGATGGACATTATATCCCGCTCCTGCAAGGTCTTCGTCGAGACCAAGCAAAACGTTGATGCGCACTCTCTGGTGAGGCTCCATAACGTTGTTGAGCACATAGTCGGCAGAATAGAAGAACACAACCGAGCCAATGGCAAAGGCGAGAATCATGAACGAATGCGTGAGGCGTGTGCGCAGAGCATAGAGCAGCAGATACACAAACATCACACCGCACACAGCAAGTTGCACCCATGTGATGTCAAACGGAATCACATATACCGAGAAGAGCAGAGCCAACACAGTGATGCCTATGCTGTAGCCAAGTATGACCTTGGTCATACGCTGCTCCTCACAATACACCTTCACCATGCCCGCCGTGAAAATCTGCACCAAGAGCAATACCACAAACTTGCCCACCGATGTGGGCGTGGCAAGCAACATGACACTCTCGTACTTAATTCCCACCACGAAATACACCACCATAGCAACACCCGTAAACAATATGCTGCCCGGCATGCCCTCGCGGTAGAGTACCAGAAAGAATGTGAGGTAGACAAGAGCCGATCCCGTCTCGCGCTGTCCTACGATGCAAAGCATAGGTATGAAAATCACCGCCAGGGCAGCGGCAAAATCCTTCCACCTATGTATGTTGTAGCCATAGGCGCTCATGAGTTTGGCCAATGCAAGTGCAGTTGCAAACTTGCCGAACTCGGCAGGTTGGAGTCGCAGTGGACCTATTACGAGCCACGAGTGCGAGCCCTTGATGTCGTGTGGATTGAAGATGGTGGCAAACAGCAGCAACAGCAATACACCATATATAATATATGAGAACGTGTCGAAGAACCGCGTGTCCATCATCAGAATGACAAATCCCAGACAAATACTTGTGCCTATCCATACAATCTGCATGCCCGAGCGTGTGCCAAGGCTGAAGATGTCGTTTTCGCCGTAGGTATAGCTGGCTCCGCATATGCTTATCCAGCCGAAAATCATCAGAGCTATATAGATGCCTATTGTAATCCAGTCGACTTGCGACCAGATGCTTTGAGGTTTGTTTGGCATGACAATTACAATTAAGAATTGAAAATTAAGAAAAGTGAATAAAGCCGCTACAGCTTTTCCTCCGAAGGCTTGGCAATCGCTTCAGGCACATTGCCGTCCTTGCTGTCTTTCTCGGCAGTTTCTTTTGTATTCTTCTTGGTCTTCGCCTTCTTCTTGGCAGCTTCCGTTTTCTCTTGTCCTGGGAATCGCGGGCCGTAGCCAATACGTCGTTTCTGCATAGCAGCCGCTTGCGCTTCGGCCGAAGGCGATAGCTTACCAGTGAGGTATTGCTCCATCATCAGTCCGCCTATAGGCACACCGAATTCGGCACCCCATCCACCATTCTCCACGTATACGGCAATGGCAATCTTAGGATTGTTCATAGGTGCAAAGCCCATGAATACAGAGTGGTCGCGTCCATGGTTCTGAGCAGTACCCGTCTTTCCGCAAGCCTCAAACGGCAATCTCGACAGCACCTTGCACGTACCCTTCAATGCCGATGAGCGCATGCCTGCCACTACATAGTCGTATGAGCGTCGCGAAGCCTTGGTATAGTGGCGGTGGCGGTAGAGAGAGTCCAGAGGTTCGCCTTCAACCTTGCGCACCACGTGAGGCACATAGTAATATCCACGGTTGGCAATGGTAGCTCCAAGGTTGGCTATCTGCAATGGGGTGAGCGTCACCTCACCCTGTCCGATGGAAATAGATATAATGGTAAGACCATTCCACGAGCCTTTGTAGTTGCGGTCGTAATAGTCGGCATTAGGAATCATTCCACGTTTCTCACCCGGCAAGTCAATACCGAGTTTGTAGCCAAATCCCATGCTCACCATATAGTCGCGCCACACATTCATCGCATTGTAAGGATTCTTGTATTTGGAGCGGTTGCCCATCATGTAGTAAAGTCCCCAGCAGAAGTAGCCATTGCATGATGTGCTTATGGCATCGACAAGAGCAATAGGTGCGGCGTGTGAGTGGCAACCTACATGCAATCCACGGCAATAGAATCCGCGGTGGCATGGAAAAGCTGTGCTAGGGGTGATGATGCCTTCGGTCATATAAGTGAGAGCCTGCGAAGTTTTGAATGTAGAGCCCGGAGGATACATACCCATGATTGAACGGTTGAGCAAAGGTTTCCAAGCATCCTTCGACAGCAACTTATGGTTTTTGGAGCGAGAGCGTCCCACCATGATGCGTGGGTCGTAGCTTGGTGCTGATACCATTGCGAGAATTTCGCCAGTCTGTGGGTCGATAGCCACTATAGAGCCAATCTTTCCCTCCATGAGTCTTTCGCCGAGCGCCTGAAGCTTTTCGTCTATGCCGAGAGTAAGGTCTTTGCCGGCTATCGGCTTGCGGTCGTATTCGCCGTTCTTGTATTTGCCTTGTATTCGTCCTCGTGCGTCGCGCAGCAGAATCTGCACACCTTTCTCTCCTCGCAATTCCTTCTCGTAGCTTTTCTCCACACCGAGCTTGCCGATGTAGTCGCCCGGCTGATAGTAGTTGTCGTCTTCAATGTCAGCAGGCGACACCTCAGCCACATCACCAAGCACATGGGCAGCAACGCCCGTTTGGTATTGGCGTATGCTTCGACGCTGTACATAGAAGCCAGGGAATCTGAACATCTTTTCTTGGAAAACCGAGAACTCCTCGTTGCTAAGTTGGCTCATGAACATTTGCTGTGTGAAGCGTGAGTAGCCAGGATTCTTAGAATAATCCTTGATGTCGTTCATGCGTTTGATGAAGAATTCCTTGGTAATGCCGAGAGCCTGGCAGAACTCAGTGGTGTCGATGCGTCCCTTAGCCTCGTTCATCACCACCATAATATCGTAGGCAGGTTGGTTGTACACCATTAGTCGTCCGTTGCGGTCGTAGATGGCACCTCTCGATGGAAACTCTATTTTCTTGAGAAAAGCGTTGGAGTCGGCATTCTTCTTATAGTCGTCGCTCATGAGTTGCAGAGTGAATAGACGTATGATATAGACGGTGACAATAGCCACAGCCACTCCGCTAAGCACAAAGCGACGGTTTTCGAGGTTGAATTTGCTCATTTTCTGTCTCTTACGTTTTCGATAACCAATATTAGAATCACGGTAATAGCCGTGCTGCCAAGAATGCTGCTTGCCCATTGCATCCAGTTGTAGAGGTTGAACGCCTCAATAGTGAAGAACGTCATGCAGCAAATGAGCACAAGTATTATGGTGTAGCTCACGAATTTCGACACGCCAAGCGTGCGGAATGTAGGTGTGAGGTCGTCGGCACTGTCGCGTGGCACAAACAGTTCGAGCAGATATGGCTGCACAAGAGCGGCAAGTGTCATAGTTGCTGCAGCCACGCCAGGTGTGTTGGAGAAAGTGTCCACAGCCAGTCCGAGTGCGAAGCACCACAAAAGAGTGGTCCATTTAGCCTGATTGCGCTGCATGGGCAGCACTAAATAGGTGTAGAGCAGAGGCGTGGCACATCCGAACAGACGTATGTGGTTGAGTACGAGCACCTGCACGATGAGCAGTATGATGAAGAAAACGAAGTTTCTGATGATGTTCAAGTTCATGTGTGTATGTGGATTTTTTTATTCACGTGCCTTGAGCGAATCCTCTGCGGCACGCAATATCTCGAGTTTCTTATCCATCTCGCGGTCGTTGATGACGCATACGTCGCGAAGCCGTGCAAAGTCGGTAGACAGTGTCACCTTAAGTCGGTAGGACATACCGTTTTCCGAGTTGTAGACATGCTTGATGCGTCCTACAATGATGCCAGCAGGGAACACTGATGAGTAGCCAGATGTGATGATGTAGTCGCCGAGTTTGAAGTGGGCGTGGCGTGGGATGTCGTCGATGTAGGCGTATTCAGGTGAGCCGCCTGTCCAGTGCAGATACCCGAAGTAGCCTCTTCCCTTGATAGAACAACTGATGTTTGACTGCTGGCTAAGCACGGGTATGACCACAGAGTAGTGGTCGCTTGTGAGGTAAACTATGCCCACAACGCCCGTTCCGCTCACGACCCCCATATCCTTCTTTACGCCGTCGGCAGAACCCTTGTTGATGGTAATAAAGTTATTTGCTTTGTCGAGCGACGAGCTTACAACCTTAGCCGGTATTGTCTCAAAGCCTTTCATCACGTCTTGCTGCATGCGCTCGACGAGGGTTGAATCTTTGGTGGTGCGCTCTATCTGTTCAGTGAGCTGAGCCACCTCACGCTCAAGATACAGGTTGCGTTCGGTAAGCTGTCGGTTTACTTCGGTAAGCGAGAAAAACTGTCCCACGGCAGAATTCCATTCATACACCTTGCCGCTCACGGCGTTTGCCGATGAGAACCATACGCTGCCCTGATAGCTGTTATAATGGAATAGCAGCACGAAGCTTATGACCTCGAGCAGTATGAATACAAACCAATGGTTGTGGCGTGCGAGAAAATCTAATAGGTTGCGCATTGTTGTAAAACTAAAAAAGTAAAACAGCAAAAAAGTAAAAAAGTAAAGACGGCAGCTTCTGAAACCACTGTTCGGCAAGACCATAAGTCCCACTCTTTTACTTCTTTACTTTTTTACTTTTTTACTTTTATATTATCTCATCAGGAATGAGAAACGGTCGATGTTCTTGAGAGCCACGCCTGCGCCCTTTGCCACGCTGTGCAACGGGTCTTCTGCAATGTGGAACGGAATATTAATCTTGTCGCTAAGACGCTTGTCCAAGCCACGGAGCAATGCACCGCCGCCTGAGAGATAGATACCGTTCTTCACAATGTCGGCATAAAGCTCAGGAGGAGTGTTCTCGAGTGCCGAGAGAACAGCGTTCTCAATCTTTGCCACAGTCTTGTCGAGGCAGTGTGCAATCTCCTGGTAGCATACAGGCACCTCCATAGGCAGTGCGGTGATACGGTTAGGTCCATGCACAATGAAGTCCTCAGGAGCCTCGTCGCCAAGTTCAGTAAGTGCAGAACCTACGTGTATCTTGATACGCTCAGCCATACGCTCCGACACCTTCACGTTGTGTTGGCGCGACATATATTCCTGGATGTCGGCAGTGAGGTCGTCGCCTGCAGTGCGGATAGAGTTGTTCGACACGATACCGCCCAATGAGATGACAGCGATTTCGGTAGATCCTCCACCTATGTCGACAATCATGTTGCCCTCGGGAGCTTCCACGTCGATACCGATACCTATGGCAGCAGCCATAGGCTCGAAGATAAGATATACGTCGCGTCCGTCAGCATGTTCAGCACTATCGCGTACTGCGCGCAACTCAACCTCGGTAGAGCCAGAAGGCACACCAATAACCATGCGGAGCGACGGTGAGAAGAAGCGGCTTCCGGTATGAACCATTTTGATGAGGCCGCGCATCATTTGTTCGCAAGCAGTAAAGTCGGCAATCACTCCGTCACGGAGTGGTCGGATGGTTTTGATGTTGTCGTGAGTCTTCTCATACATCATCTTCGCCTTCGAGCCGACAGCAATCATTTTGTCGGTGCGACGGTCAAGAGCCACCACCGAAGGCTCGTCAACAACGATCTTGTCGTCGCTGATGATAATGGTGTTGGCAGTGCCAAGGTCCATCGCAATTTCCTGTACGAAAGAAAAAAATCCCATTTAATGAATTTTGAATTATGAGTTTTGAGTTTTGAATTATCGGCTATGCCGATTTTGAATTATGAGTTAGGAGTTCCCCTAACCCCTAATACCTAATTCTATTTAGCAAACCACTCGTGGATTGCAGTGTCGTAGTGGCTACTAACTCCGAATGCGTGCTCAGCAAACATCTTGCGCTCGTCGAGATTGGTCTCTGCGCCCTTTTTGTTGAGGATATCGAGCAATACGGGATATTCAGCCTTGCTCGGCACAATCACCACGTCGTTGAAGTTCTTTGCTCCAGCGCGGATGAGAGAAATGCCGCCTATGTCAATCTTCTCAATGATGTCGGCATCGCTTGCGCCGCTTGCCACAGTCTGCTCGAATGGGTAGAGGTCAACAATTACGAGGTCGATTTCGGGAATGGCATACTCAGCCATCTGGTTGAGGTCGCCCTTGTTTTCGCGGCGTGCAAGAATGCCACCAAAGATGCGTGGGTGAAGAGTTTTCACGCGTCCGCCAAGGATTGACGGGTATGAGGTTACGCTCTCTACAGCCTGGCATTCGAAGCCAAGCGACTCGATGAAAGCCTGTGTGCCACCAGTGGAAAGGAATTTAACACCTTCTGCGTTGAGCTTCTTGAGAAGCTCGTCGAGACCGTCCTTGTGGAATACAGATACAAGCGCGGTCTTGATTTTTTTTGTTCCAGCCATAAAACTTTTACTATTATTGTTGTCTTTAAACAAGTTGTCCTTATTTTTAAAGTGCAAAGTTAGCAAAAACAACGGATATTACATATTTTAAATGCTAAAAAAACATCAAGACCCGCTTATTTGTTGATTTATTCCGCTTTGCAACTACCTTTTGCGCAGTGCAAATGGCACATTCTCTGCCTCCTGCTTGTCATTAATAGCTTTTCCAAAGGATAGCTTTGCTGCGTTGGGCAGAGCTGCAATTATGCCTGTTTTGGTTGTTTTGCTCTTGGCTGAGCGGTTTTGTGTCACGCGTTCACATTTGATGGTGGCGCGCTCGTTGCCTCCCACCTGATTCATTACAGCCTCGAAGAAGTCCCATTTCTCTTTTTCGTCGTAGCCAAGAAAGAACTCACGTTTGTTGGGGTCGGTGTCAATTACAAATCGCATGCCGCTATCATATGTAAGGTAGAGCATGTATGAGCGTGAGTCGAAGTTCCATTTGAACTTCAGAGTCTGCGATTCGTACATTTGTTTTCCGTTCTCGTCGTATACGGGCTTTCCGTTCTTGTCGTAGAGAGGTGCATAGTCGGTTTCCGTGCCGCTGCCTTGGTTGGAGTTGACAGTGTATTGTGTGAAGTCGAAGTCCACGTCGCATTGTGTCTTCACGCGTTTTCCGTCCTCGTCGTAGTATTCGTTCACCACGGTGCCCGTCCATGATCCGTTGAGCACCTGTGCCATTTGCACGTCAAGTGGAGTCTTGTCGTTCTTGTCATAGCCATTGTCTTCGCTCCAGTTGTTGCCCCAATAATTGTCGTCCCAGTAATAAGGGTCGTCGTCATCACAGCTTGTGAATGTCATTGGTGTGGCAGCCAGGAATAGGAGTGTCAGGAAATAGTAAATGCGTTTCATAATCGTGGTTGTTAAATGATTAAATATGTTTTCTGATTGCAAATTTAAGAAAAGTCTTTCAATCTGCTTAAGGTTAAAACCATATAAATATGTAGGGATTTCCCTATTCTCGACAATCCTCAACTTATTCTCCTCCTCAACACAGGCTACATGTTTCACTCATTATCATTGCTGTCCGGTAAAACTAATAATGTGATCAAGGGCGGGCTGAAAGCCCAA
>DAVZIG010000023.1:0-27182 GCA_052273435.1 Prevotella sp.
TCAAGGGAATTGCCACTGACGGAAAAGGAACAATGGGTTGGTGCCATGGCTTTAAGCTCCACCTTGCGTGCAATGACAGAGGCGAGATAATAGCCTTTGTCCTTACAGGCGCAAATGTCAGCGACAAGGACCCGAATGTGTTCAAGGTTCTTGCTAAACGACTGTACGGCAAGCTGTTCGCTGACAAAGGCTATATTTCGCAGAAGCTGTTTGACTTCCTCTTTGAGGATGGAATACAGCTGGTGACAGGGTTGCGCGTAAACATGAAAAACAAGCTGATGCCGTTCTATGACAGAATGATGCTGCGCAAGAGATACATTATCGAAACCATTAACGACATGCTGAAGAATACGGCACAGATTGTACACTCACGCCATAGATCTGTAAGCAACTTTATCATGAACCTTATTTCAGCATTGGGAGCATATTGCTTCTTCGACAATAAGCCAAAGGCATTGCAGGGATACTGCATCGAAGACACCAAACAGCTGTCACTATTCTAAGGGCAAAACAACTTCTTTCAGCCTTCTGTTATTACCCACTCCTAATGGCATGGGGAGGAGGCGTATTCACGCTGCATTTATATTGTATAAGACACTCGGTTATCCCGAACTGGGGTATATGTTGAAGGCGGTGCCAATGGTTGACTATAAGATTGAATATATCAAGTTCAACGAGTCATACAATAATGAGGTGCTTTGCTATGTCGTTATTAAGAAGTCGGACAGTAAGGACATGCCCGACATTACAACAAAAATGTTCTTCAAACCCATGAACTACTTAGGACAGTGGTGTTTAGGGTTGATGAATTCGGAGAGTGGTGATTAGGGTGTAGTCAATCCTGCCGAGCGCGACTCTGTGAAGGAAGAAAATGCCAAGCAGCAGTAAGAAACCAAGGCTACGAAGAAATGAAAAAAGTGCACAGAATTCAAGTACACATCATGTAAGATTGGTTTAGTGCTCTGCGCATTAGTCTTTTGTATTAACAGTTTAAAATCACTTTTTCATTTCGCGGTCTCGGCAGTTTCACTGGTGTGTGAACATAAGTGTGGCGAGCTGGACCGTCTTGTTTATGACCTGTTTGAACTCATTACAGGTCTAGCTATAAGCGATAAATTTGCAGAAAACAGCGCAAAAGCTTTGCTAATTCACAAATAATCAGTAACTTTGCACCCACGTTTGGTGAAAATGAGTAGCCAGCACAAACAATATTATTGTATAACCAAATTAAACAAAACGAAAAAAAATGATTATTGTACCGGTAAAAGATGGTGAGAACATCGAAAGAGCTCTCAAGAAATTCAAGAGAAAATTCGAAAAGACAGGTGTTGTTAAGGAGTTGCGCGCACGCCAGCAGTACAACAAGCCTTCTGTTCTGAAGAGACTCAAGATGGAGCACGCTATCTATGTACAGCAGCTCCGCGCCAACGAGGAATAATATATTTCCAATCGTTAGCACGCGTTATTAACAACTAAACAGACCATGCGCTTCTGCTCTTTATTTCATGGAGCGGTGCGCATCGGCTCGGATGAACCAGGAGGTGTACATACACTTAGACATATAATCATTTCAACGATATTAAGCTCACTGAAGACCGGCCCTCGGCATGAGGCAGGTCACAAGTACGGAGGCAACAAAAACTTAAAAAGGCAAAGGAAATTGTCGTCACACAAGTGGCTGACAACTTCTTTTGCCTTTTTTTGTTATACATACCTTGATTATTATTTGTAAATCTTAGCCATATCTATTATGCTCCCAGGAATGAGCTGGCTCACATCTTCTCCCCGTCGTATGCGTTCGCGCACCATAGTGCTGCTCACGTCGTAGAGTCCTGTGTCCACAAGTTTGACGTTATGCGGAAGTCTTGAGGCTTCGATGTCATATCCGCGTCGCGGATAGATGCGGATAGGGTAGTGGGCGATGATGTCGTCGGCATGATACCAACGATCGAACACCTGCCAGTTGTCGGCACCTATGAGCAGAGTGAACTCACGGTCAGGATAGTCGTGTGAGAGATTTTGCAGCGTGTGCCACATGTATGATGGGCGAGGCATGTGAAACTCATAGTCGCATGCCGTTATGCCAGAAATGTTGGATGTGGCACGTCGTGTCATGTCGAGTCGCAGTTGTTCGTCGAGCAGGTCGGTCGACTGTTTTAAGGGGTTTTGCGGCGACACCATGAGCCACACTTCATTCACAGCACCGCAATCGAGCATAGCCTTTGCGATAGCTATGTGGCCGTTGTGTATGGGGTTGAAGGAGCCGCCGTATATACCAGTCTTTATTTTGTTTGTCATTGACCAATAAATTCCTTCACGATTTTCATTGTCTCCTCCACCGCTTTCTCAAGGTCGTCGTTTATAACCACGCGATCAAACTTTGGAGCCTGCGACAGTTCGAACTCTGCACGCTCGATGCGTTGCTCTATCACTTCGGGAGCATCTGTCGCGCGGCCAGTAAGACGACGGCGCAACTCCTCGATAGATGGTGGCTGAATGAAGATACTTAGGGCACGTGAGCCATAGAACTGCTTGATGTTGCATCCGCCCTTCACGTCGACGTCGAACACCACATTGTCGCCACGTTCAGCTTGAGTCTCCACTTGCTGTTTCAGAGTGCCGTAGAATCGGTCTTTGTATACTTCTTCGTATTCTAAGAATTCATCGCGCTTGATGCGCTTTCGGAACTCCTCAGGCGAGAGGAAGAAATATTCCACTCCATTTTTTTCGGTGCCGCGCGGCGCACGGCTTGTGCATGAAATGGAGAATGCGAGATGCAACTCTGGATGCTGCATCAGACGATTGATGATTGTGCTTTTGCCGCTGCCCGAGGGAGCGGAGAAAATTATAAGTTTACCCATTTTGAATTTTGAATGTTCTCCTATAGTGCATTTAACACTTGTTCCTTAATCTGCTCTAGCTCGTCCTTCATTTTCACCACGATATTCTGCATCTCGGCATTGTTGCTCTTTGAGCCAGTAGTGTTTATTTCGCGTCCCATTTCCTGGGCTATAAAACCGAGCTTCTTGCCCTGTCCATGTCCCTCCTGCATAGTCTCGCGGAAGTATTTAAGGTGGTTGGCAAGGCGTTGTTTCTCCTCGCTGATGTCGAGTTTCTCGATATAGTAGATAAGCTCCTGCTCCAGTCGGTTCTTGTCATACTCCACGTCGGGAATCGACTTGAGCCCATCAATAATGCGTGCGCGAATTTTCTCCACGCGTGCCTTCTCGTAAGGCTCGATGCTAAGAAGCAGTTGCTCGATGTTGTCCACCTTCTCGCCGAATTTCTTCTCCAAAGCTGCTCCCTCTTGTGTGCGGAAAGCTACAAGCTTGTCGATAGCTTCGTCCACAGCAGTGCGAGCCACGTTCCACTCCTCATCGTCGAGAGCTTCCACTTCGGGCTTGGCGGTAACATCTGGCATTCGCATGAGTGTGAGGAACCAGTCTTCAGGCTCAGGTATGTTGCAGCGCTGTGCGATAGCCTTAATTTGTTGGCAGTAGTTTTTGGCGAGGGCCGCGTTGATGACAGTGGCATCCGAAGCAGCGTCCTTCTCAATCCAGATGGCAAAGTCCACCTTACCTCTCAGCACACGCTGCTGTATGGTTTGGCGGATTTCCATCTCCTTTTCGCGGTAGAGCGGAGCGATACGAGTAGACAGGTCGAGACTCTTGCTGTTGAGCGACTTAATCTCGACATTGATTTTCTTTCCGTTGTAGACTGCGACCGATTTGCCGTAGCCCGTCATTGATAGTATCATATTATGTTGTTTATATGTATTTTTACAGTTGTGTTGTTTTCTAAGAGTGCAAAAATACTTATTATTTTCCGAAATAAAGCCTTGAAGAGTCAAAAATGGATGAATTCGTTTTGTGTTGCCGCTGATTTCCATTAACTTTGCACTTACATATATGTAACGCGAGGCCCACTGTTAGCCATTGGAGTGGAATTTTGTAGTATTAAGTCCAGTGGTTAGGAGTAGTATGGTCTCATGAAAAAAGAAAATTGTTTTTAGCATGTCGTGTATTTTGAATATTGATACGAGCACCAATGTGTGCTCAGTAGCCGTCAGCCAGGATGGCGCTTGCATTTTCTCCAAGGAAGATCATGACGGTCCCAACCATGCCGTGAATCTCGGAACATTTGTCGACGAAGCCATGTCCTTTGCCGACAGCCACGCCATACCCCTTGATGCCGTAGCCGTGAGCCAGGGACCTGGTTCCTACACCGGACTCCGCATCGGAGTGTCCATGGCCAAAGGCATATGTTTCGGTCAAGACCTTAAGTTGATTTCAGTGCCAACCCTTGAGCTTATGGCTGTGCCCGTATTGCTGCGCGAGGAAGTGGAGGAGGGCGCCTTGCTCTGCCCGATGCTCGACGCGCGCCGCATGGAAGTCTACTCAGCCGTCTACGATCGTGCCTTAAAGGAGGTGCGTGGCATTCAAGCTGACGTTGTCGACGAGAATACATATAAGGAATATCTAGACCGCGGTCCCGTATATTTCTTTGGTAATGGAGCAGAGAAGTGTATGGAGGTAATCAAACATCCCAATGCTCGCCTGATAAAGGGCGTGGAGCCTTTGGCAAAATGGATGTATCCGCTTGCCGAGCGTCGTATAGCCAGAGAGCAATACGAGGACGTGGCATATTTTGTGCCCTTCTATCTTAAAGACTTTGTGGCAAAGGAATCCAAAAAACTGCTTTAACAAAAATATATAATGAATATATCAGGACTTGATTATAACACACAGCGCGAGCGTCTCATACTGCCCGAATACGGACGCGAGGTGCAGAAGATGATCGACTATTGCATTGCGCTGCCCGACCGTGCTCAGCGTCAGCATTGCGCCGAGTCGATAGTGGCAGTTATGGAGCGCATGTCGCCACCTACGGGTGATGATGCCGACTATCGTCATAAACTTTGGGACCACCTTGCGCTCATGAGCAACTTCAAGCTCGATATCGACTATCCCTATGACATCAGCGAAGCCAAGAAGATGCTTGAGAAGCCAGCCCCGATGTCATATCCAATGAGGCGCATCCCGGTGCGCCACTATGGAGTGATGATGTTCGAGATGTTCGACCTGTTGAAGACCATGCCGGAAGGCCGCGACCGCACCGAGCTTGTGCGTCTTGTAGCCAACCAGATGAAGCGTGACCTCGTGCAGTGGGGCCACGGCTCAAGCGATAACGAAAAGGTGGCTTCCGACCTTGCTCACTATACTGATGGTAAGGTGCAGCTCGACCTTGACACGTTCAAGTTCGACCGTATCGCTTCCGATATACGAAACATCGATAAGAAACAACGCAGACGCAAATAATCCATCATAAAATGCCTATGGAGACGTTTATCATAGAGGGCGGTCATCCGCTTAGCGGCACCATCACTCCGCAAGGTGCCAAGAACGAGGCTCTTGAGGTGATAGCGGCAACGCTGCTCACGTCGGAGCCAGTGCGCATCAATAACATTCCTGACATTCTTGATGTCAACAACCTCATAAAACTCCTCACCGACATCGGCGTGAAGGTGACGCGCAATTCGCGCAACGACTATACTTTCCAGGCCGACGAGCTGAATCTCGAATATCTCGCGAGCGACGAATATGTGCAGAAATGCTCTGCTCTGCGTGGCTCGGTTCTGCTTATGGGACCGCTGCTCGGACGCTTTGGCAAAGCCACCGTGGCTGAGCCTGGAGGCGACAAGATAGGCCGCCGCCGTCTCGACACTCATTTCCTCGGATTCAAGTGTCTCGGCGCAAAGTTTATCAACGACGAAGACCGCAAGGTCTACACTATTGAGGCAAAACACCTTAAAGGCACATACATGCTGCTTGATGAGGCTTCGGTCACAGGTACTGCCAACATTATTATGGCCGCTGTGCTTGCCGAAGGAACCACAACCATCTACAACGCAGCCTGTGAGCCTTACATCCAGCAACTCTGCCACTTGCTCAACAGCATGGGAGCCAATATCTCGGGCATAGCCTCCAACCTCATCACCATCGTGGGCGTGAAGAGTCTGCATGGTGCTGAGCACCGTGTGTTGCCCGACATGATTGAGGTCGGCTCCTTTATTGGTATGGCGGCAATGGTTGGCGATGGCATTCGCATCAAGGACGTGCAGATGAAGCATCTTGGCATCATTCCCGACACGTTTCGTCGTCTTGGCGTGAAGCTGAAGGTGGAGGGTGACGACATCATTGTGCCAAAGCAGCCCCACTACATCGTCGACTCATTCATCGACGGCACTATTATGACCATATCCGACGCACCGTGGCCAGGACTCACTCCAGACCTTCTTTCTGTGTTCATAGTTGTAGCTACTCAAGCTCGTGGTTCAGTGCTCATTCACCAGAAGATGTTTGAGAGCCGTCTCTTCTTCGTCGACAAGCTCATCGACATGGGAGCGCAGATAATCCTTTGCGACCCTCACCGCTGCGTAATTGTGGGGCACGACCACAAGAAGAAGCTACGTGCTGGACGCATGACTTCGCCCGACATCCGCGCAGGCATAGCCCTGCTCATAGCTGCTCTTGGAGCCAAGGGCACAAGCCGCATAGAGAACATCGCTCAGATTGACCGTGGTTACGAGGACATCGAGGAGCGGTTGAATGCGTTGGGAGCGAAGATCAGGAGAGAGTAATAACTGTCAATTCATTTTATAATGATAAAAAAAGATTCTGTCTACCGTATAGGCAAGATAGGCAAGCCGCATGGTGTGGACGGTGAGGTGTCGTTCCATTTCGACGATGATGTGTTCGACCGCACAGATGCCGACTATCTCATTCTCGACATGGACGGCATACTTGTGCCGTTTTTCATCGACGAGTACCGTTTCAAGACCGATGAGACGGCACTCGTGCGTTTTACCGACATCGACACTCAAGACAAAGCACGCAACCTCACGGGTAGCGTTGTGTATTTCCCGCGTGAGCATTCCGACAGCGATTCCGACTCATTGTCATGGGCTGAGATAGTGGGCTATCATGTAGTGGATGATGAGTCTGGCAAGATAGTGGGCGAAATACGCTCTGTCGACGACTCAACCATCAACACGCTTTTCGAACTTGTAACTAATGATGGCAACGACTTGCTTCTGCCCGCAAGCGATGAACTGATAGTAGAGGTTGACACCGAGCGTCGCCAAATAACCATGCAGCTGCCTGAAGGACTGCTGGAACTATAAACAAAAACAATCAGATATGAAAAAACAAATCTGCATCCTCGGCTCCACCGGTTCCATTGGCACACAGGCCCTGGATGTCATAAAGCAGCACAGCGACCGCTATGAGGCCTACTGTCTCACAGCCAACAACCGCTACGAGATGCTTGCCGAGCAGGCTCGCCAGTTTCGTCCTGCTGCCGTTGTAATAGCCAACGAGAAATATTATGAGCCGCTTTGTGCTCTTCTCACGGATTGTCCCGAGATTAAGGTTTATGCCGGAGCCAAGGCTCTCGACGAGATTGTTGAGGCTCAGCCCATCGACATGGTGCTCACAGCCATGGTGGGATTTGCCGGACTTTCGCCCACGATCCACGCCATAAAGGCCCGCAAGACTATCTGCCTTGCCAATAAGGAGACTCTTGTAGTGGCGGGCGAGCTTATCTGCCGCCTTGCAGCCGAGAACCACGTTAACATCCTCCCCGTCGACAGCGAGCACTCTGCCATATTCCAGAGCCTTGTGGGCGAGGGTAACAACGCGATTGAGAAGATATTGCTTACCGCTTCGGGCGGACCCTTCCGCAATTTTACCCTCGACAAAATGCGCGACGTGAAGGCTGCTGATGCCCTTAAGCATCCCACATGGGAGATGGGTGCAAAGATAACTATTGACTCAGCCTCGATGATGAACAAGGGATTTGAGGTGATAGAGGCGAAATGGCTCTTTGGTATTGAGGCCGACCGCATTCAGGTGCTTGTGCATCCGCAGTCGATAGTGCATAGTGCCGTACAGTTCAGCGACGGAGCAGTTAAGGCTCAGCTTGGAGTGCCCGACATGCGCTTGCCAATACAGTATGCCTTCTCCTTCCCCGAGCGTCTGCCGCTCAATGGCGACCGTCTCGATTTCTTCCGTCAGCCACTTGAGTTCTTAGAACCTGACATGGAGAAGTTCAGCTGCCTACACATGGCCTATGAGTCAATCCGTCAGGGCGGCAACATGCCTTGCATCGTCAATGCAGCCAACGAGATTGTCAATGAGGCGTTCCGTAAGGACAAATGCGGATTCCTGCAGATGGGCGAAATCATAGAGCGCACAATGCAGAAAGCCACATACATTGCCCAACCCACCTACGACGATTATATCGCCACAGATGCCGAGGCAAGAAGAATCGCCGAGGAACTGCTGTTGGGATAATTGACAAGAGTAAATGATGATTACCGCAGATGGTAGCTCTTCAAATAAAAAATAATAAATACGAATTAATAATTAATGGAAATCTTCCTTATCAAATTGCTGCAATTCATGCTGGCAATTTCAATTCTTGTGTTGCTCCATGAGGGCGGACACTTCTTCTTCTCCAAACTCTTTGGTGTAAGGGTGGAGAAGTTCTATCTGTTCTTCGACCCTTGGTTCCACCTCTTCGAGTTTAAGCCCAAGAAGAGCGACACAACCTACGGAATAGGCTGGCTGCCGCTTGGCGGCTACTGCAAGATATCCGGCATGATCGACGAGTCGTTCGATACTGAGCAGATGAAGAAACCTGCCGAGCCGTGGGAGTTCCGTTCCAAGCCAGCTTGGCAGCGACTGCTCATCATGGTGGGTGGTGTGCTTGTGAACTTTGTGCTCGCCTTGTTCCTCTATGCCGTGTGCCTTTTCACATGGGGCGACGACTATGTCAAGCCTAAGGACATGCAGTTTGGCATGAAGTTCAACAAGGAGGCTCAGGATCTTGGATTCCGCGACCGCGACGTGCTTGTGGGCACCGACCTCGGCGAGTTTAAGAAGTTCGGTCCCGACATGTATCGCGACATGGCTCGCGCTCATGAGGCTTATGTTATCCGCGACGGCAAGCCCGTGACAGTAAATATGCCTGGCGACCTCGATTTGCTTGAGATGTTCAAGTCGGTGCCTCCGTTCATGACCCAGTTCATCGAGGCACGTGTTGATAGCGTTCTCCCAGGCTCGCTCGCCCAGCATATTGGAATGCGCAAGGGCGACCTGATTGTGGCTGTCAACGGCAAGAAGATAGGTTCTCATAACGAGTTCCTCAACGAGATAGGTCGTGTGAGCGATGTGCTTGCTTTCGCCAAGAACCATGCCGACAGTGTCAAGGCTCTCACCGTTCATCTCACTCTTGCTCGCGAGGCCAACGGTCGCTTATGTGCCATCAATACGAGCGGCTTGCTCAAGACATCCGACAAAGCGTCGGAGAATCTCAAGTTTGGTTTTACTCCTGTGTTGCCCAATGACAAGGTAACTCATATCGACTATGGGTTCTTCGAGAGTTTCCCCGCTGGTGTTAAGTACGGTTGGAATGTGCTCGCAGGTTATGTGGGCGACATGAAGTACATTTTCTCAGCCGAAGGAGCCAAGTCGCTTGGAGGATTCGGAGCCATAGGCAGCATGTTCCCTGACGTATGGAATTGGCATAAGTTCTGGCTCATGACAGCCTTCCTGAGCATAATCCTTGCCTTCATGAACATTCTACCCATCCCAGCACTCGATGGTGGTCATGTGCTTTTCCTTCTCTACGAGATGATAACGCGTCGCAAGCCGTCGGAGAATTTCATGATACGTGCCGAATATATCGGCATAGGCATCCTGCTCTTGCTCATGGTTGTAGCCAATCTCAACGATGTGTTGCGTTGGTTGCACATCATGTAAGAAAAAAATAAGGGTAAAAATAGTTTAAATACTTTGCAGTCTCAGAAAAAAGCAGTACTTTCGCCACCGCTTACAAAAAGTATAGGGGCGTAGCCCAGCTGGTTTAGAGCGCTGCAGTCACATTGCAGAGGTCATCGGTTCGAGCCCGATCGTCCCTACAAAACAAAAAAGAGGAATATCGCAAAAAATCGCGGTATTCCTCTTTTTGCGTAGTACGCTCGGCATGAGCCATGACCACATTATCCATAAAACGAAATGTGTGTTTCACAAAATACGCTCAACCTCATGTTAAAACATCACGATATAGCCGCCCAGTTAATATTGGTGTCTCTCAGCTCTCTCAGTCTTCGCCATAGCATGGCGTATTCATTGGATGAGCAAGTAGGGTCGGCGTCTATTATTTTTTGTGCCTCTTGTCGTGCGAGAGCCACAAGTTGGCCGTCGCGTGCTATGTCGGCAATCTTCAGATCGAAGGCGATACCGCTCTGTTGTGTGCCCTCAAGGTCGCCAGGTCCTCGTAGCTTAAGGTCTGCCTCGGCAATGCGGAAACCGTCGTTGGTGTCGCACATGATGTCGATGCGCTTGCGTGTGATGTTCGACAGCTTGTAGGTGGTCACGAGGATGCAGTAGCTCTGTTCGGCACCTCTGCCCACACGTCCTCGTAGCTGGTGTAGCTGCGACAGGCCGAATCGTTGGGCATCGAGAATAACCATCACCGAAGCGTTAGGCACATTCACACCCACCTCAATCACTGTTGTGGCAACAAGAATCTGAGTCTCGCCACTCACAAACTTCTGCATCTCCGCATCTTTTTCGGCAGGTTTCATCTTGCCGTGTACACGACTGATGTGGAACTCCGGAAAAATGTCGCACAGAGCTGCAAAACCGTCCTCAAGATTCTTAAGGTCGCTCTTTTCGCTTTCGGTGATAAGTGGGTATACCACGTAGACTTGTCGTCCGAGCCTTATCTGCTGTCGGATGCCGTTGTAGAGCGACATCATCTGATTGTCGTAGCGATGTATTGTCTGCACGGGTTTGCGTCCTGGTGGCAGTTCGTCGATAATGCTCACGTCGAGGTCACCATAGATAGTCATTGCGAGAGTGCGTGGAATAGGCGTGGCTGTCATCACAAGAATGTGTGGTGGGTTCTCGCTCTTAGCCCATAGGCGCGCTCGCTGAGCCACCCCGAAGCGGTGTTGCTCGTCGATGACGGCAATGCCGAGCCGTTGGAAGCGCACCTGGTCTTCAAGAATGGCATGAGTGCCAACAAGGATCTTCACTTCGCCCGCGAGCAGGGCATTGAGCACCTCTTTGCGCCTCTTGCCCTTCACCATGCCCGTGAGCAGTTCCACTCTGATGTCCATGCCATGAAGAAACTCTTTGATAGTAGTGAGATGCTGCTCGGCAAGGATTTCAGTGGGAGCCATGATGCATGCCTGGAACCCGTTGCCAAGAGCTATGAGCATGGTCATGAGAGCCACAAGAGTCTTGCCGCTGCCCACGTCGCCTTGCAGTAGACGGTTCATCTGTCGGCCAGAGCACATGTCGTCGCGAATCTCGTGCATCACCCGTTTTTGTGCTCCGGTAAGCTCAAACTTGAGGTTTTCGGAGTAGAAGCGGTTGAAGTCGGATCCTACGCGGTTGAATATGTATCCGCGGTATTTGCGGCGGTGGTCGCTGGCATAGCGCAGGATGTTGAGTTGTACGTAGAAGAGTTCCTCAAACTTAAGTCTCTCGCGAGCCTTCTGCATCTCAACGGCATTCTTGGGATAGTGAATGCAGCGCATAGCTATGTCGCGCGAAACAAGGTGGAGTCGGCGCACAATAAAGTCGGGTAGAGTCTCTGGCAGCGGGTCCTTGAGTTTCAGCAACATCGCCTTGACAATCTTCTCCACCGTGCGCGAGGTCACTCCACGTTTCTTCATAAGTTCGGTAGTGGAGTAGTAGGGCTGCATTCCCATTTCGGAGAGCTGCAGGTCTTGTGCGCGGTCGATGTCGGGATGTGAGAACTGAAACCTACCGTTGTAGACTGTTGGCCGTCCGAAGACGATGTAGTCTTCGTTCACCTTATAATTCTTGTAGACGTATTGTGTGCCCGAGAACCACACGAGGTCAACCACACCTCGTCCGTCGCTGAAATGTGCCACCACACGCTTCTTGCGTGGCGACATCTCAAACTCATCGAAAGACAGTATCTTGCCCCTTATTTGCACGAATGGCATGTCACCCGTCAGTTCGTGAATGGCATAGATGCGGCTCCTGTCCACATATTTATATGGATAGTTCTCCAGGAGGTCGCCCCATGTGTGGATGTCCAGTTCCTTGTTGAAGATATCCTTGCGGTTGGGGCCTACACCGGGCAGATACATTATGTCTTGCGAGAGTATGTCCATGATGAGTTTTTAGTTCTTCCTGATGAGTGCTTCGGCTACAACAAGGTCGAACGGCGTGGTGAGCTTTATGTTCTCGCGGTTGCCGTCCACCATAGTCACTTTGTGTCCTAATGCCTCCACCACCGAGGCGTCGTCGGTGAAGTTGTCGGAGTAGGGCTGTTTGAAAGCCTGCTTTAGGAGTTGTGCGTCGAAGGTCTGTGGTGTCTGCACTGTACGGTAGTCGTTGCGCTGCACGTTGTAGCCGCCATCGTCAGTTACGCGGCGCAGGGTGTCGGTGACGGGCAACACTGGCAGAGCCGCACCAAACTGACGTGCTGCTTCGAAGCAGCGAGCTATCGTCTCCTCGGATACGAATGGGCGCACACCGTCGTGAATGCCTATCACGCCCGTGGCGTCGTCGGGCACGGCAGCCACTCCGTTTTGCGACGAGTGGAAACGGGTCTGTCCTCCGTCCACTACAGTATGCTCAACGGTGAAGTTATGCTTTTGGCAGATTTGTCGCCAGTAGTCCTGCTGCTCATGTGGCAGCACAAGTATGATCTTCAGTTCGTCGCTGTAGGAGCGAAACCTCTCAATGGTATGCATGAGCACCGGCTTGCCGTGCAAGGGCATAAACTGCTTGGGCAGGTCGCCGCCCATGCGTAGCCCTTTGCCGCCAGCCACGATAATAATATAGTCCATAGTCGTAAGTCTTAAAATCGACAATATTCAAATTGTCAATCGTTATACATCATTCCCTTCTTCATCTCTCTCACCACTCTCTCGCCCTTGAGCAGAGTGAGCAAGGCATAGGCGTAGTTGAACGTTGCGCCCGGACCTTTGCCTGTGATGATGTAGCCGTCGATGGTGAATTGTGCGGCAGTGTATTCAGCACCGTCAAGCTCACCCTCAAAGCCTGGATAACAAGTGGCCTTGCGTCCTTGCAGCAGTCCGAGATGTCCGAGCACCATAGGTCCAGCGCAAATGGCACCTATAAGCTTGTTTTGCTCAGCCTGCTTTGTCAATGCGCAGCGCACGCCCTCGTGCTCATCGAGGTTCTTTGCACCCGGCATTCCGCCTGGGATAAGTAGCAGGTCGGCGTCAGCGAAGTCAGCCTCGCTGAACATCATGTCAGCCTTAACCTGCACACCGTGAGCCGACTCCACCATGAGCGAGTCGCCAATGCTTACAGTCTTAATCTCAATACCACCGCGACGAAGAATGTCGACAGGAGCCAATGCCTCAATGTCCTCGAATCCATTGGCAAGAAATTCGTATGCTTTTGCCATGTTGTGAATGTTTATGGTTTGTTTTTCCTTTTCGTTTACTTTTTGCCGTATCTCTCTGAGCACACCAAACGGATCGGCAATCTTATCGTCGTTTTGGTCGCGCTTTTTGAGCGAATAAAATCGTGCCATATAATTCTGTTGTTTTATTAATCTCTATTGCAAACTTACACATTTTTTTTGAAATATCATTAGCTTTGTGCCGTATAATTGTTTCTCGCCATGTTTGATGTATGCAATAAATTCCGTAATTTTGTAGACATATTATTGTAAATGTAAACTATATTGTAAAGTGATGACAAACAAGCATCTTACATTCGCCATATTCGGCAATTCCTTCCAACCCCGCAAATCCCACTCGCTCTTGCGCGTGCTTGCATTTCTGCGCGAGCATGGCGCAAAAGCAATATTCGACCGTCCCTTCTACGACTTCCTCACCGAAGAGCAGAGTGTAGACCTTGGTGAGGTGGACACGTTCGAGGGTGACGATTTTGAAGCCGATTATGTAGTGTCGATGGGGGGCGACGGCACTTTCCTTAAGTCGGCAGTGCGCGTGGGCTCCAAGCAGATACCGCTTATTGGCGTTAATATGGGTCGGCTTGGCTTTCTTGCCGACGTACTTCCAAGTGAGGTGGAGACGGCTCTTCAAGCTGTGTTCGACGGCAATTATCAAATCGAGGAGCATACAGCCATACAGATAACCACTGAGGGTGGCGATTTCGACGGTTGCCACTATGCTCTGAACG
Organism: Prevotella sp.; assembly: GCA_052273435.1. Taxonomy (GTDB): domain Bacteria; phylum Bacteroidota; class Bacteroidia; order Bacteroidales; family Bacteroidaceae; genus Prevotella. The sequence goes on from DAVZIG010000023.1 coordinate 14,229, forward strand.
ACATTGCTGTGCTTAAGCGTGATGTGGCATCAATGATAGGCATAGATACGTGCATTGACGATAGTTTCCTCGTGACGTATCAGGCCGACGGACTGATAGTCTCCACTCCCACTGGTTCCACAGCCTACTCGCTCTCCAATGGTGGTCCTATCATCGTACCACAGACGCGCACGCTCTGCCTTACACCAGTAGCTCCGCACAGTCTCAACATCCGCCCCATTGTAATAAGCGATTCCAGTTGTATAAGGCTTGAAGTGGAGTCGCGCTCCCACAACTATCTTGTGGCTGTGGATGGTCGCAGCTACACCATGCACGAGGGGTCATCGGTGACGATAAGCCGCGCTCCGTTTGTGTCGCGCATCGTGAAGCCTAACGGCCGCCGCTACTTCTCGTCACTGAGGGAGAAAATGATGTGGGGAGCCGACAAAAGAGATAATTGACAATTCTGTTAAGCAATGGTAATTGTTGTAATCATTTGTCCATTTTTAATTATCAATTGAATATGAAGTTCCTGAATATTCCCAATACTAAATATCCTGCCCGCCGCATTCTCGTTTGGTTGTGGCTCCGTTGGAGTGGCAACCGTCTGCAGGCTATCCTCAACGCCTTGATTGGCATTGCGGATGTAGTGTTGAGTCTTGCTCAGGTGTGGGCTGTTAAGCACGCTATAGATGTGGCTTCGGGCAGCGAGCGAGGTTCCATGTATTTGGCGGTTGGAGTGATGGCGGTATTGATATTGTGCGGCTTTGCCATAAATATAGCAGGAGTGTGGGTGCGCAATATTCTCGGCGTGCGCGCTCAGAACCTCATGCAGCAACAGATGCTCGACAGGATATTGCAGTCGCGGTGGCACAGTCGTTCACACCATCATTCAGGCGATATTCTCAACCGGCTGGAGTTTGATGTGTCCACTGTAGTAACGTTTCTTACAGAGACCATACCGAGCACCATTTCCGTAGTGCTGATGTTCATGGGAGCGTTCTTCTGCTTGTTCTCTATGGACCGTATGCTTGCCGTGGTGCTCGTGGCCATCATACCGCTGTTTCTTGCCGTGAGTAAGATTTATATGAACCAAATGCGTAGGCTCACGCGACTTGTGCGCGACTCCGATAGTCGTGTGCAGTCGGCAATGCAGGAGACAGTGCAGCATCGTATGGTGATAAAGACTCTTGAGGCGTGTGGCGACATGGTGGAGAGGTTGGAGCATACTCAGGCACAGTTACGCAAGAATGTGGTAAGGCGTACATCATTCTCTGTGTTCTCCAATTTTATTCTTAACTTCGGCTTTGCCCTTGGCTATCTCATCGCCTTCCTTTGGGCGGCAGTAAGAATGTCGGCAGGCACACTCACGTTTGGTGGAATGACTGCTTTTTTGCAGTTGGTGAATAAGATACAGGCTCCAGCCCGCAGTCTTACTAAGCTTGCTCCTGCCTTTGTAGGAGTGTTCACAGCAGCCGAACGACTTATGGAACTTGAGGAGGAGCCTATCGAGGAACAGGGAAATCCTATTTGTCTTGCTGCTCCTTGCGGACTTCGCATCAACGATATTAGCTATCGCTATGAAGATGGCACACGCGACGTGATTTCACACCTCTCGTTCGACTTCCGTCCCGGTTCTTGCACAGCGATTCTTGGTGAGACTGGAGCCGGCAAGACCACGCTTGTGAGAATGTTGCTTGCGCTTATGAGTCCGCAGCAGGGCAACATAACCATCTACAATGCAGAGGAGGAACTGATGCTGTCGCCGTTGATGCGTTGCAACTTTGTGTATGTACCTCAGGGCAACACACTTATGAGCGGCACCATACGCGACAATTTGCGACTCGGCAAGCGCGACGCAACCGAAAAGGAAATGTGCGAAGCCTTGAGCAAGAGTTGCGCCGACTTTGTGTTTACTCTGCCCAATGGCCTCGACACACGCTGTGGAGAGCAGGGTGGGGGATTGTCCGAAGGTCAGGCTCAGCGCATAGCCATAGCACGTGCTTTGTTGCGCAATCGCCAGATAATGGTGTTTGATGAGGCTACGTCGGCTCTCGACGGTGATACAGAGTGTCGCCTGCTGCGCAACATCCTTGCCGACAACGAGCACACAGTGATATTCATAACTCATCGTCCTGCGGTGTTGGAGTATTGCACGGAGAGGCTGATACTTGGATGAACCAAGAGTAAAGACATAAGAAAAGCGCCAGAAAGAAACATTCCGTTTCTTGTCTGGCGCTGGATTCTAATATAATATGGTAATATCTTTGGTCAATTAAGAGTATCTCAATATCTGACCAGGACGCAAGCGCTTGGTCTTCGAGATATGGTTAAGCTTACAAATCTTGTCGATAGTCACACCGCGCTTTTTGGCGATAGCGTCAAGAGTCTCGCCCTTGACAACCTTGTGGTATTGCACCTGGTCTTTCAGTCCAGATGTCATGCGGTCGTTGGTGGCAAAGTCTTCCGCTTTGTTTTCTCTTGCAATAGTCGAGCCGTCCTGTTTGCCGCGAAGGCGTGTGGCTGTGATCGACTCGCTGTCGTAGGTTGCTTTGTTGAAGGCATAATAGTCGCCCGTTACATCCTGCTCGCGGAAGTCGAACATTAATGCCGGGTTGAGAGCCACTCCGCAAAGGCGAGTCTCGAAGTGAAGGTGTGAACCGGTGCTTCGTCCGGTGTTGCCGCCCAAGCCGATAACATCCCCTGCGCGCACTTCCTGGTTCTCTTTTACAAGTTGCTTTGAAAGATGACCGTAGATGGTCTCAAGTCCGTTGTTGTGACGAATTACAATATATTTGCCGTATCCGCCACCTTCGTAGCGCACAATACGCACTTTGCCCGAGAAAGCAGAGCGGATAGTGTCGCCTATGTACACTTTGATGTCCAATCCCTTGTGCTGACCTCCCCAACGTGAGCCAAAATTACTTGTGATGACGCGGCTTGTGGTAGGCATGCAGAAATGGCGCAAGTCGATGCGGTAGGTTTCTGGAAGCTCCGTTGCGCGGTGGGCGTAGCGGTTGTCCCAATTGGCATAGAGTTCAGAGGCTGGCGACTCCATGTCTTCCTTTATTGTTATGTTGCGGAGCATGATGGTGTCTACTTCAGACATTTTGCGGTCAACTGGAGCCTGACGTGCGAGAAGGTCCTGACCGTGAACTGGGATTGCTGCTACTGCGAGCAGTGCTGATATAGCAAGTTTCTTTATTGTCTTCTTTAAATTCATTTGTTAGACTTGTTTTTAGATTGGAATGAGTATATCATTCCTTCAAAAGGTGGTCGTTGAACAACAATGTAGTTCAACATCATTTTTGTAATGCTGAGATAGCATTTTTGTAATTGCTTTGCAAAGGTACGGAAAATATTGGATATTCTTGCAAGATATTGTCGGCGTTAACAGTTTTTTGTAACAGATTTAACAATTAGAAAGTTCTCATTATTAATGCTTTATGTCGTATAGGGTGCATTCGCTCACATTTCGCACAGATTTGTGCACTGTGTCGAAACCCCTATGAAGAGGTCGTGAGAGTACCTTTCGAAAAAAGCTTTGTGCCGATGGTTTCATGCTGATGCAATAATAATAATTGCGTTTGTAGTAGGTAGGCATATTTTTTTGCTTACCTTTGTGCTGCAAAATTCAACATATTTAAAATAAATAAAAAATTATATGGATTCAAAACTAAAAGGAACCCTCTGCGGCATAGGAGCCGCCTTGTGCTACGGCACAAATCCGCTTGGTGCGACCTATCTCACACGCGACGGAATCAGCACTAACACCACATTGTTTTATCGTTTCGCACTTGCCACTCTCATTTTGGGAGTGATGATGGCTGTGCAACGCAAGTCGTTCGCCCTTACAAAGCGCGAGTTCGGATTGCTCGCCATCCTGGGTGTGCTGATGAGCTCATCATCGACAACGCTCTATTTCAGTTTCAACTACATGGATGTGGGTATTGCCTCCACGCTTCTCTTTGTCTATCCTATCATGGTGGCTGTGTTGATGATGGTGCTATTCCGCGAGAAACTCACGTTGGTCACCGCCCTTTCCATAGCCCTTGCACTTGGCGGCATAGCATTGCTCAACCAGACAAGCGACGGTTCGGCATTGAGCACACTCGGTGTGGTGCTCGTAATGCTTTCGTCATTGACGTATGCTGTGTATATTGTTATTGTCAACAAGTCGTCGTTGAGACTCTCGTCGGTTAAACTTACGTTCTACGTATTGCTGTTTGGAGCGTTAGCCATTCTCTCCTTCACCTTTGCTACTGGTGAGACAGTGCAACTGCTCACTACGCCACGTCAGTGGCTCTTCGCCTTACAGTTGGCAGTATTGCCCACGGTTCTCTCGCTTGTGCTCATGGTTATTGCCGTTCACGACATAGGTTCCACACCTACTGCCATCATGGGAGCATTGGAGCCAATCACGGCAGTGGCAATTGGTGTGCTGCTGTTTGGTGAAGACTTCACCATACGTCTTGCTGTGGGAATTGTGCTCATCCTTTTTGGTGTGCTGCTCATCATTGGTGGCAAGGAGGTTTCACCACACAAGATAACAATGGTGATAGGACGACTTGGACGCACGCTGATGAAAACATGGCGATGGAAATGATGACTTAAATGTAAATATTCACAATATATAGTGCAACTTTTTTGTGGCTCATAAAGTCAAACGAGTAATATGATTCATCTACAAGACATAAACAAAACCTACCAGGGCGCGCAGCCATTGCACGTGCTCAAGGGAATAAACCTCGACATTGCCGAGGGCGAATTCGTGTCTATCATGGGAGCGTCGGGTTCGGGCAAGTCAACATTGCTCAATATATTAGGTATTCTCGACAACTACGATTCTGGCGAGTATTGGCTTGCTGGCACTCTGATAAAGAATCTCTCGGAGACTCGCGCCGCAGAATACCGCAATCGCATGATAGGCTTCATCTTTCAGTCGTTCAATCTCATTGGGTTTAAGACTGCTGTAGAGAATGTGGAGTTGCCACTTTATTATCAGGGAGTGGCGCGCCGCACCCGCCACCGTCTCGCTATGGACTATCTCGACCGACTGGGACTAACACAATGGGCCGACCATTATCCCAACGAGATGTCGGGTGGACAGAAGCAACGTGTCGCCATAGCACGTGCCCTTATCACCAAGCCACAAATTATTCTTGCCGACGAGCCTACTGGCGCACTTGACTCAAAGACGAGTGTCGAGGTGATGGAACTGCTCAAAAGGCTCAACGCCGAAGAGGGAGTGACCACCGTTGTCGTAACCCACGAGAGCGGTGTCGCCAATGAGACCAATAAGATTGTGCATATCAAGGACGGACTGATAGGTAGTATCGAGGAGAACCTCGATCACAAGGCAAGTCCGTTCGGCATAAATGGTATAATGAAATAATAATTAAAGCTATGCGCGACATACTCATCGAGATACTCACCACTATCAAGCACAACCGCTTGCGCACCGCGCTCACGGGTTTCTCGGTTGCGTGGGGAATATTCATCCTTATTGTGCTGCTTGGTGCCGGCAACGGACTCATCAACGGCGTAATGGGCAACCGCATGAAGGTGCTCACCAATTCCATGACCGTATACGGAGGAGAAACCTCTAAGGTTTATGACGGATTGGGCGAGGGACGTAGTGTGGAACTTAACGACAAGGACCTCGCCATGACCTCCAAAGGATTTACTGCCAATGTCGACAAGGTGGGAGCGGAAATACAGAAAGGTGGACAGACCATAGCCTTTGGTGACAATTATATCACTGGCATAAATGTCAATGGTGTCTATCCCAACGATGTTGAGATAAACAAGCGTGATATGGTGTGCGGACGTTTTCTCAATCCCTTCGACCTCGACGAGCGGCGCAAGTCGATAGTTGTGTCGCAGGGCATGGCTAAGGAACTCATGCCTCATGCTCCGCTCAATCTCAACGGACGCACCATAAAGGTGAGCAATCTTGCTTTTACTGTTGTGGGTATTTATGATAGTGAGAAGAGCAGGATGGACAACGATGCTTTCATTCCATTCACCACCTACCGCTCCATCTACAACAGTGGTGACAAGACGGGCAACATCGTTTTCTCGTTTCATGGACTTAAGTCGGAACAAGATAACGAAGGTTTTGAGACTGCTTATCGCGCACGTATCAACCGCAGCCATCGTGCAGCACCCGATGATGAGAACGCCATTTGGATATGGAACAGATTCACGCAGGATTTGCAGCTCAACAAAGCCACGGGTTTCATACATACGGCTCTGTGGATAGTGGGCTTGTTCACTCTGCTTTCGGGTATTGTGGGCGTGTCGAACATTATGCTAATTACCGTGAAGGAACGCACTCATGAGTTTGGCATTCGCAAGGCTATCGGAGCAAAGCCGTGGTCGATATTGCGACTGATAATAATCGAGAGCATTGTGATAACCACTTTCTTCGGTTACATAGGAATGGTGCTTGGCATTGCCGCCACACAATATATGAACGCTACGGTGGGACGAACTACAGTGGACAACGGACTCTTCTCGGCAAAGATATTCGTCAACCCTACTGTCGACTTCAGCATCTGCGTGCAAGCCACGATACTCATGATTGTTGCAGGAACCATAGCAGGACTTATCCCGGCACGCAAGGCGGCTAAAGTGCGGCCAATAGAGGCTTTGAGAACAGGAAACTAAGAATCAATAAACATAATCATCATGCTAAATTTCGACATCGACCGTTTGCGTGAAATACTTGATGTGCTGTCGCGCAATAAGTCGCGCACGTTTCTTACGGGCTTTGGTGTGTTCTGGGGTGTATTCATGCTTGTGGGACTTGTGGGTGGAGGCGACGGACTGAAAGGATTGCTCAGCAACAACCTTGCAGGATTTGCCACCAATTCTGCAATAGTGTGGGCGCAACCTACTACAAAACCCTATCATGGATTCCGCAAGGGACGACAATGGAATCTCACATATAAAGACGTGAAGCGACTTCGTGCGCAAGTGCCCGAACTCGACGTCATAACGCCTACCATAACACGTTGGGGGGCCAATGCCACACACGACGACCGCTCGTCAAGTGGTATTGTGAAAGGTGTGCTGCCCGATATGCAGCGCGTGAGCGAACCCAAGATGCTCTATGGACGCTACATCAATCAGATGGACATCGTTCAGGGACGTAAGGTGTGCGTCATAGGTAAGCAGGTCTACAAGAACCTCTTTTCTAAGGGTGGCGACCCGTGTGGCGACGTGATACGCATCGACTCTGTATATTTCAGTGTTGTGGGAGTAAACTATGCAGATGGCAACATGAATGTCAACGGCAACGACCAACAGGCTATTTACATGCCGCTCTCACTTGTGCAGCAGATCTATAATCGTGGCGAGAGTATCGACATGATTTGTTTGACCGGACGGCCTGGAGTAACGATGAGCGATATCACTGACCGCATACGCACGGTCATAGCTCTCGATCATCATGTCGACCCTAAAGACGAGAAGGGAGTGATGGTTTTCAACACCGAAATGATGTTCTCCATTGTCGACAATATGTTCACTGGCATCAACCTTCTGATATGGCTTGTGGGTATAGGCACATTGCTTGCGGGGGCCATAGGTGTGTCGAACATTATGATGGTGACTGTGCGTGAGCGAACCGTTGAGATAGGTATACGCCGCGCCATAGGAGCCACACCGCGTATGGTTCTATCGCAGATTATCCAGGAGAGCATATTGCTGACGTCAGTGGCGGGAATGAGTGGTATTCTCTTTGTGGTGCTTGTTCTTCAGGAACTTGAGATGGCAAACACTACCGATGGTGTTGTGTCTGCTCATTTCCAGATAAGTTTCTGGACGGCTGTAGGGGCAGTGGTCTTGTTGTCGTTGCTTGGCATGCTTGCCGGACTGGCTCCTGCAATAAGGGCAATGAGAGTAAAACCGGTTGACGCAATGAGAGACGAATAGAAAATGAGAAACAAGTAGAAAAAGAAAGACGACTCGAAAAACCATATATTATGAAACGATATTTCAAATTCATCCTTTTGGCTCTGGTAGCCATAGTATTCATCGGAACATTTGTGTTCCTCTACATCAAGTCGCGACCGCAACCAGTGGTCTACGACGAGTTTCAGCCTAAGCGTATGGACATACGCAAGACTACAGTAATAACAGGAAAGATAGAACCGCGCAACGAAGTTAATGTGAAACCGCAAATTTCGGGCATCATCACCGAGATACTGAAAGAAGCTGGCGAGACGGTTGAGGCTGGTGAGGTGATAGCCAAGATAAAGGTGATTCCTGATATGGGAACGCTCAGTTCGGCTCAGTCGCGTGTGCGACTTGCCAATATTAATGTCAAGCAAGCACTGACCGACTATGAGCGTGAAAAGACGCTCTACGACAAGGGTCTTGTATCTGCCGATGAATACGACAAGATAGCTCAGACTTTGCGTCAAGCTCGCGAGGAAGTGGCAGCTGCTCAGGACAATCTTGAAGTAGTGCGCGATGGAGTTTCAAAGTCTAATGCCTCTGCTTCATCAACGCTCATCCGTTCTACTGTCACTGGTCTTATCCTTGATGTGCCTGTTAAGGTGGGCAATTCTGTCATTCTTGCCAACACATTCAACGATGGAACTACAATCGCCACAGTTGCCAACATGCGCGATCTCATCTTCCGTGGCAATATCGACGAGACAGAGGTGGGACGACTCACCACAGGAATGGATATGAAGATAACCATCGGTGCGCTTCAGAATCTTAAGTTTGACGCCCGACTCGAATACATATCGCCTAAGGCAACCGACCAAAACGGTGCCAATCAGTTTGAGATAAAGGCTGCTGTGAATGTTCCGGTTAGCGGACAGCAGATACGCAGTGGCTATAGTGCCAATGCCGAGATTGTGCTTGCCGAGGCTAAGGGTGTTATGTCGGTGCCTGAGAGTGCCATTGAGTTTGATGGCGACAATACCTATGTGTATATAATAAACGGTAGCGGTGACAAGCAAACCTACGATCGTCGCAAGGTGACAACCGGACTCAGCGATGGCATCAACATAGAGATAAAGAGTGGGATAAAAGCTAATGAACGTGTACGTGGACCGAAAAAGGTTAGCACGGAAGATTAAGAAGTCAGAAGTTAAGAAGTTAAGCCATATGTCTTGTTTTCAGAACATCAGCGACAAAAGCATATGGCTTAACTCCTTACTCCTTAACTTCTTAACTTCTTTTTTTTACAACAGTATTGGCAACTCATACAGCTTTGTCGAGTTGCTGCCCTTGATAAGAATATCATATCCTTGTGGCTTGTCTGCCTTGATAGCCTCCTTAACCTCTTCCACATTGTTGAATTTACGGAAGCTGTAAGGAGTGTTGCAATATTCAAATTCTGAGCCAACGAGCCAAACGTTATGTATTTTCAATTCGCTAAGTAGGTCAATGATTTTCTGATGTTCCTCATGACTTACTTCTCCCAGTTCCTTCATGTCGCCGATGATGCACATCTTGCATAGAGGCGCATCCATCTCTCCAAAGTTTTTCAGAGCAGCCGTCATGCTTGTAGGATTGGCGTTGTAGGCATCCACGATAAGGCGGTTGTCGGCAGTTTTCTCAAACTGCGAGCGGTTGTTTGATGGCATATATTCGCATAGTGCGTCTGTGATTTTGTCTGGGTCAACATTAAAGTACAGACCGATGCTAACAGCCGCAAGCATATTGGTGATATTGTATGAACCGATGAGATGGGTAGGAGTCTCGTGCCACACGCTGCTGAATGAGCCGTCGTTGTGGGCCCAAGAGAAATTGAGCATCGGGGCACAACTGTTCACAACACCGTTCACCCATAGCTCCTCTGCCTTTGTGCACCCATAGCGCACAAGGTTGAGGCCTTCGGATATGGAGGCAAGATAAGGATTCTCGGCATCTATAAACACACAACGCTTGCGTCCGAAGTCTAAGCTGCCCGACACTGGAGCTTCCCAGTTGCCGCGTTCACGCATAAAGTCGTACAGTTCACCTTTGGTGTGTATTACACCCTCAAACGAGCCGAATCCCTGAAGATGCGCCCTGCCTACATTCGTGATAAGTGCATAGTCAGGCTCCACAATGTCCACAAGTTTCTTGATGTCGCCGGGATGCGATGCTCCCATCTCCACTACAGCAATGTCGTGTGCCGATTTAAGGCGCAGCAATGTCTTTGGCACACCAATGTCGTTGTTGAAGTTGCCTTGGGTGTATAGTACATTGTATCGCTTGCTCAGCACAGCTGCAGTAAGTTCCTTTGTGGTAGTCTTGCCATTGGTGCCGGTTATGCCAATGATGGGAGTGCCGAGAGTGCGGCGGTGGTAGCGTGCCAGTTGCTGCAAGGTGTCGAGACAGTTGTCTACGAGTATGCAGCGTGGGTCGTTGGCATACTCCTTCTCGTCTACCACAGCATAGGCGCAACCCTTCTCAAGAGCCATGGCTGCAAACTTGTTTCCGTCGAACGACTCGCCCTTGAGGGCAAAGAACAGCGAGCCTTCGGGACAGTCGCGGCTATCAGTAGTCACGACATCATGTTCGGTGAAGATTTTGTAAAGTTCGGATATTTCCATCGTATATGAACAGTTTTATCTACTTATTCCAATTATATGTTTATTCAAATATGAATGCAAAGGTAGTGGAAAAATCTGACTTACGGCTTTTCCCACTACCTTAAATTATTTATAGTCATCTTATTATTTACCGTCACCAATGGCGGAATAGCTCGAAACCAAGGCGCACGGTGAATCCTTCTATTTCCCAGTTTCTCTGTGCGAGGAATGCTGCGAGCGAAAAAGCGCGGCATGTGAATCCGTATCCATATTCCACATAGGGATGGAGATGCCGCACGCTAAGCGCGTTGATATATACTCGCTCCTTCTCTATCAGTCGGCCTGCTATCGGCATCCATGCCATAAGCAGCAGCGGCGTCTCATAAGCCACATTGGCACGCACATAATATTCCGATGCGTTGTACCATCCGCGGTTGAGCAACTCAAACGAGCAAGCCCATTCGTCGTTCCATCCTCCTGGAATGTTCTCCTCATGGAAGTTGGCGTAGTCGAGAAAGTAGTTGCTCTTGCCCTTGTGTGTGTAGAAACCAGTGCCGGCACGCATCTGCAAGCTGCTCAGTCCTGATAGTCTGTAGTTGTATTGTCCGTCAACCTCAAGTCGCTCGTAGTCGGTGTCCGATCCAAGCAGTCCGCGTATGCCTCGTTCATAGTTGCCCGTAAATATAGGTCCGTAGTATCCCCACGGACGATAGGTGAGCTCAAAGATAGGTGCCACCGATGTATATGCTGTCGGTTTGCCTGCCTCCTGGAAAGCACCGTGGTCAATGGCTGTGCGCCTATGCGCCACAATGCCTGTCTCCAGTCCCCAGTGTGGGTTAGGGTCGTAGTGTGCCACGGCCTTGAAGCTGTGGTCGCGGAAATAAGTAAGGTTTAGTTTATCCCAATTGATACTGTCTCCACGCTCGTTCTTTATGGCATCCACTACTTCCGAACTTGTCATCTGTCGTCCGCTCGACCATTCTGTACGCAGATAAGCGTCATGCCGACGGTCGAAATAGAAGGTGAAAGGAAAGTCGAAGTAAAACTGTTTCTGCTTGAAGGCATATCCCGACTTGAAGCGTAGCTCAAGCATCTGGCGATTGTTGAAGTAGTAGGAACCGCGTATGTCGAGCTTGTAGGTTAGTCCGCGCCTTGAGCTGTAGCTGAAATACAGAGGATTGAGAATCGGGCTCACGCGGAATTGTCCCTGGTCGTGTGTGCCAAACTTCTGGTTTGTGCGCTGTATCATATTGCGTCCCACCACGTCCCAAAGTCTTTTGGCCAATTTAGCTCTCTGCCTTTCGCTTTGTGTAGAGTCGGCGGCAGCACGGTTGCGTCGTGCGTAGTAGCGGTCGAAAAGATATTGCTCATGACTTGTGAGCGGTATAGGGCGTATGCGGTTGATAAGAGCCGTGTCGCGTCGGTTGGTGATAGTGTCGCTTATGATTTTGGGCAGGTTGTAAATAGAGGTGTATTCTGCTGTTAGATCATTGCCTAGAAAAAGAAAGCGGGCATTCAGGTTGCACTCGTTTGGCATAAGAGAGTTGACACCGTTGTCGCCCATAGTCACAGCGACATGAAATCTCACCATGTCGTATTCACCGTCAAATGCAGTCTCGATAACTCGTCCCGACACCGTTTCCACTCTTGCCCATCCTCGCACGAGCTTTGTGTTCTTCAGTCGTGGACGGAAACTCACAAGGGCAGTGCCATGCGAGAACTCAGTCACACGATAGCGGTAGAAACGTCGGTTGATATAATGAAAAGGAGAGAGCAGTCGGCCGTCGATAAGCATCTCTTCATAGATGAGAGGAGTGAGATATTTCAGTACCGTTGGCATTGTTTTCATTTGGTGAGGGATGGTAGAACGGTCGAGTAGGCGAGTGGTTTCGAAATCTCCCGGTCGTTTGCTTGTAATACGGCTATAGTTCTCCCCCACATGCTCACGGTCTCCACCATTAGCTACGGCAAACATCGTAGGCACAGCGAGCAGCAATGCGTTGCGTTTGTTTGTGCGTATGTCGTATTTAAGGTAGGCATAACTGTCATGTGGCTTTCGTCCTACGGTATCTATCGACGCGGCATAGGCAAACACACGCTTCATGGTCTGAAGAGTGTATCGGCGGCTGGCTGCCATCGACGTGTTGGCAATAGTCAATGCCAGTAATATGGTGATAAATATATGGTGTAAATGTCTCATAAATATAGCTGCAAAAGTAATGAAAATTCATGTTTCCGCATATTTTTATCTCAAAAATTTGGCGTTTTCATTAAAAAACAGTACCTTTGCAATCGCAAACTTATTCCACAAGGGTATAAGTCGGACTTGTAGCTCAGTTGGTTAGAGCAACAGACTCATAATCTGGAGGTCCCTGGTTCAAGCCCAGGCTGGTCCACGCTTCTATTACAGCGACTTACGCTTCGGCGTAGG
>DAVZIG010000024.1:0-25566 GCA_052273435.1 Prevotella sp.
TTGGATTTGCTCTTTTTCTTTTTCCATTTTATAGTGTTATTTGTTATTAATTGTTTTGTTCGTAGCATATATTTCGCAAAGTTACAACTTTTGTGGCGATAAATATGTGATAACTCCAGAAAATATATTTAATTTTGCAGACAACATATTTATTCTACATAAAAAATGAATCGAACCAAAAGACTATTAACATCAGCTGTTGCAGCTGCCTTTGTCGGCATACAGTCGTTTGCCGGCAACGACTTGACAATGATTGTTGGCACCTACACCGAACAGAGCACATCTGAAGGTATGTATGTCTACCGTTTCAACCAGGACAATGGCAAGGCCGAGGCCATAAGCAGCGTTAAGACTGGCAACCCTTCATTCCTTACTTTTAACGATGATGCCACGCGTGTGTATGCCGTAAATGAATATGACGACGAGAGACGCGGTGCGGAGGCTTATAGCTTTGATGCCAATAAAGGCTTTCTTTCGCTTCTTGGCGGTCAGCATTGTGGCACATTGTCCGCAGGGCATGTGAAGAATATGCCTGGGGCGGCTCCTTGCAACATCATGGCTTATGGCAGTCATTTAGTCACTTCAAACTATAATGGTGGCGACATATCGGTGTTTCCAATCAAACAGGATGGATCGATAGGGGCTGAGAGTCAATACTTTTGTATGTATAAGACCGAAGGTGTGGAATCGCATATCCATTGTTGCATGATGACACCCGACCATCGGTATATGATAGCCACTGATTTGGGCAACGATTGTATATGGCGTTTTGACGCTAATGATGCCAACGGTGCTTTCCTTGCCAATCCTACTGAAATCTATAGCTCACCCAAGGGCACTGGTCCTCGTCATATAGTGTTTAATGGCAAGGGCACGGTGGCTTATCTTATAGGTGAGCTTGACGGCACGGTTACTGTTCTTGGCTATAATGATGGCAATCTAAAAGAACTGCAGCGCGTTCAGGCTTCGGAGACCAAGACAAGCGGCAGTGGCGATATTCATCTCTCGCCTGACGGCAAGTTCCTTTATGCTTCGCATAGATTGAAAGACGAGGGAATATCCATATTCTCTGTTGATCAGAACACGGGACTTATCACAAAGATAGGTTTCCAACCAACTGCAGCCCATCCGCGCAACTTTGCCATTACCCCCAATGGCAACTACATGCTTGTGGCATGTCGCGACAGCAATGTGATAGAGGTGTATAGACGTGATAAGAAGACCGGAAAACTTGTGAACACTCGCCAGGACATCGGGCTTGGCAAGCCTGTTTGCATTCAGTTTGCAAGTTTGTAGCTTTTTTCTTTGCCAAGTCCATTACTTTTTGTACATTTGCCGAGCAAACAACAAATAATCTATTAATCCTTTAATAACCATAAGTATATGAGCGAAAATCTTATTCTTATGAATGCGAACCCAGTGGTGCGCGCACTCAAGAAAATGCCAAGTGAGTTTACTAAAGAAGACATTATCAACTATATCGCCGAGAACGATATACAGATGGTCAACTTCATGTATCCTGGTGGTGACGGTCGGCTGAAGACCCTTAGCTTCACCATCAACTCAAAGGAATATCTTGACACAGTACTTACATGTGGCGAGCGTGTGGATGGCTCGTCGCTGTTCTCCTTCATCCAGGCAGGCAGTAGCGACCTTTATGTATTGCCAAGATTCTCTACGGCATTCCGCGACCCATTCGCCGAGATTCCTACCTTGTGTCTGCTTTGCTCTTTCTTCGATAAGGATGGTGAGCCTCTTGCTTCTTCTCCTGAGCATACTCTCGTTAAGGCAACACGTGCCTTCCATGAGGTAACAGGCATGGAGTTCCACGCTATGGGCGAGTTGGAATACTATGTGGTGAGCGTTGCTGAAGAGAAGTTCCCTGCTGTCGACCAGCGTGGCTACCATGAGTCGGCTCCTTTCTTCAAGACAGGCGATTTCCGTCAGCGTTGCATGCATGCTGTGGCACAGTGTGGCGGACAGATTAAGTATGGACATTCTGAGGTGGGCAACTTCACAATGGATGGTCTTTGCTACGAGCAGAACGAAATAGAGTTCCTGCCGGTTCCTGCTGTTGAGGCTGCTGACCAGCTGATGGTAGCCAAGTGGGTGATTCGCAATATGGCATGGCGCGAGGGTTATGACGTGACCTTCTCTCCTAAGATTATCGCTGGCAAGGCTGGCTCAGGTCTTCATGTCCACATGCGCATAATGAAGGACGGCAAGAACCAGATGATTCATGAGGGTGCCTTGAGCGAGGCTGCACGCCGTATGATTGCCGGAATGATGGACGTGGCAGGTGCCATAACAGCGTTTGGCAACAAGAATCCGCTTGCCTACTTCCGTCTTGTTCCTCATCAGGAGGCTCCTACTAATATATGCTGGGGCGACCGCAACCGCTCTGTGCTTGTGCGTGTGCCGCTTGGATGGACATCAGGCAAGGATATGTGTCATCAGGCTAATCCGCAGCAGCCTGCCGCCAATGCCGACACTACAGCTAAGCAGACTGTTGAGATGCGCTCGCCTGATGGCTCTGCCGACATCTATCAGTTGCTTGCAGGACTTTGTGTGGCTTGCCGTCATGGCTTCGAGATGGACAATGCGCTTGAGATAGCCGACCGCACTTATGTGAATGTCAATATCCACGACGCTGCCAATGCCGAGCGATTGTCGCAGCTCTCTACATTGCCCGACTCATGTGTGGCTTCTGCCGATGTGCTTGAGAGCCAGCGTGAGGTGTTCGAGCAGTATGATGTGTTCTCGCCAGCCATGATCGACGGTATCATTAAGCAGCTTCGCGAGTATGACGATGCCTCGTTGCGCCAATCGATAGAGCACAACCGCGATGCAACCGAGCAGCTTGTGCGCCGCTTCTTCCATTGCGGATAAATGTATATATAATAATGTATAGCAGATAAACTGCTTCACTTTTGTTTGTGAAAACAAGAAAAAATGAGCAAAATATCAAAAAACACGCTCGAATGTTTGTGAAATAATATTTATTTCTTACTTTTGTAGTCGAAAGGAATATTTAATCACTTTAAGAAAGAAACAATATGAATAATGCGCAGTTTATACTTTGGTGGTGGCGTAGCTCAAGATTCAGAAAGTCGTGAGGCGGTATCTCCTACGCATTATTTTCATATGATAAATAAAGCAACAAAAGAAGACCTGTCGCTCACGCGGCGGGTCTTTTTTGTTAAATACACAAGAAAAGGAGAAATAACTAAAAAATATTCAGGCGTATGGTAACGATGAAACTAATACTTGAAAGAGTGCTTGCTGGCGAGAAGCTCCAGCGCGAGGAGACTAAGGATATATTGCTCGGCATTACACGTGACGAATACCCTGCCGAACAGATTTCGGCTTTGCTCACAGCAATCCAGATGCGTGGCATAACTGTTGATGAATTGCTCGGTTTTCGCGACGGAATACTTGATACTGGAGTTTCGGCTTTGCTCGACAGCGACCGCTATATCGATGTTGTAGGCACTGGTGGCGACCGCAAAAACACATTCAACATATCTACCACATCATGTTTTGTAATAGCAGGAGCGGGATATAAGGTGGCAAAGCATGGCAATTATTCTGCCACATCCACCTCGGGAGCTTCGAATGTTATCGAGCAGCATGGGGTGAAGTTTACGGCCGACCTCGACCAGTTGAACCGTTCGCTTGACGAGTGTGGCATTGTTTACTTGCATGCACAACTGTTTGCGAGAGCTATGAAGTTTGTTGGGCCTATACGCAAGGCATTGCAATTTCCAACATGCTTCAACCTCCTTGGTCCGCTGGTCAATCCATCCCAGCCCAAATGCCAGTTGCTTGGAGTCGCAACGCTTGAGCAGATGAAACTTTATAGCGAGGTGTTCAGCCGCATAGGCACCGATTATGCCATAGTCAACAGTATTGACGGATATGACGAGATTTCGCTTACGGGCGACTTTAAGGTTGCCACCAACTCTTATGAGCGCATCTTCTCGCCTTCCGACCTTGGTCTGCGCAAGGCTCTTCCAGAGGAACTTGTTGCCGGAGCTACCGAGCACGAGGCTGCAGAGATATTTGATGCCGTGCTTGAGAACCGTGCTCTTCAGGCACAAAAGGACATCGTCATTGCCAATGCCGCCTTTGGCATACAGACCTTCGAGCGTGGACAGAAGTCTATTGAAGAGTGCATAACCATTGCACGCGAGTCGTTGGAGAGTGGCAAGGCGTTGGCCACATTCAAGAAGTTCAGGGAGATAAACAGTTAAGCAAGCATTTGAGTCATGGATATATTAGAAGAAATAGTAGCCCGCAAGCGTATTGACCTCGACCGTCTGAAGACTTTATACACCGAGCACGACATTCATCGCGAAGTGGAGAAACTCATTGACGAGGGCAATCATGTTGCCTCGATGCGCAAGGCTCTCGTGCAGAGCACGACTGGCATTATTGCAGAGTTCAAGCGTCGCTCGCCTTCGAAGGGATGGATTAAGGAGGATGCTGACGCAAGCATAATACCTCTTGCCTATCAGCAGTCGGGAGCTTCGGCACTTAGCATTCTTACCGACATGCCTTATTTTGGCGGCAAGGACAAGGACATACGCATGGCCCGGCAGTCGGGCGTGACGTTGCCTGTGCTCTATAAGAATTTCATCATTGACGAGTATCAGCTCTTTGAGGCTCGTCTTTGTGGAGCGTCGGCTGTGCTGCTGATAGCTGCCTGCCTTAGGAAGGATGAATGCAAGACGCTGCTATATATGGCCCACCAGCTTGGTTTGGAGGTGTTGCTTGAGATGCATAATGAGGCAGAAACCGAATATGCCGACCTTCAGCCCGACCTATGCGGTATAAACAACCGCAACCTCGGAACATTCCATACTGATGTGCATAACTCATTCCTTCTTGCAAGTCGTCTGCCAAAGGATGCTTGCCGTGTGAGCGAGAGCGGACTGAAAGATGCGGCAACACTCGAAGCCTTGCGACTGGCAGGATACAAGGGTTTCCTTATGGGCGAAAGGTTTATGAATGAAGAAGAACCGGGTGAAGCGTTGAAAGAGTTTATTGGATAATTAAATTTAGACAAAAATACATTATGACCAAGAATCTACTTGTAAAAGTATGTGGTATGCGCCGCCCCGACAATATACGCGCAGTATCGCAGTTGCCCATCGACTATATGGGATTCATATTCTATCCCAAGAGCAGCCGTTATGTTGGCATGACATCGTCGGGAACTGGCCTATTGCCGGATATTGCCGATAAGGCTATAAGTGGTCTTGGCAATACTACTCTAAGTAGCCGTGGCGATAAGTATAGAGAAAGACATATTGATGAAGAAGGACAACCAAGTGGAGGTATATATATAAATAAGGTGGGAGTGTTTGTCAATGCCTCTGCTCAGGACATCATCACACATGTGGTTAACTATCGTCTTGACGCCATACAGCTCCACGGTTTGGAGACTCCTACATTCATCTGCAATCTCAAGGCTACACTAATTCCCGACATCTGCTCCCGAATTAAAGTATTCAAGGCAGTAAGCATTGCCTCGGCAGAAGATTTCTGCAGATGTAGCCAGTATGAGGGGATTGTAGATATGTTTGTATTTGATACTAAATGTGCTGGTCATGGTGGAAGTGGCAGACAGTTTGATTGGTCGGTGCTTGATAGCTACAAAGGCAATACTCCATTCTTGCTCAGTGGCGGCATAGGCTTTGAGGATGCCGAAAGGATAAAGAACATACGGCATCCGAAGTTGGCTGGCGTTGACCTCAACTCACGATTTGAATTAGAACCAGGCGTGAAGGATGTGGAGCTTCTCAAAGCTTTTGTCAACAAGATATAAGCAAAAGTTCTTTGCACCAACCACAATAATTATAAAACCATAAAAATAGCTATATGAATAAGATAAATAGATTGTTTTCGGAGCGTGGCGACCGCAAGCTGTTGTCGTTGTATTTCTGTGCCGGCTGTCCGAAGCCCGACATGACGGGTGATGTGATTCTCAGTCTTCAGCGTCATGGCATCGACATGATAGAGGTGGGCATACCGTTCAGCGACCCTTTGGCTGATGGTCCGGTGATACAGAGTGCGGGAACTATGGCGTTGAAGAATGGGATGACTCTTGAGAAGCTCTTCGCTCAGCTCGAAGCCATAAAGAGTGAGGTGAGAATACCACTCGTGCTTATGGGTTATCTCAATGTGATAATGCACTATGGCTACGAGCGTTTCTGCAAGCGTTGTGTGGAGTGTGGCGTGTCAGGCTTCATCATTCCCGACCTTCCTTTTGATGATTATCTGCGTGAGATAAAGCCTCTTGCCGACCGCTACGACCTGCGTTGTGTGATGATGATAACGCCTGAGACATCTGAGGAGCGCATCCGTTTTATCGACGAGCATACCGATGGCTTTATCTATATGGTTAGTTCGGCGAGCATCACGGGCGCACAGAAGAATTTCGATGAGGCTAAACAGCAGTATTTCCGCCGCATCAACGCCATGCAGTTGCGCAATCCTCGTATGATAGGTTTCGGCATTAGCAATCGCCAGACACTTGAGAGTGCCCAGCAGAATGCGGCTGGCGCAATAATCGGCAGCAAGTTCGTCACATTGCTGAGAGAGAAGGAGAACACTACGGAAGCGGTAGAGCAACTGTTGGAGGACTTAAAGAAGTAGAGTAAAGAAAACATAAAGCCCCACCTCCAACCCATCCTACGTGGGGAGGGGTTGGGGTGGACATCTAATTTAATATAACATGACAAAGAGTTTTCAATCCACCCCACATAATGGTTTTTACGGACGTTTTGGCGGAGCCTACGTCCCCGAGATACTTCACAAGTGTGTCACCGACTTGCAACAGGCCTATCTGCCTATCATCGAGAGTGAGGAGTTTAAGAACGAATACCGCTCACTCCTTCGCGATTATGTGGGTCGTCCCTCGCCTTTGTACTTTGCCCGTCGCATGAGCGAGAAGTACGGGTGCCAGCTTTATCTCAAGCGCGAGGACCTCAACCATACTGGCGCGCACAAGATAAACAATACAATCGGTCAGATACTCATGGCAAAGAAGATGGGTAAGACACGCATCATTGCCGAGACAGGTGCCGGACAGCATGGTGTTGCCACTGCCACAGTGTGCGCCCTTATGGATATGAAGTGCGAGATATTCATGGGCAAGACGGATGTGGAGCGTCAGCACACCAATGTGGAGCGTATGCGTATGCTTGGTGCTACCGTGCATCCCGTGACAACGGGCAATATGACTCTGAGCGATGCTTGCTCGGAGGCAATACGCGACTGGTGTTGTCATCCGCAGGACACATTCTACATCGTTGGCTCTACTATGGGACCGCATCCTTATCCCGACATAGTGGCTCGTATGCAGAGCATCATATCCGAAGAAATAAAATGGCAGTTGCAGGAGAAGATAGGCCGCGACTATCCCGACTGTCTTGTGGCTTGCATCGGTGGCGGTAGCAACGCCGCTGGAACCATATATCATTATGTGGATAACGACAAGGTGAAGATGGTGCTTGCTGAGGCTGCCGGACATGGTGTCGATACCAACTATACTGCCGCGACAATACATTGCGGCACTGAGGGCATTCTGCATGGAGCACGCACACTCGTGATGCAGACCGAGGATGGACAGATAGAAGAGGCGTTCACCATTTCTGCCGGACTCGACTATCCTGGCATAGGCCCTATGCACGCCAACCTTGCCGAGCAGGGTAGGGTGAAGGTACTTGCCATAAAGGATGATGAGGCTATACGTGGTGGCTACGAACTTACTCGCATGGAGGGCATAATCCCGGCTATTGAGTCGGCACATGCCATTGCTGCCTTGCAGCATCTTGACTTCAAGAAGGACGACGTGGTGGTGCTGACAGTTAGCGGACGCGGCGACAAGGATGTGGAAACTTATCTCAACAACAAGGAAATGGCAGGAGAATATGGAAAATTCTAAATTCAAATACAATGTGGCAAGCAGCTCAAGGCTTGCCGATCTCTACACCCCAGTGTCGCTATATATGCGCTTGCGCTACATGGGCGTGCAGAGTGCGCTCATGGAGTGTTCCGACTATCACGATCGTGTCAACTCGCGCTCGTTCATAGCCATCCATCCATTGGGAAGTGTGGCTGTGGGCCATGGTGTGGCTACATTGCGATTGCCCGATGGCACTGTCGAGCAGCACGACATCGACGATACTTATACTTGCGATGTGGCCATCAACTCATTCCTATCGCGCTTTGAGGTGAGTGGCGACGGGGCTGAGCAGTATGGACTCTTTGGTTACACCACGTTCAATGCCGTGCGCTATTTCGAGCATATCAATGTAAAGGACGAGACCCGCGAGGAATACGACGCTCCCGATATATTATATATAATGTATCGGGACATAATAGTGTTCGACCATTTCAACAGTCGCCTCACCTTGCTGTCGCTTGGAGGCAACGAGGTGCTTAACGGTATGGGGCGTGCCATAGACAATCCCAATGAGCAGGACTTCGGATTCCGTACGGTGGGCGATTGCACATCGCCGCTTACCGACGATGAGCATCGTGCCAACATACGACGTGGCATTCAGCATTGTCTGCGTGGCGATGTGTTCCAGGTGGTGCTCTCGCGTCGCTTTGTGCAGCATTATGAGGGCGATGACTTCAAACTCTATCGCACTCTGAGAAGCATAAACCCTAGTCCATACTTGTTCTATTTCGATTTTGGTGGCTTCCGCATCTTTGGCTCGTCGCCCGAGACCCACTGCCGTATAGACAATGGCAAGGCTTTCATCGACCCTATTGCTGGCACAACCAGGCGCACAGGAGATGAGGATGCCGATAGACGTGCCGCAGAATATCTGCGCAACGACCCTAAAGAGAATGCTGAGCATGTGATGCTTGTAGACTTGGCTCGCAACGATCTCTCGCGCAACTGCCACGATGTGAAGGTGGATTTCTACAAGGATTTGCAGTATTACTCGCATGTGGTTCATCTTGTCAGTCGTGTTAGTGGCATGCTTGATGATGGAGCCGATCCCGTTAAGGCTTTCATAGATACTTTCCCTGCCGGTACATTGTCGGGTGCGCCTAAGGTGATGGCAATGCGGATAATCTCGGAACTTGAGCCTCATAACCGTGGTGCCTACGGTGGATGTGTGGGCTTCATAGGATTCAATGGCACTCTCAATCAAGCCATCACCATTCGCACATTCGTAAGCCGTGGCGGAGAACTGTGGTTCCAGGCTGGCGGAGGCATCGTGGCTAAGAGCGATGTGGAGTATGAGTTGCAGGAAGTGAACAACAAACTTGGAGCTTTGAGGAAAGCCATTAAGGAGGCAGAAGACAAGGCATAACTTCGTGTTTTCTGACAAACAATACGTGACTTCCGACAAACAAAGTGAATAAAAACAACAAACAAATAATCAATGAAGACAGTAATAATCGACAACTACGATTCGTTCACCTACAACCTGTCGCATCTCATAAAGGAGCTTGGAGCTGAGGTTACAGTAGTGCGCAACGACAAGTTCAACTTGCAGGACCTTGAGTCTTACGACAAGATAATCCTTAGTCCCGGACCAGGCATTCCGTCGGAGGCAGGACTTCTGCTTGATGTGATACGCACCTATGCCGGCAAGAAACCTATTCTTGGCGTGTGTCTTGGCCATCAGGCTATTGGTGAGGTGTTTGGGGCAAAGCTCGAAAACCTCAAGGATGTGTTTCATGGGGTGCAGAACGAAGGCACACAACTTGGCAATGACTACATATTCCGTGGCTTGCCCAAGCGTGTGATGATGGGACGCTATCACAGTTGGGTGATAGCACGCGACAGTATGCCCGACGTCCTTGAGGTGACTGCAACATCGGATGATGGCGAAATCATGGCTTTGCGTCATCGACAGTACGACATTCATGGCATACAGTTCCATCCCGAAAGCGTACTTACACCTGAAGGTAACACTATAGTCAAAAACTTTCTTAATGTATAAGTCAGGCTGAGCATACCTTGAAACAACCGTATCATGGCATGAAATGATCGTATCATGCCATGATACGACCATATCGTGCCATGATATAACGTTTTTTATTTCTTTGTTCAATCGTTTGTTTTTTCGTCTTTTTTATATAACTTTGCAAACGAACAACTATACTACTTGTGTTTCTTATACTGAACAATCAAATATAATATATCAATATGAAATTTTCACGCACCATCTTATTGGGTATGTGCCTTGCGGCTACTCCTGCTGCAGTGATGGCTCAAACCAACAAATCGGAATTTGAACTGATGCAGAGCAACGTTGCCAATCCCGACAACACGCCGCGTCCGGTATTTCCTGTGCCAAGTCGCAGACAGTTGATGTGGAACGAGACTGAATTCTACGCCTTCTTCCATTACGGTATGGATACATATACAGGCAAGGAGTGGGGCAATGGCACCGAGGACGAGGCGATATTTGCCCCGACACGTGTGCCCGACCCAATGCAGTGGCTGCGCGTGGCAAAGTCGGCAGGAATGAAAGGCGGCATCGCTGTGGTTAAGCATCACGACGGATTCTGTCTGTGGCCAACCGAGACAACAACACATAGTGTGTCGAGCTGCCCGACCGAAAATGCACGCAAGACCAACATTCCGCGCGACTTCACCCGTGCTGCCCGCAAGCTTGGTATGAAATATGGCTTCTATGTGTCGCCTTGGGACCTCAACAGCAAGTATTGGGGCGAGAAGGACGAGCAGGGCAACTATACCGACAGCTATGCCAAGAAGGTGTTCTTCCCACAGTGTGTGGAATTGGCTAAATACGGTTCCGACCAGTTTGAGATGTGGTTTGACGGTGCTACAGGTGGCGACCATGCCGGATATTATGGCGGCGCTTACGGAGGTAAGGGCTCCACAGGACATCGCACAATTGATGATGCGCAGACCTTCTATGACATTCCAAACCTTCGCGACTCCATCCACAATATGCTTCCTAATGTAATAATGTGGGGAGTTGGAGGCGAGGCTCGCTGGATAGGCAACGAGGCAGGACATAGTGGCGAGACTTGTTGGGCTATGGGCGATGCCGAGAGTGGCGACGAGAATGGATGGCGTTGGCATCCAGGCGAGAGCGACGCAAAGGCTACAACCGGTGGATGGTTCTGGAAGAAGAACGAGAAGGTGCTTTCTGCTGAGCGTCTGTTCCAGATGTATCTTGAGACAGTAGGCCGCAATGCTACGCTTATTCTCAACCTTCCGCCTGATGTGAACGGGCTTATTCCTGAGGCTACAGCCCAGCGCATGACTGAGCTTGGCAAGCTGTTGCGCTCGCGTCTTGGCAACGACCTTGCCAAGAAGGCCTCTGTTAGCGTGAGCGAGGAGCGTGCAGCAGGCAAGAACCGTAACTATTCGGCACGCAACATGACCGATGGTAAGCGCGACACTTATTGGGCTACCAACGACGGCACAACCAAGGCTACGATAACACTCACATGGGCTAAGCCTACAACCGTGCGCTATGTGCAGCTCATGGAGCATATAAAGCTCGGACAGCGTGTGCGCTCATTCACTATCGAGACAAGCGAGGATGGAGTGAACTTCACACCACGTGCAACCGATGTAGTCACCACAACAATTGGCTACAAGCGCATTGTGCCGCTCAATGGTTCTACTGTAAAGAGCTACGAGGGCGACGGATATAATGTGCGTGCTCTGCGTGTGACTATCAACGACAGCAAAGCTTGTCCGTTGATCGAGAATATTTCGGTATACTAAGCAACCCAACTATCAATAGAATACATATATGAATAAGTCAAAATATATTGGCAAGACGCTTGCTCTATCGCTTGCCTTCTTTTCTTCACTCTCCATTTCTGCCCAAACAGCAGAAAAGAAGCTGTGCGACTTCGAGTCAACCGACTCTTATGCCTCGGTAGGCGTATACGACACATGGGAGAACTCTCCTTTCCGCGACGGCTCTGTTAAGGGCAATGTGCGTGTGGTGGCCAATCACCAGACTGCTGCCGACCCTGTGCGCGGCTTTGTGCCTAATCCCTCGTCGAAGATACTTGCCTTGCAGCGTTCACGCTTTGGCAGCAATACGTTTGGTGTGCTCGTCGCTCTTAAGCAACCGTTCGCTCAGACCAAGCAGAAGCAATATGTACATGTGAAGATATATACGCCAAAGTCGGCTCCTGCCATGCTTATAGGTCTTGGCAACCGCGACGACCGTCCGCATCAGTCGCCTCTGTCAGAGCAGTTCTGGAGCATGACATCGCAGCCGCTTGTTGCCAATCAGTGGAATGATGTTGTGTTCCCCGTGTCTGGCTCCAATGGCATAACCATTCGCAATCTGCTCATCGTGCCTGATGCCACATCTCCCCATAACCTTATGGAGGATTTCGCTGTGTATATCGATGATATTGTGTTGACTGATGACGACGCTCCGTTCTTCTCAACAAGCGGCAAGAATGCAGTGAAGAGATTCAAGGCTGGCGATGTTGTTAGTCTTAGCCGTGGTGTAGACGCCCTTGGCGGTGGACTCAATGGCGACATTCTTCTTGCCGATGGTTCGGCTGTCACAGGCAAGACTGCCGTGTATGGCAAGCCTGTAAAGGTGAAGGCTGTGCCGGCTCCAGGCTTTAAATTCTCTAAGCTCGTGATTCGTCATGGCAGATATCTCGATGGCGAACAGCAGAACAATTGGGTGGAGACCACTGTCAGCGCATCACAGTTCCGCGACGGAGAATATACAATTCCTGCCAAGATTGTGGATGGCGACATCCGACTCATACCTTATTTTAGCAGTGAAGCTGCCAAGTAGACGATTATCAAGCAATTAAATAAATAAAAAAAAAGGTCAGGCTAAAGCTTGGTCTTTTTTTTTACATAAATGAGATAATCCAGAAATTAAAACAATAAAGAAATGAACAAGACATTATTATTAGCCTCGGCTGGTCTTGCTTGCATGCCTTCATTCATACAGGCAAAACCGGCAAAAGCACAGAAGGCTGACGCTTCGCGCCCCAACATTCTCTTCATTATGTGTGATGATATGGGTTATGGTGACCTTGCTTGCTATGGACAGCCTTTCATCTCCACGCCTAATATCGACCGTATGGCAAGTGAGGGTATGCTCTTTACTCAAGCTTATGCGGGTTCGCCGGTTTCTGCTCCTTCGCGTGCCTCAGTGATGACTGGTCAGCATTCTGGTCATGGACATGTGCGTGGCAACAAGGAATACTGGTCGTATAAGAATACAGTGAAGTATGGCGACAATGTTGATTTTGCGGTGGTAGGACAGGAACCTTACGACCCTGCACATAAGATATTGCCAGAGATGCTTAAGGATCGTGGCTATCGCACTGGCTTGTTTGGCAAGTGGGCTGGTGGTTATGAAGGCTCGGTGTCTACACCCGACAAGCGTGGCATTGATGAGTTCTATGGATATATATGCCAGTTCCAGGCACATCTCTATTATCCCAACTTCCTCAACCGCTACTCACGTTCTATGGGTGATACGGCTGTTGTGCGCGAGGTGATGGAGGAGAACATAAAGTATCCTATGTTTGGCCACGATTACTATAAGCGCCCTCAGTATTCGGCACGCATCATCCACGACAAGGCTCTCGAATGGATTGACAAGCAGGATGCGCAGCATCCGTTTGTAGGATTCTTCACCTACACTCTGCCTCATGCTGAGCTTGCACAGCCCGACGACCAGATTCTCGAAGGATATAAGAAGAAATTCTTTGTCGACAAGACTTGGGGCGGACAGGAAGGCTCGCGCTATAATGCTGTGGAGCATACTCATGCCCAGTTTGCTGGAATGATTACACGACTCGACTCTTATGTGGGCGAGGTTATGGCTAAGCTTAAGGAGAAAGGTCTCGACAAGAATACTCTCGTGATATTTACTTCCGACAATGGTCCTCACGAGGAGGGTGGTGCCGATCCTGCTTATTTCGGACGTGACGGCAAGTTGCGTGGATTGAAACGCCAGTGTTATGAGGGTGGCATACGCATTCCTTTCATTGCTTGGTGGCCCGAGCATATAAAGGCAGGCTCAGTAAGCGACCTTCAGTTTGCTTTCTACGACCTTATGCCAACCTTCTGTGACCTTGCAGGAGTGAAGAATTTCCGCAAGCGTTACACCAATCGTTCTCTCCCAGGTGATGGTTTCGACGGACTCAGCATAGCTCCTACATTGCTTGGCAATGACGCGGCACAGGAGAAGCACGCCCATCTGTATTGGGAATTCCATGAGACCGACCAGATAGGTGTGCGCCGTGGCGACTGGAAACTTATTGTTGTAAAGGGTAAGCCACGCCTTTATAATCTTGCCAACGATATACATGAGGACAATGATATCGCTGCGCAGAATCCAGAGATAGTAAAGGAGCTTGTGGACGTTATTAAGAAAGAGCATACGGACAACCCTATGTTTAAGATTACGCTGCCGTATTGATATTATGGCTAATATTAAAAAAAGTATGGGGTAGAGCTATTTCCGCTCTACCTCATACTTTTTAATCAAGACGATGAAAAGTTTTTATGAATATTTAAAAATCTTCGTCGTCATCAAACTTAAGTCCCTCATTCTTGTCCTTGATATAATAGTCGCTTAGCATACCAAGGAAGATGGAGATTTCTTTGATGGCGTGTTCTGTGTCAGGACTGATTTTCTTGTTTTGCAGACGCAGCATCATTGTGCCGTAGAGAGCGTTGAGACAGGTCTCGATCTCGTTAACATCCTTGTCACCACGATTGCGCAGCTCAACGATGAAAGGCAACACCTTATAATATTCGGAGTTGTAGAATGGAAAACGCGAGCTTTGCAGCAATTGGTTGTGAAGGTCGTTCATATCCTGCACTACTATTTGGTTGATGGTGAGGTGACCCTTATCGCGCTTGCCCTCAGAGTTCATCATAGTTATGAGGTTGCCGTACCAATCGACCATTTCCTCGCGCTGTTCGTCGGTATAGTTGGCGAAACGTGCTATATATTCATTCTTTATTCTTGACAGCTGGCAGCCGTAGGCACGTATGATGTCCTCCACCTGCCACATGTAGAGCACAAACTCTGCGGTGCTCTTCTTGCGTAATTCTTGAGCTATAAACATATTTTAGTAGGGAAGTTTATAAAGGTTGAACACTGTTCCGAGCAGCATAATCATCGAGAATATCACCACTATGCAGCCTACAACACGGTTGATGAGCAGTATGCCGCTTGCATCGAACTTGCCGCGTACCTTATCTATAAGCCACGTCAAACCAAACCACCACAGCATGGCACCACCCACAATACTCGTATATCCCACTGTCATCTCAATAGGGCGATTAGGCACAATAAAGGCAAACTGTGCGAAGAGGAAGATGAAGAGGAAGATGATGAGAGGGTTTGACAGTGTCACAAGGAAGGCTGTGATGCCGTTGTGCACAAGAGTGCCCTTTTGTGTCTTTTTGCTCTGATGCATGTT
Organism: Prevotella sp.; assembly: GCA_052273435.1. Taxonomy (GTDB): domain Bacteria; phylum Bacteroidota; class Bacteroidia; order Bacteroidales; family Bacteroidaceae; genus Prevotella. Next base: position 15,445 of record DAVZIG010000024.1, read on the forward strand.
CTTCGTTGGGTTGGAACGGTAGCAATAAATACCGAACAACAGCAACACAACGCTGCCGCTTATCTGAAGCAAAAAACGATAACGCTCGTTGCTTACAAAGTCCATAACGAAACTCATGCCGAAGCCAGTGAACAGTGCATAGATAATGTCGCTCACGCAAGCTCCGACACCTGTGATAAGGCCGTACCAGCGACCTTTGTTCAATGTGCGTTGTATGCAAAGCACTCCCACCGGACCCATTGGAGCTGAAGCCATGATGCCGATAAGTATTCCTTTGAATACAAAGTCTAATATGTCTAATTGGATTGGAAACTGCATAACGGGTGCAAAATTGCGCATTTTTTACGATATAGACAAATTTTAGGCTTAAAACTTTGTTACATTACAACATTTTTAATACCTTTGCTAAGTAAAATCTTCGTGTACATGTTCATACAACATGCACGGAGTGTAAGTTTATCCCCATAACTCACAAAGATATAAAGATTAGAAAATCTTTACTATTAATTTACTAAATATAACAAAAAAACAAATAATCATGACAGAAGAATCTTTGAAACCGTATGTTATAGGTTTGGACCTCGGAGGTACAAACTCAGTATTTGGCATCGTTGATAGCCGTGGCGAAATCAAGGCCACCACATCGATCAAGACCCAGGGCTATGGCGACAACCCGCAGGCGTATGTTGACGCTTCGGTTGAAGCATTGCAGATTATCATCGACCAGGTTGGTGGTATCGAGAAGATTAAGGCTATGGGTATCGGTGCTCCCAACGGCAACTATTATAATGGTACTGTTGAGTTTGCTCCCAACCTTGAGTGGGGCCGTGATGGTGTAGTGCCTTTGGCTAAGATGTTCTCTGAGAAGCTCGGCATCCCTGTAGCTCTTACCAACGACGCTAATGCAGCCGCTATAGGCGAGATGACTTATGGTGTGGCTCGTGGCATGAAGAACTTCATCGTTATCACTTTGGGTACTGGTGTAGGTTCGGGTATCGTAGTTAATGGTCAGTTGGTATACGGCAGTGACGGTTTTGCTGGCGAGCTTGGTCATGTTATTGTTAAGGAGAACGGTCGTCTTTGCGGATGCGGACGTTACGGCTGCCTTGAGACTTATTGCTCGGCTACCGGTGTCGCACGTTCTGCACGTGAGTTCCTTGCCAACAGCGATGAGCCTTCATTGCTCCGCGAGCTTGACCCTGAGAAGATTACATCTTATGATGTATCTGTTGCAGCCTCTAAGGGTGACAAGTTGGCCAACGATATTTATGAGTTTACAGGTAGAATGCTTGGTGAGGCATGTGCCAACTTTGCGGCATTCTCTTCTCCTGAGGCATTCATCTTCTTCGGCGGCTTGACAAAGGCTGGCGACCTTATCATGAATCCTATCAAGAAGGCTTACGACGAGACCGTGCTCAAAATTTACAAGGGTAAGGCTAAATTCCTCGTGTCTGGTCTTGACGGCTCTTCAGCTGCTGTACTTGGTGCGTCGGCTGTAGGTTGGGATATTCAGAAGTAATATTTAGCATAAATACAGAAGCAACCATGGATTGATAATTTCGTGGTTGCTTTTTTTGGTTGTATAGATTAGTGATTGTTAATATATTTAATTTAAGAAACGTTTAAGGTATGAAAAATCATCTAAAGGGCCTCGCTCTTATTGGAGTACTGACCGTTGCTGGCACAATGAATGTCATGGCACAGTCGGGCACATTGCGAGGAAAGGTTGTAGATGCGGAAACTGGAGAACCACTCATCGGAGCTACGGTTACTGTAAAGGGTATCAAGACTGTTACTGACATTGACGGTGCTTTCGTAGTGAAAGGTGTGAGCGGAGCCAAGGAGGTTACGCTTCAGTACATTGGCTATAAGCAGAAAACCGTGAAGGTGGCAGCTGAAACTAAGGGCGAGCTTGGTAGTATCGCAATGAAGAATGATGGACAGGTGCTCGGCGATGTGGTGGTTACATCACAGATGGCTGTTGCACGAAAGACACCTGTAGCTGTATCACAGGTGCCAATGTCATTCATTGAGGAGAAGATTGGTACTCAGGAATTCCCCGAAATTCTTAAGTCTACACCAGGTGTTCACGCCAATAAGGAAGGTGGCGGTTATGGCGACTCTGAGATTTACATGCGTGGTTTCGACAACAGCAATATTGCCGTTATGGTGAATGGTGTTCCTATGAATGATATGGAAAACCAAAATGTGTATTGGTCGAACTGGGCTGGTCTTACTGACGTGACACGCACAATGCAGACTCAGCGTGGTCTTGGTGCCTCTAAGGTGTCGTCTCCTTCTGTGGGCGGTACTATCAACATCATCACACGCTCGCTTGAGGCTAAGAAGGGTGGCTCTTTCTACTATGGTATAGGCAACGACAACATGAACAAGATGATGTTCACTGTGTCTACAGGTCTTTCCAAGAGTGGTTGGTCGATGACATTGCTCGGATCTAAGACTTGGGGCGATGGATATGCTCAGGGTACAGATTTCTCTGGCTATACTTATTTCCTTAACATTTCTAAGCGTCTGAATGATGCACACCAGCTTTCTTTCACAGCCTTTGGCGCACCTCAGGAGCACTATCAGCGCAAGAATGGATTGAAGCTTGCCGACTGGAAGATGACTGAGCAAGTGTGGGGCATTCAGAATCATAAGTACAACTCTACTTATGGTTTCGACAACAATGGTCAGCGTCGCACATCTGAGTACAACGTTTACCACAAGCCACAGCTCAGCCTTAACCATCAGTGGCAGATCAACGACCGCTCATCATTGAGCACTGTGCTTTATATGTCTATCGGTCGTGGTTATGGCTATAGCGGTCAGGGTAATGACGAATATGGCTATAGCTATAAGGATTGGTATGGAGCTAACTATGGTGTGTTGCAGACAAAGTTCCGCAAGAGCGACGGTACATTCGACTATGGAGCTATCCAGGATATCAACGCTGCTTCGGAGCATGGTTCTATGCTCATCATGTCAAAGGCTAAGAACTATCACAACTGGTATGGACTCGTTTCTACATATACCACAAAGCTTACTCCGAACATTGACTTCTATGGTGGTGTGGACTTCCGTGCATACAAGGGCACTCATACCAATGATATTATCGACCTCTACGGTGGTGAGTATTACATCGATACTACTCGTAAGAACGTGAAGTCGGCTAACAACAGTGCTGCTGCCAATCCTGAATGGGCTTATCAGAAGCTTGGTGTGGGCGATGCCGTATATCGCGATTTCGACGGACATGTGATACAGGAGGGTGCTTTCTTCCAGACAGAGTACTCTAAGCGCGGTCTTTCGGCTTTCGTTTCAGGCTCATTGTCAAATACTTCTTACTGGCGTTACGACCGCTTGTTCTATGATAAGGAGCACGCTAAGTCGGATACAAAGAGCTATATAGGATTCACTGTTAAGGGTGGTGTCAACTATAACCTCAACGAGCAGCACAACGTATTCGTTAATGCTGGCTACATCAGCCGTGCGCCTAAGTTCAATTATGGTGCATTCCTTAGTCCTATGGCAAGCAATGTGACCAATCCCGACGCAAAGAACGAGAAGGTGGTTTCGCTTGAGGTAGGTTATGGCTATCGCTTGAACTGGCTCACTGTTAATGTGAACGGATATTGGACAAAGTGGCTCGACAAGACTATGACCAAGAGCTCTACTATCGGCAATACAGAGGCTTTTGTCAACATGACTGGTGTTAATGCCCTGCACAAGGGTGTTGAGCTTGAGGTAAAGGCTAATCCTTTCTACTGGCTCGACCTTAACGGTATGTTCTCAATTGGTGACTGGAAGTGGGATAGTGATGCTGTAGGTTATGTATATGACAACAACGGTCAGCCTCTCACATCTAAGGGTGCAATAGCAAGTGGTATCGGTGCTGAGGATCACCTCACTACTGGTATCAATCTTAAGGGTGTACGCGTAGGTGGTTCTGCACAGACAACTGCTGCTCTTGGTGCTACTGTGAAGATTGGCAAGGAAATCCGTCTTGGTGCCGACTGGACGTTCTATGGTCGCAACTATGCTTATTACTCACTCAGTGGTAGCAACCTTACTCTCGGTAAGACAAATGTTGTGGCTGACCCATGGAAGATACCTTCTGCAAGCCAGGTAGACGTGAATGCTTCTTACAAGTTTAAGATTGCTGGTCTCAACTCTACTATCTCTGCCAATGTCAACAATCTCTTCGATTATCAGTATCTTGGCAAGGCATGGAATCCGCAGTCGGGAGCTGTCAATGAGAACACCATCTATGGTTTCTACACATTTGGCCGCACATTCAGCACACGTCTGAAGATTAATTTCTAAGTTTTATACACTCACATTATATAATAAGATATATAAGACATGAAAAAGATATATTTATTGTCGGCTGTTGCCGCACTTGGCCTGGCTTCATGCAACGACTATGATGACCAGTTCAATCTTGGCAATCAGGTTACTGACATAAAGAATGGCACACGCATTGTGCTCACTAATGCCGACTACAAGACCATAGCAGGACTTGAGGCTAACAAAGCTATCGCTGCACAGCTTGATGCTGAGTCAAACTCAACAGCCTACACAGAGGCTCTTGAAGAACTTGGCAACAAGAAGTACTTTGGAAATCTGATAACTCCAGAACGCTTCCTCCCTGCCTTCATCAGAACAAAGTATAAGGAGGCTGACGCTGGCTCAAAGTTCAAGGTTTCTTATAATATGTATATTGGTAAGTCGGAGTATCTTGCTTCTTTTGACAATCTTAAGGGTGAGTATACTCTTACATCTGATGACTATAGCGACGCATGGGAAGGTGCTTCTTCTGCTAAATATCTCACACCAAAGACAGTTGCGAAGTTGCCTGAAATTATCAAGGATTCTCATGATGATGCTGAGGTTGGTGATATTTATGTAGTCAACTATGCTTACTCTGACTTTGAACCTGCTGGTGGGGGGGAGACTCCTGGTGAAAAGTACGATAAGATTTCGGATGTTATAGCCAATACCGATGGTGGACAGTATTCTGTCAAGGGTATCGTGTGTGCTACATATAAGACTGGTTTCTTGCTTAAGGATAATACTGGTTATATTCTCGTTTACAAGGCAAGCGAGGTGAGTGTGGGTGACGAGGTGGCTGTTTCAGGTACTACAACTCTATATGGTGGTTTGATGCAGTTCCCTGCAAAGAACACTGAGTTGGAGGTGAAAGTTGTTACTCCTGGCAAAGAGCCTAACTTCAAGAATCCTACAGCCAAGAATCTTGTAGCAGCTGACTTTGAAGCTTATTCTACAAATCCTTATGTAGCTTATGTTACATATAAAGGAAACCTCTCTATCACAACCAACTCAAAGGGATATAAATATTATAATGTGACCATTGACGGAACAGAGAAGCAGGGCAGCCTTGCTAATGTGCCCGACGGATTGGTTGATGAAGGTCTTAACGGAAAGGATATTGTAGTATACGGCTATTCTATTGGCGCTACAGGAACTGAAGGCAAGTACCTCAATACAATGGTGACAAGCGTAGCTGAGGCTTCTGCTGCTGCAAAGGCAAAGGTTGTGGCTCGTGCTGCTAATGGTGGTGCCAACAAGTCTGTTGTTTATCGTTATGATGGCAAGGCATGGAAGGTGTTCACCAATAATGATGCTGTTATTGTTGCAGCACAGCCAGCATGGTATGACCTCATTGGCTCTACAACAGTGGCAAAGCCTGACAATTATTTCCCGACACTCTTGCAGAACGAGTATCCGTTTGCTGTAAACGGCAAAAAGGTGGCTGTGGTTTACCGCAATGCCTCATCAGCAATGGCTGTTGTGGAATATGCTAAGACTGCTACTGGATGGGTGGCTTCTAAGGAATATAAGCAGAAGACAACACCTTTCCTTCAGACAGAGTCTGGATTTGAGGTGCTTCCAAGTACATATTTAGAGGAATCGCTTCTTGGTGACAAAGGTGGTTTTGAGGCATATGATGTAAAGCGTGACCAATCGCTTACTTATGTATGGCAAAATACAGCTCAATATGGTTGGAAAGCATCTGCCTTTACGAGTGGGTCATGCAAGGAATCTGAGAGTTGGCTCGTGTCACCGACAATCGATCTCACAGAGTCAGACAGTCCGCAGCTTGTTTTTGATGAGGCTATGAATAAGCTTGGTGCTTATGAGGTTTCTGACTACTTGAGTGTGGCTGTGTCTGATGATTTCAGCGGTGATGTGAATAGTGCGACATGGGAGATGCTTGAAGTAAAACATGTTACTGACGGAAATTCATGGAACTTCTTTACAGTAGATCCTATTTCTCTTGCCAACTATGTAGGCAAAAATGTCCACATTGCATTCATTTACAAGAGTAATTCTGATGTTGCTCCTACATACGAATTGAAGAATTTTGTAGTGAGCGAGGCTGAATAGAATTTGTTTAATCGCTATAGGAGGTAAAGCTGAGAACGCTTAATCTCCTATATAAATTGTTTTAACATAGAAAAATCCCGTATGAACCATTTGGCGCATACGGGATTTTTTATGTTCGTCACACTACTTTTAGAGTGCTGCTTGCTATATTATTCATTAGAGAAGTCTGCCACCATTTTGCGATACATACTGTAGGCACGTGAGCGCGAAATGTAGCCTGTGATATGTCCTGCAGTGTTTACTACGGGCAAATAGCGTGTACCTTTAAGGTCGAACTTGCGCATAACCTCCTCCATCGAGTCGTTGATGCCCACCATTGCGGCTATGGGTTGCATAAGCTGGCTTACGTTCATCTTATTGTATAGCTCGGCGCGGAACATTACGTGGCGAATCTTTGTTATGTCAATCTCGCCAAGTACACTGCCTGCAGCATCAAGCACTGGGATGAAACTTGTGTGGCTCTTGGATATGGAGTTTACAAGCTTGCCAAGTGGCATGTCGGGAGTCACTGCTGTATAGTCGTGTTCTATCACGCTATCCATACTCATAAGTGTCAGTACTGACTTGTCGGTATGGTGGGTGATAAGTTTGCCCTCACGAGCCAATCGCATAGCGTAGATACTGTGAGGCTCGAATATGCTTATAGTGAGAACAGAACTTACTGCCACAATCATGAGCGGCATAAACAGATCGTAGCCGTTGGTTATTTCGGCTATGAGGAAGATGCCTGTGAGTGGGGCGTGCATTACTCCTGCCATTACTCCAGCCATACCAAGGAGGGTGAAGTTCTTTTCTGGAATGTAGATACCTACTTGGTAGGTGTTCCATAGGCGGGCAAAAAGGAATCCGCTGAATGCTCCAACGAATAGTGACGGTGCGAACGTACCACCGCAACCTCCACCACCGTTGGTGGCAGCCGTGGCAAATGTTTTGGTCAGTATCACCAAGGCTATATATAGTAGGAGCAGATTGCCGTGGCCATAGAACAGAGAGTTGCGTAGAATCTCGTTCCAGTCGGCTTCGCTCATACCGTTGAGCAGCACATTGATAGCTATATATCCTTCGCCATAGAGCACTGGGAAGAGGAAGATGAGCGAGCTAAGTATTGCGCCACCAAGGGCAAGCTTGCCATAACGGTGCTGTTTTAGTTTTCCGAACATTCCCTCACATGCCGACATTGAGCGTATAAAATAAAGACTCACAAGTCCGCACACAATTCCGAGCATGATACTTGCCGGAACGCGATTCACCATCCACTCTCCGTCAAGGTGGAAGTTGAAGAGTGAGTCGCTGCCCATGAATATGTAGGTGAAGCAAGTGGCTGTTACAGCTGCAGTGAGTATTGGCAGCAAAGATGCCATGCTTAGGTCAACCATAAGCACCTCAAGCGTAAACACCAGTCCTGCTATAGGAGCCTTGAAGATGCCCGCAATAGCTGCCGCTGCACCACATCCTACAAGCAGCATAAGTGTCTTGTTGTCCATGCGGAAGAACTGTCCAAGGTTGGAACCTATGGCAGAACCAGTGAGTACGATAGGAGCCTCGGCTCCTACAGAGCCACCAAAGCCGATGGTTATGGCTGAGGCTATGACCGATGTCCAGCAGTTATGGCCTTTCAGTCGCGACTGCTTTGAGGATATGGCGTAGAGGATGCGCGTAATACCGTGAGAGATGTTGTCCTTTACCACATACCTCACAAATAGTGATGTGAGGAAAATGCCCACAACAGGGAACATGAGATAAAGCCAATTAAACGAAGATGCGTTGAAGCGCGAGGTGAGCAACTGTTGTATCTCGTGGATGATAGAGTGGAGGATAAACGCTGCCACCGATGCGAAGAAACCAATTAAGAATGCAAGGATGATAGTCATCTGTCGGTCGGACAGATGCTTTGTGCGCCATTGGTAGAGCCATAGTTCCAAGCTTCGCATGGTGGATGTGTTGGAATTTGTTTGTTCCATTTATTTTTGTCTGCTTGTCCTATTTTCTGATGATTGTCACCTGTCCGTCTTCGGTCAGCTTGATGATGCTGCTTGGTGTGTGTGGCTTATGCTCTTGGCGGCGTGTCCAACACACGTAGTCGACTGCCTCAAGCAGTTCGGGAGCGATGTCGCAGTAGTTTTGTGCTGTAGGCTCACCGCTGATATTTGCGCTTGTGCTCACGATAGGCTTCTGAAAACGGAAGCACAGTTCCTTTGAGAAAGGTTCATTGGTGATGCGCAATCCTATGCTGCCATCCTCGGCAATAAGGTTGGGCGCGAGATTTACCGCTCCATCAAGGATTACTGTTGTAGGCTTCTCGGCGATTTCCATAAGGTCCCATGCTACATTAGGCACATTGCGCACATAACGCTGTACACGGTCTACCGAGTCGGCAAGGCAGATGAGAGCCTTTGAGTCGTCGCGGTGTTTTATCTTGTATACCTTTGCCACAGCCTCGGCGTTGGTAGCGTCGCAGCCAATTCCCCATACTGTGTCAGTGGGGTAGAGTATCACTCCACCCTTGCGCATTGTGTCAATAGCGTTTTTGATGTCTTCCTTTAGTGTCATTATTCTGAATATTTATTTTTTACCGAACGCAAAGTTACAGATTTTTATGCATATTACGCCAAATGTTACGCTGAAAATTCCTACCTTTGTAGCTAAATCTGCAAAACAAATGTAGTTGTATCAACAAAAACAAAATAAGATATGGACAAAAAAGATTTACGTATAGTGTTCATGGGTACTCCGGAGTTTGCCGTAGGCTCACTGAAACGTCTTGTAGAGAATGGCTATAATGTAGTGGCTGTGGTTACTCAGCCCGACAAACCCGTAGGTCGTCATGGCTCGGTGCTTCGTGCGTCTGCTGTCAAGGAGTATGCTTTGGAGCATGGTCTGCCAGTATTGCAGCCTGTAAAGATGAAGGACCCTGACTTTCTTGAGGAATTGCGCTCGTATAATGCCGACCTTCAGGCGGTTGTAGCTTTCCGCATGTTGCCTGAGGTGGTTTGGGCTATGCCACGCTTCGGCACATTCAATGTTCATGCAGCACTGCTGCCGCAATATCGTGGCGCAGCTCCTATCAACTGGGCTGTGATCAACGGTGAGGAGAAGACGGGTGTCACAACATTCTTCCTCGACCACGACATCGATACTGGCCGTATCATTATGCAGCGTGAATTCCCTATTCCCGACGAGGCGGATGTGGAATATGTCTACGACGGACTTATGGAACTTGGTGCTGGCATTTGCCAAGATACCGTTGACCTTGTTATCCAGACAGATGGTGACGTGCCTTCGCAGCCACAACCTGAGGATGTGGAACTTAAGCATGCTCCAAAGATATTCAAGGAGACTTGTGAGATAAAGTGGAATCAGCCTGCAAAGAAGATTTATGACTTCGTGCGTGGGCTTAGTCCTTATCCTGGCACTTGGACAACATTGGCCTCCAAAAATGAGGGTGGCGTGGCTCCATCGGTGCTTAAGGTTTTTAAGACAGCAAAGACAGGTGATGCTTGCGACAAGACAGCAGGTACTCTTAAGGCAGAACATGGACATCTGTTTGTGGCTACTGCTGATGAATGGCTCGAGGTTGTGGAGCTTCAGGCTGCAGGAAAGAAGCGTATGGTTGCCCGTGATTTCCTTAATGGTTTTAAGAATGCCGACGGCTTCAAGGTGGAATAATCTTATTTCGGTTCGAACAACAGTCGCTCGAACCGAAATAAGATG
>DAVZIG010000025.1:0-23669 GCA_052273435.1 Prevotella sp.
TGGGGACCTCATGATTATGAATCATGCGCTCTAACCAGCTGAGCTATCCCGCCATTGTTTAGCTATCGTTCTTGATTGCGGGTGCAAAGGTAATACATTTTTGTTAATCTCCAAAACTTTTTGCGAAAAAATTTCACTTCATAGGCAAAAAAATGTAATTTTGCAGTGATAAAGGGCGAATCTCCTATATATAATAGGTGTATATAGCCATATGTTGAATTTATTTTACAAACTATTAGCACCGTATGTCTATTGTAAGATTGGATATAGAGCACCCCTTGAAGTCCACATCACGTAGTATTGTGTGGAAACTTATCGGTACTGCTGACGGATTGGCACGTTGGGTAGCGGACAGTGTGAAGATTGAGGGCTGCTCCATAACATTTGTTTGGGGTGACGAATGGCGCCATCATGAGGCTCGCTGTGGTACGCTTGTCTGTCTCGACCGCTATGACCGTATACGTTGGCATTGGGATGATGAGGTTGATGAAGATGTGTTTGTTGAGATACGTATGGAGCGCAGCTCATTGTCTGATGAGTTTACTCTGCACATCACCGACTTCACGTCCGATGATGACTTCGATTGGCTGCAAAGCGTGTGGCAACACAACTTCAAGATGTTGAGCTTGCGCAACGGAGTATAGTAACTCGCATTACAAAAAACATTAAATATAAGAGTTTGTGGATTTTTTATGCTAATTTTGCAGACACATTGGAAATAGTATAACGGCATGTTTCGTATAAAGAAATTAGATATATTCATAGCAAAGCAATTCGGACTATTGTTCATAGGAACATTCTTCATCTGTCAGTTCGTACTGATGATGCAATTTCTGTGGCGTTACATCGATGAGCTTATAGGCAAGGGTCTGTCAATGGACGTGCTTGCCGAATTCTTTTGGCATATGGGGTTGATGCTCGTGCCGCAGGCGTTGCCGCTGGCAATTCTTCTGTCGTCGCTCATCACCTTCGGTAATATGGGCGAGAGTTCCGAACTTACCGCCATAAAGGCGGCTGGCATCTCGCTTATGCAGGCTTTCCGCTCGCTCATTGTAATAACCGTAGCGATATGTTTCATGTCGCTGTATTTTCAGAATACCATAGGTCCAAACGCCAACCGGCAGTTGGGGCTGATGCTCATGTCTATGAAGCAGAAGAGTCCTGAGCTGGAGATACCAGAGGGTATATTCTACGACGGCATACCTAATTCCAACCTTTATGTCCAGAAGAAAGACCTCAATACGGGTAAACTCTATGGTATAATGATTTATCGCATGACGGGTTCGTATGAGGATCAAGCTATAATCCTTGCCGACTCAGGTATGTTGCAAGCCACGGCAGAGAAGAAACATCTGCTGCTTACTCTGTGGAGTGGCGAGTGGTTTGAGAACATGCAAGCTCAGGAACTTGCAGGAAGTGCAGCGGTGCCTTATCGTCGCGAATCATTCACGGCCAAGCGTATTGTGCTCGACTACGATGGTGACTTTAATATAAACGATGCTTCATCCATGTCGAACGACGCACGAGGTAAGGGTTTTGCCCAAATATCGCATGACATGGACTCCATATCGGCTCAGTATGATAGCATAGGTCGCAACTATTATGACAGCGACCAGCGCATGTTTTATAATCTAACTTCTGTGTCGAAGCGCGACTCTTTGCGTTCGTTGAGGTTGGCTCGCACCTTGGCTTATAATGTAGATTCCGTCTACGCCAAGCTCCCTGTTGACAGCAAACGAGCGGCAGTGGGTGCGGCTTTGCAGAAGGTGCAGTCGCGATTGAGTGATCTCGAGTTTAAGTCAATGATTACAGGCGACGGCGACAAGCTCATCCGTCTGCATAAGATAGAGTGGGTGGCAAAGATAACGCTTGCGCTTACGTGTCTGATATTCTTCTTTATAGGTGCGCCGCTCGGCGCAATCATTCGAAAGGGAGGCTTGGGATTGCCAGTGCTCATATCTGTGCTCGTGTTCATTGTGTATTATATACTTGACAACTCGGGCTACCGTATGGCACGGGGTGGTATGTGGACGATATGGTTTGGTAAGGGATTAGCACCAGCAGTGCTTGTGCCAATGGCGGTGTTTTTCACATACAAGGCAACCAACGACTCCGTTGTTTTCAATATGGACCTTTATGCCGACATATTCCGCAGGTTCTTCGGACTGCGCGTAAAACGTCCGATTTACCGTAAGGAGGTGGTTATCAATGATCCAAATTATGCAGAAGATCTTGAACGCCTTAATGGCATAACAGCCGAGATAGAGCGGTACTCACAGGCCCACCGTTTGCGTCATGCACCTAACTGGGTAAAAGTGTTCTTCAAGTATGAACCCGACCATGTGATAGAGCGCATCAATGAAGAGCTTGAGGCTGTAATCGAGGATCTCAGCAATTCGCGCGACCGTACTATTGTCAATCATCTTAGTGCCTATCCTATGATGTCGGTAAGGGCGCACACTCGGCCCTTTGAGCGCCGTTGGCTCAACATAGTATCGGCTGCAATCATACCGCTCGGATTCGCGCTATACTTCCGCATGTGGCGTTTCCGTCTGCGTCTGTGGCGCGACCTGCGCACGGTGAAGGCTGAAAATGAAATAATAACAGATAGAATAAAGGCATTAATGGCAAGGTGAGCGGTGTCTGAAATGTCGCCCCGTAGAATCAATTAAAAAATAAAAATATTTAACATTAAACATTATAAAATATGGAAGAGTTCAAGCTTAGTAGCATCGAGGATGCTCTGAAGGATTTCCAAGACGGCAAATTCGTAATCGTCGTTGACGATGAAGACCGCGAGAACGAGGGTGATCTCATTATCGCAGCCGAGAAGATAACACCGGAGAAAGTGAATTTCATGCTCAAGAACGCACGTGGCGTGCTTTGTGCTCCTATCACGCTGTCGAGATGTGAGGAACTCGACCTGCCGCATCAGGTGAGCGACAACACTTCAATGCTCGGCACTCCGTTTACAGTGACTGTTGACAAACTTGAGGGTTGTACCACTGGTGTGTCTGCTCACGACCGCGCAGCTACCATACAGGCACTTGCCGACCCGAAGTCTACACCGCAGACATTCGGTCGCCCAGGTCATATCAATCCGCTTTACGCTCAGGATAATGGTGTGTTGCGTCGTTGCGGACATACCGAGGCAGCCATTGACCTCTGTCGTCTTGCAGGACTTTATCCCGCAGGAGCACTCATGGAGATAATGAACGAGGATGGTACTATGGCTCGTATGCCGGAATTGCATAAGATGGCTACGGAGTGGGGCTTGCGCATCATCACCATCAAGGATCTTATTGCCTACCGCTTGAAGAAAGAAAGCATTATAGAGGTTGGTGAAGAGGTTGACATGCCTACAGAGTGGGGACACTTCCGTCTTATACCTTTCCGTCAGCAGAGCAACGGACTTGAGCATATGGCTCTCGTGAAGGGTGAGTGGCGTGAGGATGAGCCAGTTCTTGTGCGCGTACATTCGTCATGTGCCACAGGTGATGTTCTCGGCTCGAAGCGTTGCGACTGTGGCCAGCAATTGCACGAGGCCATGAAAATGATTGAAAGAGAAGGTAAGGGCGTACTTGTGTATATGCAGCAGGAAGGACGTGGCATAGGGCTCATGAACAAGATAGAGGCTTACAAGCTTCAGGAGGAAGGCTACGATACCGTTGATGCCAATACACATCTTGGTTTCAAGCCAGATGAGCGTGACTATGGTTGTGGTGCTCAGATGCTTCGTCATCTTGGCGTGCATAAAATGCGTCTGCTTACCAACAATCCAACAAAGCGTGTGGGACTTGAGGCCTACGGGCTTGAGATAGTTGAGAATGTGCCTATTGAAGTCATTCCTAACAAATACAATGAGCGTTATCTCAAGACAAAGCGCGACCGTATGGGGCATACCTTGCACTTGAAGTAAACAGATAAGTTGGCGGAATTAATGTTGCTTTCGTTTTGTGTGGCAATGTTAATTCCGCTATGTTTTTTTTGTAGATAGCTGTTCTAAAATTCTTATATAAGGCAATTGTCTTGCGTTGTTGAAGAAGTTAATATAGCAAATGTTTTTTTAAAGGGTTTTCTGAACCTTTTTTGTCTTATATTAAGAATAATGTTGATATTCTATCAAGACCGAACTTGGTCTTAATAATACTTGAAAGTAGGTCTTAATAACACCAAGAAATGGGGCGCCTGTTGAGTCTCGGCAAAGCCGTCTGTTGAGTGTTCCATATTCCCTATGTTGGGTGGTGTGGCAAACAACTTCAAAAGCCATGTTGTAGTTAATTCTTGTTTTTGTTTGTATGTCATTAGCATGTCGAAATGTGTAAGGATTATGAATAAAATCAAGGTTTTTAATTTTTTTATCCTTTTGATCTTATTTCGCTTGCTAAATGTTCGTATAACTCGATTTTTATGATTAATTTTGCAAGAAATAATAAACGATAGATACCAAATATTATGGCAGAATTATCAAATCGCCTTAATCGTCTGGCTCCGTCGGCAACACTTGCGATGTCGCAGAAGAGCAGCGAAATGAAGGCACAAGGTGTAGACGTGATAAACCTCAGTGTGGGCGAGCCCGACTTCAACACTCCCGACCACATCAAAGAAGCAGCCAAGAAGGCTATCGAAGAGAATTTCTCGCGTTACTCGCCTGTTCCCGGTTACATGGACTTGCGCAAGGCAATTGTGGCAAAGCTTAAGAGCGAGAACAATCTCGACTACACTACATCAGAGGTGCTCGTGTCTAACGGTGCCAAGCAGAGCGTTTGCAATACCGTTATGGCTCTCGTCAATGATGGCGAGGAGGTGATAATCCCCGCTCCTTACTGGGTGAGCTATCCTCAGATGGTGAAGCTTGCTGGTGGTACACCTGTTATCGTGAACGCGGGTTTCGAGCAGGACTTCAAGATCACGCCTGAGCAGCTTGAGGCAGCTATCACGCCGAAGACACGCATGCTTATACTCTGCTCACCGAGCAACCCTACTGGCAGTGTGTATTCTAAGGAAGAACTTGCAGGTTTGGCTGAGGTAATCAAGCGTCATGATGGCTTGTATGTTCTCGCTGATGAGATATACGAACACATTAATTATATAGGACGTCATGAGAGCATAGCACAGTTCCCAGGCATGAAGGAGCGCTCAATCATCGTCAACGGTGTGTCAAAGGCATATGCCATGACAGGATGGCGTATCGGATTTATCGCCGCTCCAGAGTGGATTGTCAAGGGCTGCAATAAACTTCAGGGACAGTACACCAGTGGTCCTTGCTCAGTAAGCCAGAAAGCAGCCGAGGCAGCCTATACTATGTCGCAGGAATGTGTTGAAACAATGCGTCAGGCGTTCGAGCGTCGCCGCGACCTCATCGTGGAGCTTGCAAAGCAGATACCGGGTCTTGAAGTTAACAAGCCTGAAGGCGCCTTCTATCTCTTCCCCAAGTGCTCCAGCTTCTATGGCAAGACCGATGGCAATCGCACCATACAGAGTTCTACCGATCTTGCCATGTATCTCCTTGAGGAAGGACATGTAGCTACAGTGGGTGGTGATGCCTTTGGAGATTCCGACTGTTTCCGTATGAGTTATGCCACAAGCGACGATAATATTCGCGAGGCAATGCGCCGAATAAAGGAAACTCTTGGAAAATTGAAATAAAAATATGTTAAAAGTGATATATTCATACGATTATTTGCCATTATTTGCTAACTTTGCCCCGTATAAATAGCAAACCGTAAATTAATGCCAATAATCGTATGAATATTCGTGTTGCTCAGCGCGCCTTATGGTGTGCCGCGCACGGTATTGCCTACAGGCATCTAACACGAGTGGAAAGCTAAAAACAACCCAAACAACGGATATATTTTTAACCATTAATAACTTATTAAATTCTACAAAAAAATTATGGCAACTACACAAGCTAAAGCGAATCCGAAGAAGAAGTCTTCAGGATTCCAGGGTGTTAAAAACGCGTTCTTTATCATCCTTGCATGTTTCGTTCTCGCAGTGTTGTTCTTCCAGTACATTCTGGGTGCTCCTGAGCACTTCGTGAACAATGACCCAACACAGCCAGTTAAGGACGGTAACCTCATGGGTACAGTCTACAAAGGTGGTGTTGTCGTTCCAGTAATTATTACATTGCTCTTCTCTGTAATCGCTCTCTCTATCGAGCGTTTCTTCGCTCTTCGCACAGCTTTCGGTAAGAGCTCACTCGGCAAGTTTGTCGTTTCTGTAAAGCAGGCTATCACTGCTGGTGATATGGCTAAGGCTCAGCAGCTTTGTGACAAGCAGCAGGGTAGCGTAGCTAACGTTGTTGGTGCTTCTATCGCAGCTTACAAGGAAATGGAGAATACTCCTAACCTCAAGCGTGCAGCTAAGGTTTCTAAGATTCAGCAGGCTCACGAGGAGGCTACTCAGCTTGAGATGCCTACTCTCCAGATGAACATGCCTATCATCGCTACTATCGTTACACTCGGTACTCTTACCGCTCTTTTCGGTACTGTGGTTGGTATGATCCGTTCATTCGCCGCTCTTGCTTCTGGTGGTGGTGGTGACTCTCTCCAGCTTTCTGAAGGTATCTCTGAGGCCCTTGTAAATACCGCTTCTGGTATTTTGACATCATGGGTAGCCGTAGTCGCATACAACTACTATTCAAACAAGATCGACAAGCTTACATACGCTCTTGACGAAGTAGGTTACACTATTGCTAAGACATACGAAGCAAACCACGCAGACGAGGCTTAATTTTACTAACCCTTTAAAACATTTATCATTATGGGTAAAGTAAAAGTTAAGAAAGCGGACGTTTGGATAGACATGACTCCTATGTCTGACGTGATGGTCCTCTTGCTTACGTTCTTCATGTTGACTTCAACATTCGTAAAGAACGAGGCAGTGAAGGTCGTTACTCCAGGCTCGGTATCTGAAATCAAGGTACCGGAGACAAATGTCTTGACAATACTCTGCGATAAGGATGGCCGAATCTTTGTTGGAATGGATAATCCAAAAAGAATGGGCGAACTCGTTCAGGGCATGGCAGACCAGTATGGCGTGCAGCTTACTAAGGGACAGGTAGAAACTGCCCGCGGTGCTGCCACTATTGGTGTCAATATGCAGGATCTTGCAACTGCTCTGGGCCAGGAAGATAGATTGAATGAATACCAGGCATCAAAGGGTATCCCTACTGATAGCGTGGACGGTAAGATGAGCCAGTTCCAAGATTGGGTTAAAATGGCTCGTGATAACAACGGCTCGGAAATGAAGCTTGCCATCAAGGCAGACGCAGGCACTCCGTACAAGGTCATAAAGAAGATGATGTCGGAATTGCAGGACATGAGCGAGAACCGTTACTATCTCATTACCGCACTTAAATCAAAATCGGAGGACTAAGACATGGCAAAGAAAAAAGCAAGCAGACAGAAAAAGATGCAGACCCGCGTGGACTTCACGCCTATGGTGGACATGATGATGCTTCTTATCACGTTCTTCATGCTCTGTACATCTTTGGCTAAGCCTCAGACTATGAACTTGACCATGCCTTCGAACGACGAGAATATCTCTGATAAGGATCGTAACGCTGCTAAGGCATCACAGACCATCACTATCTTTGTGTGTGGTAACGACAAGATCTATCACGTTGATGGCTTGCCTAAGTATGACGACCCGAACTGTCTGAAGGAAACTACATGGGGTCAGAAGGGTATCCGCTCGGTTCTCTTCAACCACATTACCGAGGATGGCTCGCAGCCAGTTAAGGACATTATGATGGCTAAGGACGCTCTTGACAAGAAGAAGCTCGCTAACCCAGCTGCTTACCCAGAGGAAGTGTACGACGCTGCTCTGACTAAGATTAAGAAGGGTGAACTTGATTCTGGCAAGGTGCCTACCATGACCATTATCATCAAGTGTACTGACGGGGCTTCATACAAGAACATGGTTGATGCTTTGGACGAGATGACTATCTGCAGTATTGGTACTTACGTCATTGACAAGATCAACGAGCAGGATGCTAAGCTTCTTGCATCGAAAGGTATCAAGTAAATGACTAATAATTAAAGAAAGGACGAAGAAATGTCAAAAATAGATTTGATATCCAATGAGTGGACTGACCTTGTATTCGAGGGCAGAAACCAGTCATACGGAGCCTATCAGCTGCGCAAAAGCACAGGCAAGCGCAACGTTTGGGCTTTGATTATCGTAGGCCTTGCTGCAGTACTCCTTTATCTCGGACTTCAGCTCCAGCGTATGGCTGAGGCTAACAAGAAGGTTGAGAATACTCAAGCCGTAGAGCTCGCTAAACTCAATACTGAGAAGAAAGAGGCTAAGGTTGAGAAGAAGGAGATCATCAGACAAGAGCCCGAAAAGGTTGTCGAGCAGGTTAAGTCTTCTGTTAAGTTTACCGCTCCTGTCATCAAAAAGGACGAAGAGGTTAAGGAAGAGGACGAGATTAAGCTTGATGAGGTACAAAAGAGCGACAAGGCTGTTGGTGCCTTCACTGTTGAGGGTAACGACGAAGTAGGTGGTGCTGTGCTCAAGGCTAAGGAAGAAATCGCTGCTCCAGAACCTCCTAAGCAGGTGGTTGAGGAGACTAAGATTTTCACCGTAGTAGAGCAGATGCCTATGTTCCCTGGAGGCGACGCAGCTCTTATGGCTTATCTCCGTGACAATATGCACTATCCTACTGTAGCAGCTGAGAACGGCGTGCAGGGTCGTGTTATTGTAGGCTTCGTTGTGGAGCGTGATGGTTCTATCACCGATGTGAATGTACTTCGCTCGGTTGACCCGTCACTCGACCGTGAGGCTATGCGCGTGGTAAAGGGCATGCCTAAGTGGACTCCTGGTAAGCAGAATGGCTCTGCTGTACGTGTGAAGTATCAGGTTCCTGTTACATTCCGCTTACAGTAATATTGACGCATGATTGAATCTTACATGAAAACTCTGTAAGATTAACGATAACAACCATCCACGTGGCTCCGGTTTTTCAAACTGGAGCTCATGGATGGTTGTAGTTTAAATACAAACTCCTTCATCAGCGCCAGACGCTGGATATGCCCCACCGACCGATCACTTGGTCAACTTGTTTTGAAAATAATTTATATATTACATAAAATTGTCTAATTATTTAGGTGCAGCTATGAAGATAAATTCTATGAAAATATCAATTCTTGCTCTGCTTGCAATGATTCTTGTTATGATGTCATGTGGCGGAGAGAAGAAACGTAAGGACGGCAGAACCGACACCACAACTCAAGGAGAGATAAGCTTCGCTTGTGATGAGAGTTTCAGTCCGATAATCGACGAACTCATTCAGGTGTATCAGATGCAGTGTCCTAATACTAAGCTCAAACCTATTTACACCAACGAGATTGACGGCATCAATATGCTTCTTCAGCAGAAAATATGGCTCACTATAACTGCTCGCAACTTCACTCCTAAGGAGTATACATACATTAAGGAAGGCTTGAATATGTTGCCCGAGGCTGTTCCTCTTGCCTATGATGGTATGGCTCTCATTTGCAACAACCAGAATCTTGATTCATGTATCACCGTGAATGACATCAAGGAAATTCTTTTAGGTAAGAAAACCAAGTGGAGCGAGGTGAACCCAGGTTCGAAGCTCGGTGAGATTTGGGTTTGCTTCGACAATCGCAAGTCGAGTGCCGTGAACTACTGCTGCGATTCCATTCTCGGTGGAAAGCCTATTGATAGTCCAAATGTATTTGCAGCGCAAGACAGCAAAGATGTTATCGACTATGTTGCAAAGACTCCGAATGCTATAGGTGTTATTGGTAGCAATTGGCTCAACGACAAGCGCGACTCAACTAACACAACATGGAACAAGGCTATAACCGTTATGTCTGTGTCGAAGCTTGCCAAGGCAACTCCTTTAAACTCATGGAAACCCTATCAAGCATGGTTGCTTAATGGTCGTTATCCGTTTGTGCGAACTATTTACGCTCTTTTGAACGATCCAAAGCGTGGCCTACCATGGGGCTTTGCTCATTTCATTGAGCAGCCAAAGGGACAGCTTATCGTCTTCAAGGCAGGATTGTTGCCCACACGTGGCGAGATAACTATACGCGATGTTAATGTGAACAATAACCCATATTGAAAATTTTAAACTTTGAATTATGAAGGCAATTAATAAATATTTCGTAGCAGGTGCTCTGATGCTCAGCATCGCAGCACCGACAATGGCTCAGGACGTTAAGGCGCAGGTTGATGCCATTACAAAGGTAGTAGTAGACGCTAAGGGTGACGCTGTCGCTCTTAAGTCGCAGGTAAAGGATTATGTTAAGGCTAACAAGAAGAATGCCGACGCTTTGGCTGGTCTTGGACGCGCTTTCCTTGCTGCTAAGAACTTCGAGCAAGCTAAGATTTATGCTGATATGGCTATGAAGGTTGGCAAGAACAGTGCCTCTGGCTATATTCTCCGTGGTGACATCGCTTCGGCTGAAGACGACGGTGGTATGGCTGCTTCTTACTATGAGATGGCTACTCAGCAGGCTCCGCAGGAACCTTCTGCTTATGTCAAGTATGCACGTGTTTACCAGAAGGTTGACCCGAATGGTGCCGTGGCTATGCTTGAGAAGCTCCGCTCTGTAAAGCCTGACTATCCTGTTGACGCAGCTGCTGGCTACATGTACTCTTCTAACAACCAGTTGAAGTCGGCTATGAACTACTATGACAAGGTTCAGAACGTGTCTTCGCTTGAAGACTACATCCTCTTCGACTATGCTTCTACAGCATACGTTCTTGAGCAGTACGACAAGGCTGTTAAGCTCTCAGAGGCTGGCATCCAGAAGTATCCTGAGTATGGTTCATTCAACCGTATCGGTCTTTATGGTTCAGACAAATTGAAGCAGTACGATGCAGCAGTTAACTATGGTGCAAAGCTCTTCTCTGCTACCGACACCATCAAGTACACTCCCAACGACTATATCTACTATGCTGATGCTCTTATCAACACTGGTAAGTGTGACGAGGCAATTGCTTCTTATAAGCATATCCCTGAGGTAGATCCGGAGAACAAGGACGTTAACAAGTATATTGCAGAGGCTTATACCAAGGCTAAGAGATTTGGTGAGGCTGTTGCTGCTTATGAGCAGTACTTGAAGGATAAGGGTGAGGGTGTGACATACAAGGAGTATGATAGCTTTGCCGACATCTATATCGAGCAGGCCGACGCTGCAACTTCAGATGCCGAGAAGAAGGAAGCTTTCAAGAAGGCTGCCGACATCTATGGCTTGATTGCTGAGAAGTTCGACTATGCTGCTATCTATGCAGTGTCTAAGCAGGCTACAGCTTACTATCAGATCAACCCAGACCTCAAGGTAGGTGCTTCACTTCCTTACTATACAAAGCTTATTGAGCTGATCAATGCTAAGGATGAGAAGACAGCTTCTGACAACAACAAGCTCGTTACAGCTTACAACTATCTTGCCGTACACTATATCCAGAACGACAAGGTGGCAGAGGCTAAGAAGTATGCTGAGAAGCTTCTTGAGCTGAGCCCAGAGAACGAGACTGGTAAGCAGATTATGAACTTGAAGTAAAGTATATTTTTTAACTTATAAAGTATATAATATAAATAAGGTGTGTCAGAACTCATATACTTGAGTTTTGATACACCTTATTTCTTTATAGTTTGTCGATGATGTCTGTGCTGAGTCCTGTAGCTATAGAGATCTGTCTATCAGAGAGATTCATTATTTTCATTTGCTTAGCAATTTCTATTGAACGTTCTTCTCTGCCTTCTTCTTTGCCTTCTTTTCTGCCTTCTTCTTTGCCTTCCTCTATTCCCTTTGCTCTTCCTTCAGCCATACCTTGTGTGAACCCTTCCAATTTAGCAGTTCCAAGTACATCGTTTTGTATCATAACCGCATTGTTTAATATGCAAATTTAAGGGGAATAATACAAATAACCAAATATTAATGAAAATAAAAAACGCGTCTGGAACCTAACGATTCCAAACGCGTATTATTTTAGCTTGTCTAAGCAGCTTGATTAGTCGAGCTGAGCGAGCTTGTTGTCAGAGCCGAGCACCTCAGTGATCTTGTGCTTGTACATCTGCTCCATGAGGTCGCGAGCTGGGCCACAGTACTTACGTGGGTCGAACTCACCTGGTTTATCATGGAATACCTTGCGCACAGCAGCGGTGAAGGCAAGACGTGAGTCAGAGTCGATGTTGATCTTGCAAACTGCAGAAGCAGAAGCCTTGCGGAGCTGCTCCTCAGGAATACCAACAGCGTCAGGCAACTTGCCACCATATTCGTTGATCATGTCAACATACTCCTGTGGTACAGAAGAAGAACCGTGGAGAACGATTGGGAATCCAGGAATCTTCTCCATAATCTCGTCGAGGATGTCGAATGCCAATGGAGGAGGAACGAGCTTGCCAGTCTTCGGGTCGCGTGTGCACTGCTCTGGTGTGAACTTGTAAGCACCGTGTGAAGTACCGATAGAGATAGCCAATGAGTCAACACCTGTGCGGCTAACGAAATCGATAACCTCCTCAGGCTTTGTATAGTGGCATACTTCTGAAGAAACCTCATCCTCAACACCTGCCAATACACCGAGCTCACCCTCTACAGTTACGTCATACTGATGAGCGTACTCTACAACCTTCTTTGTAAGAGCGATGTTCTCCTCATAAGGAAGTGAAGAACCGTCGATCATTACTGAAGAGAAACCAAGGTCTACGCAGCTCTTGCAAAGCTCGAAGCTGTCTCCGTGGTCGAGGTGGAGAACAATCTCAGGATGCTTGCAGCCAAGCTCCTTAGCGTACTCAACTGCACCCTCAGCCATGTAGCGGAGGAGAGTCTCGTTAGCGTAAGCACGAGCACCCTTAGAAACCTGAAGGATAACCGGTGACTTAAGCTCTGAAGAAGCCTTGATGATAGCCTGAAGCTGCTCGAGGTTGTTGAAGTTGAATGCAGGAATTGCATAACCACCCTTGATGGCTCTTGCGAACATATCACGTGTGTTCACCAAGCCCAATTCTTTGTAGTTTACCATAATTTTTTATTTGTTTTTTATAAAACGTGTAATCTCGTAATATAATAATAGTATAGCAACATCTGTGCCATTTGTGTCATGTCACAGTGTTGGCATATACATCTTTCCATTTGCAAAGGTAGCATTTTAATTTGTCACGACAAAGCATCCAAACATTTTTTTATGTTTCCTTTACCCTACTAATTTATTACAATTGAGTTTTGCTATATTTACTTAGCAAATATTGGGCATAAAATATAAAAGGATTTGTTTTTTGTCGTGTATGTTTGGTAAAATGTGTATCTTTGTTGGATATAAATATCAACGATTATGGAAATTGTATGCGCCACTGACAGCTGCTATGTTATGCAGACAGGCATTATGCTCACCTCGCTGTTCGAGAACAACCGCGGTGAGCACATTCGTGTGTATTTGTTGCATGATGGCATAACCAATGAAAAAGTCTCACAGATAAAACGTATAGCCGATGTTTATGGACAGCAGGTTGCGTTCTATAAGATGGACGAGTCTCGTTTCAGCTCCTTCCCTATAGGTCGTGAGGGGCAGAACACTCATGTTGGTGCTACGTATGCAACATACTATAGGCTCTTTCTCACCGAGGTGTTGCCTTCCGATGTCAATCGTGTGATTTATCTTGATGGTGACATTATTGTTATGGATAGTATAAGTGAACTTTGGAATCTTGATATGCAGGGCAAGGCGATTGCTGCTGTGCCCGACAGCTACAACAACCGCCCTGATCCGTTCAATCGCTTACATTATCCACAACATATGGGTTATTTTAATGCCGGAGTCTTGGTTCTCAACATAGAATATTGGCGTAAGAATAATGTGTTGAGAGAATTCTGTGAATGTGCATCTGCAAAATCCGACAGCCTTGCTTGTCATGATCAGGATATTTTAAATTATGTGTTTCGTGAGTCCAAGTTGACACTTCCTTTGAGATACAATATGCTTAATGAATATTGGTTTGATACGCGCAATTCTGTGATGTCGTGGGAATTTGACAATCAGATGTGTGATGGTCAGCAACGTCCAGTAGTGGTGCATTTCACTGGCATTCCCAAACCATGGTTTTCTAACTGTCATCATCCTCTGAAGTCAGAGTATGAGCATTATCGTGCTATGACTATGTGGAAAGGAAGCAAAGAGCCAAGATGGGGTGGTGTGGCTTATCTTGTGGAGCAGTTAGGTAAGAGACTTTTAGTTATGTCGGGATTGCGTGGTGCTGACATCATTGATTTTAACAAGTATGTGAAAGGTCGCAGACTTTAGAATGTATTGAAATAACATTATGAATCGCATGAAAATGACTTATGTGAGAATAGCCAAACGTCTACGGCTTGCTGAATTGTTTTATCGTATAGAGACGCTTGCCAGTTCTATTTGCAAATCTTCCGCAAAGCAGTTTCCCGAGGATGCGGCTTCGGCATTGCGCTTGCTCCACTCCTATTCTCATGACCCAGGCAGTTCGTGTATATGTCATCATGATTTTGTTGCCGCCGACTGCGATGTAGAGGTGATAGTGCCATGCTACAATGTGGAGCTTTATGTCTGTCAGTGTCTCGATTCTATCCTGTCCCAAAAGACAGAATATAGTTTCTTTGTAACAATTGTCAATGATGGTTCAACCGACTCCACACGTAGTCTTATAGCAAAATACGAGCATTTGCCCAATGTAAAGGTGATTGACCAGCCAAATGCGGGGTTCTCTGGTGCGCGCAATGCTGGCATACGTCAGGCCCATGGGCGTTATCTTATGTTTGTTGATTCCGACGATATTCTGATGCCAGGGGCTATTGACAGTTTGATGCGTATGACAAAGAAAGCAGAAGTCGACATGGTTGACGGTGGATTCCGTCGTTTTGCCGACCGTGATGGCGATTTCTCATTAATACCTGGATTAGCGTCTCTATACGACATGATTCAGCATGATAATGTACTTCCTAAAAGTGACGACACTCGGCAGACTAATGGCTTTGTATGTGGCAAGTTGATTAGCCGTAGTCTGTTCTGTAATGTGGAGTTTCCGCTTGGCTATTGGTTTGAGGACTCCATTTATTGCATGATACTCGAACCCATGTGCAAGCGTATTGCAAGTGTTGACACGCTTGTTTTCGGCTATAGGATGCGTCGTAGTAGTATAAGTCATACGTTTGCAGGCAAGCCTAAGGCCATCGACAATCTCTATATTACTCTTGGTTTGCTCCGCGACCGCGAGACTTTAGGCATTGCCTTCGACCAAAGGCAATACGACATGATGCTTCATCAGATGTTCATGAACACATGGTGTGTGATGGGATTGCCAAAGGAAGTGGCACGTGCTGTGTTTGTTGTGCAGCGTGATTTGATAGCCGAAAAGTTAAACGAATGGCATACATCTGACATAAAGTTGCGTAGTATAGAGCGTCTCATTCGTGAGAATAAATTCCATGAGTATATGCTATGGTGCAAGTGGCATGAATGTTAGGAAGGCAGGAGCGTAAACAAATAGGATCAATAGTAAGAAAGAGTGTATGAAGATATTGTTGGTTGGTGAGTGTAGTTATCTGCACAACACATTGAAACGTGGTTTGGAGGAACTTGGACATAAAGTGTTGATAATGTCCGATGGTAATGGCTGGCATAATTCTCCACGCGACATCGACTTGCACCGTCCTGAGCGTTGGGGTAAGTTAGGAGGGCTGTGGGTATTATGGAGTTTGCTCAAGTCGTTGCCGCAATTATGCGGCAACGACATCGTTCAACTTAGTGGTTATACGTTCATTCCTCTAAAAGCCCGATGGAATCGTTGGCTTTTTCTTCTCCTGCGTCTCTTTAACCGCCGTGTGTTAAAGGGATGTTTTTCGGACGATCCGCAACTGTTTCTGATGCAGTCGCGTGGTGTGCCCACCTATTCAGACACTTATTGGAATGGTCGTGAGCAAAACGTGGAGGCCAACCGTCAACGTATTGCCGAGCACATGCGTAGTCAATACATGGCTTGTTGGCGCACTGTTTCGTATGGGTCGGATGCTCTTGTAGCGTGTCTCTATGAGTATTATTTGTGTTATGACACTAAAGACTTTCACCGCCGTCTGCATTACATACCTTTACCTATGGAGATACCATTCGAAAATATAAAGATAGCAACAACAACAAATACAAAGGCTATAAAAGTCCTTGTTGGTCTACAGCCCCACCGCGAGTATCTTAAGGGAGCCATGCGCATAGCCTCTTTTGTTGAGGCTGTGGCTCGTCGTCACCCTGGCAGAATCGTAATTAATTATGTTGAAGGTGTCCCTTATAATGAATATCTTCGTATGCTTAATGCTGCTGACGTGCTTGTCGATCAGTTCTACAGTTATACTCCATCAATGAATTCCTTGGCTGCAATGGCTTGCGGCACGGTTGTTATAGGTGGAGGTGAGGAGGATTATTATGAATTCATAGGCGAGCAACAGCTGCGTCCTATAATTAACGTCAGTCCGGAACTGTCAGATTCTGATAATGAGGAAATCATAGAACGTGCATTCTTCACAGAAAACACTCTCGCCCGAATGTCGCGCGAGAGTATAGAGTTTGTCCGTAAGTATCACGACTACCGCCATGTGGCTGAGGTTTATGAGCGTCTTTACCGCTCTCTGTAACCTCTGTGCATATATATCATTTATTGCGAAACACCAATCTTTTTAGAGCGTCCTTTAGTGTTTTTATTGGATTTTGGTTTTTCAGTCCGAGTGAGTTATATATGTTGCGTTTCATTCTACTATACCAAGGCAACCATGTTCCTGCAAAATGATGAATGGAATAGGTGTCCTTGGTGATAAGCATCTTAGCGTCATTATAGGAGCGTGGGCTGAAGAAGCAGTCATTAAGAACAGGCAGTGTGCGTGTGTCGTTGTTGCTTTCCACTGTTTTTGCCTCGGATATGGAATGACAGTCAGCAAAGCAATAACCCTTTTGGCGCAGTGTGTCCTCGACAATGTTGGGAAGTGGGGTAGTGGAGAGCGTTCCGTCAGGTTGTATGAAGTCGCGTTCATTGTAATATTCAAGGCAATCGCTTATCCATTTAGCTCCTTTCTCCGTGCCGAATGTTGCCACTTCAAGTCCGTCGGCTCCCTTCTGCCAGCACAGCATGGTGTGTAATTGCAAAAGAGGGTCGAAAGTTTTCAGCACTTCCACATCCATGTCAAGGTATATGCCCCCATAGTTGTATAGAGCATATAGACGTATGTAATCGGCGGCGAAGGCATATTTCTGTCTGTCAAAAGCCTGCATCACCCATTTTGATTTCTCTTTAGGGAATCGGTCGAAGTTCCATAGCATAAACTCATAGTCAGGAAGTTTCTTCCGCCAAGAGTCCATACATTCTTGCAAGTCAGCCGGCACTGCGTCGTTGCTCAGCCAACAGTAGTGTATTATTTTGGGTATCATCCGGGTTGTTAGGTTATTTTCTAACAAATTTACTATCTATTTTTGGAATGGGCAAACAGAACCATAGAATAATATATAAAATTGTTTAATGTGGCAATATAATGACTGTTTATAGCGTTATTATAAGCAGTATAACCTATGAATAAAATATGATAGACAAACTCTCAATACTAATTCCTGTTTATAATGACGATGCCTCGCTTTTGGTGAACTCACTTGTCAGTGAGGCACAGAAAGTGAAAGGTCTTGAATATGAAGTCGTGGTCTACGACGATGGTAGTACGGATAGTCGTTGCATTGAGGCTAATAAGCGGCTCTCTCAGCTGTCAGGCTGCCGTTATGTGGCAGAGGCGCATCACACTTGCCGTGCCGCAATGCGCAACGCCATGTTGCGTCAAGGCAAGTATGAGTGGTGTCTGATGGTTGACGTGAGGTTGCAGCCTGTTAGCAATGATTTTATCAGCAACTATGTCCACACTGATGTTTCAGACTGTGGTGCAGTGTGTGGCGGTGTTGTTGTGAAAGGCGGTGACCGTGAGCAAGAACTCTATCTTAAGAGTCTGCGTTTTAGATATGAGAAGTATGAGGAGTGCAATCATGATGTAGAGTCACGTAGACGCAGTCCCTATCAGTCGTTCCGCACCACTAATATAATGCTTCGTCGTTCTGTATTGCAGCGAGTGCCTTACGACGAGCGTATCATTGGCTATGGTTATGAGGATGTCATGCTTGGCAAGTGTCTTGAAAGAGCAGGCGTTAAAGTGCTGCACATCGATAACGCAGTGGCCTATACATCCTTCGAGAGCAACCTTCGCTACATAGAAAAGCTTGAAGAAGCCCTTAACACTCTTCATGCCATCGCTTCAGAATTGCAAGGTTATTCACCTTTGCTCAGCGCGGTCAATCATATCGACAGTTGGCGCATGTCGTGGAGTGTGCGTTGCATGCATCGGTTGTTCGGGCAGTTGGAGCGACGTATGCTTTCCGGCAACCGCCCCAAACTCTTTATGCTCAAGCTCTACAAACTTGGGTATTATGCGTCATTGCGTTAGGTTGGCTTATAGCTGTTCGGTGATTTTAATTCACCACAGCTATTTTGCATACCGTACCCTTTTCTCCGTTCTCTGTAGCTGCCTCAACCATGTATATACCACTTGCCACACGTTTTCCTTTAAGGTCATGTCCGTCCCATTGGTATGAACCGCCAATGCTTTGTCCTTGGTTTACGAGTGTGCCATTGCTTGTGACTATCTTCACGTTGGAGTTGAAGCTCAGTCCCACAATTGTTATCTTGCCAGTATAATCTGGAGTTACCGGGTTGGGGTAGGCGTATACATTATTTTTATTCATTTCATTGGCTGGCTGTGTGGCGTCACTTGCGTATGAGCACAATCCTTTGTCGGTGGCAAAGTATACAGTGTTTGAGTTCTGGTCGACATACACATCATATACAGTGTTAGACAGAATTGGCGAATTGTCGGTTGTGAAGTGTTGCAACTGTGTATTGCAATCATCGCTTATCAGGAACACGCCATTTTCTGTTCCCATCCATTTGCGGTTGGCACCGTCTACTGCTATACATCTTGTGACTACGTTGGCAAGCAGATAGTCGGCAAGATTTGTACCATCATTGCGTGGCACTTTATGCTGTACGAAGTTGGCGTTACCAGCCAATGCGTCAGCCACAGTGATGTAGAAAGGTCCACTTGAGGATGCAATCCATAAGTTGCCCTTAAGGTCTTCGGTGACAGTATAAATGAAGATAGGGTTCAATACATCCCCATCCTCGTTGGTGAATGTCGGACCATAGCTCACATATTTGTCATTGGCATAATCGTAGGCATAAACCTTGTTTTTCTGCCAATAGTTATTAACAAACCACATTATGTTATTATATGATTTGCTTATCGATAGTCCGGAAAGATTATACTTGTCGTTGTCTTTTATGTCGCTGTGTGGCATGGATGTCCATTTGTCCTCATTTTGCGAGATTTTCCATATTGGATTAGTAGCCATACTGTTGAGCACCCAAAGGTCGCCGTTGTCCATATATTTTAGTGCTGCAACAATTGTATAGTTGTCGCTGTTAACAGTCGGACCTGACTCCAATACACTGTTCTTTCTATAAAACTGTCTTACAAACTTACCATTTTGAAATTCGTATAAACCGCTTTTTGATCCAACCATCACATGTCCTTCTTTTTTAGGGTCAAAATCAAGGCACAGATGGTCTCTATAGTTATGTCCAAGAGTATTCTTGGTAGGTTGTTCAAATTCTGTCCATACATTCCCGTCCCATACATGCACTTCGCCTGGATTGTTGCCGTCCTTCTCCTGTCCCCATAATCCTGCCACACTATACAGTTTTCCCCCATGCATGTAGAGTTTATAGAAACGGTTGGATGCAGGACCTTCTGGCAACACTCCCTCTGTCTTATACTCTTTATTGCCCTCATTGTCAACGGAGTAGTAGGTCAGTTTGCCATCGCTGTTCTTTGCCCACCATAGTTTGGTAGTTGCGTCTTGCACGCAGAGTCGGTTGTCCTTCAATGCAGTGTATTCGCCAGTGCGTTGCCAAGAACTATTGTCGAGCAAGTTGTCAGAGAGTTTTCCGCGATACAGTCCTTGCTCCTTAGATGCGGCATATATGTATCCGTCCTTGATATAGGAGTAGGCAACATTGAAGTCGAGCTGATATGTGTCTGCAATCACACCACGGCGCATGTCGAGCTTCATCACACCGAAGCCCAACGATATGTAGGCATAGTTGCCATTGCAGTAGATGTGGTTAATGGTCTTGTCTTTGGTGGTTGACTTCAGATATAGGTCAGCCACATTCACCACCGAACCGCTTGTTGTGAGCAGGTCGATGTTGCTGTTCTCGTAGGTGATGACGAGTTGTTTTGTCGCAGCCGACCATGTGATATGCAATATGTTATTGTCGCTTAGGCAGTTGCTCTTGTCATACTTACTGATTTCTCCCGTTGTCGCATTATATGCAAAGAGGCTGCCTGACGCGAGTGCAAAGCACGTGTTGCCGGCAGGAGATATTTCGGTGATATTGTTGTAACTTTGGTACAGTCGCCATGTGCCAGTCTGTTCGGCGTGTGCTTTCTCGGTGAGCAAGCATCCGAAGAAGAATGAAAACAGAAATACGATAGTTCGTGTCATATGTTGTATGTGTGTATATTAAATATAATGTGTGATACATATATAACTATGTTTTGTCTGAATTATTGTGACAGCATGTTTCCTACTGTCAGATTTTTACAGTACCTTTGCCTTTGGCTTCTGCGTGGCAGTCATTTTATGCCGTCAGCGTTTGAGGCAAATTAACAGACAATAATCATCATATAAGAAAAAACAATGAGCAAGTTCAACAGAATTCTATTGAAGCTCAGCGGCGAGAGCCTTATGGGCAGCCAGAGCTTCGGCATCGACCCGGTGCGTTTGGGCGAGTATGCGCAGCAGATTAAGGAAGTGCATGATATGGGAGTGCAGATAGGCATCGTTATCGGCGGTGGCAATATCTTCCGTGGCTTGAGCGGAGCCTCAAAGGGTTTCGACCGTGTTAAGGGCGACCAGATGGGCATGTGTGCCACAGTCATCAATTCGCTTGCACTCAGTTCGGCACTTGGAGCCATTGGCGTTAAGACCAAGGTTCTCACAGCCATCCGCATGGAGCCGATAGGCGAGTTCTACTCTAAGTGGAAGGCTATCGAGGCAATGGAGGCAGGCTACGTGTGCATCTTCTCTGCCGGCACAGGTTCTCCTTATTTCACCACCGACACCGGTTCTTCATTGCGCGGCATAGAGATAGAGGCTGATGTAATGCTCAAGGGAACCCGTGTTGACGGCATCTACACTGCCGACCCAGAGAAGGATCCTGCAGCCACAAAGTTCAGCGACATCACCTACGACGAGATCTACACTCGCGGTTTGAAGGTGATGGACCTCACAGCCACCACCATGTGCAAGGAGAACAACCTTCCTATCTATGTGTTCAACATGGATGTTGTGGGCAATCTCAAGAAGGTGATGGACGGTGAGCCTATCGGCACACTTGTCCACAATTAATGAATTTCACTTCCTTTAGCGAGTATGTGCGCCCTTGGTCACGGCTGTCGATAAGGTTAAGCAATCCGTTGGTGCCTACATGCTCGATGCGAGCGGTAAAGGTTTCTCCAGTGGCAGTGTCCTGATACGGGTGCATTCCCTGGCGACGGTATAGGGCAGCATTGTAGCTCTCCACTATACAGTCGTGGCAACCGTTCACTGCAAGCTGGTAGTACATCTGAAACTCACTTAGTATGGTGTCGAGAATCGCTTCAAGAGGCGTCTCGACACCTATTATATTATATAGCGACACAGGATTTGGTGCATCGCTATGAAACACCCTTTGGTTTACGTTAAGCCCGATGCCATAAATGCAGCGTTTTATCGTCTTGCCTTGTAGCGAAGTCTCTATCAATGTGCCGCTTATCTTGCGGTCGTGCCAATAAATGTCATTTGGCCATTTCAGGCTGATTCCCTCACAATAACGGTCGAGAGTGGCTTTAAGGGCGAGAGCACCAGCCATTGACAGCACAAACTGTCGTTCGGCAGCCACAGACGTAGGGCTTGTGAGTATGGAGAAGAGCAAGTTCTTCCCAGCCTCACTTTCCCATTTGTTGCATCCTTGTCCGCGTCCTGCAGTTTGATGGTCGGTAGCGACCACAGTCATTTCATCTGTCGATGGAGTGGCTATTGAGCGCACATAGTCGTTGGTTGAGGCAGTCTCTTTTAATCGTATCAGTTCAATATTCATAGTTCTTCTTGTTATCTATAAGCCATGCAGGGGTTGAAAGCATCTTTTGTGTGTTCCAGTTGTGCGTTGTCGTCGCAGTTGCCAACAATGGTTATAATGTCAAAGCGCAGCATGTCCGTGATGTATTGCTCTTTGACATAGGCATTTGCAGCAATGCCAATGTTGCGAATCTTGCGTATGTCGATGGCATCCTCAGGCTTGGTGATGATGTCCGACGTGCGAGTCTTTACCTCTACAAACACCACTGTTTTTCGGTCAGGAGTGCGTGCTATGATGTCGATGTCGCGATGTCCTATGCGCCAGTCTTGTTGTATTATCTCGTATCCTTTGTCGCGTAGATAGCCGACGGCGTATTCTTCGCCCCATTTGCCAAGTTCGTTGTGAAGTGCCATAGGTTATGATTTTTTATATTGTTTCTGACAAAGGTACGTAAAATTGGTGTAATAGTAGTAACTTTGCAGTTAAATTATCAAAGTAGAAAACAACAGTGCAATATGGATAAGAAAGAAGAACAACTTAAGAAGGATGAGCAGTTCATGCGTCGTGCTCTCGACGAGGCTGAGGCAGCGCGCGATGCTGGCGAGATACCGGTAGGAGCGGTAATAGTGGCTGCCGACCGTATAATAGCTCGTGCCCATAACCTTACTGAGACACTTGGCGACGTAACGGCACATGCCGAGATGCAGGCTATAACGATGGCAGCCAATCAGCTTGGCGGCAAATACCTTACCGACTGCACCCTCTATGTCACGGTAGAGCCTTGCATCATGTGTGCTGGAGCAATAGGGTGGTCGCAGATACGTCGTGTGGTGTTTGGCGCTGCCGACGAGAAGCGCGGTTTTATGGTATATGCTCCTAAGGCATTGCATCCTAAATGCACAGTCACGCAAGGTGTGCTTGAGGAGGAATGCCGCACACTAATGACAGAGTTCTTCCGTAACAGAAGGAGTTAGGATAGTTGTGGTAATGGGGTAAGGGGTTGAGCAGTTTCTCGCTCGACCCAAAAGCGGTTCTTTGCAAGCAAATGCTTTTTTGACAGCAATTAAAAGAATATTTGATAGCAAGCAAAGATAGATTTGATAGCAAGCAAAGATATATTTGATAGCAAGCAAAGATTGAATGAATAATATATATGTATAGCCTCACAATCATAAGAAAGACTTCATCATACAAAGCGGCAGGATTCGCTTATGGCGAATGGTATCCAAGGAATAGCGTAGCTTTGTAATAAGGAATGGGCACAGCCACTATAACAGAAAAACGGCAAGCTAACCACATGAAATATGGTGAGCTTGCCGCATCGTTATAAGTCTACAATCGTGAGGATTTTAGTAACCGATAGTAAAGCGTTCTTTGTGATGTGCCGGTGTGGCGAGTTCATCTACCATAGCCTTGGCATAGTCTTCCACAGAGATGAAGCTGTTGCCGTTTGCGTCAA
>DAVZIG010000026.1:0-23664 GCA_052273435.1 Prevotella sp.
CCTGGTCGAAGAACACCACATGAGTGCATCCTCGTTTCAAGAGATTGCCAATGCCCACATTCTGAGCATTGGCAATTCCTGTATTCTCACGCAGCGGTATATAGGCAACATTGGTTTGCTCTATTTCTATAACCTCATTAGGAGTGTTGTCGACAACAACGATAGCAACATCACCACCAAGCTGCTTGAGCTTGGACTCCAACAACTTAGGATTGGGATGGAAAACGATAATTACAATTCCAATATTGCTTAAATTCATATCTTTTTAGTCTCTGTTTAAAAAATCATGCAAAGATAAGCATTTCTTACTATATTTGCAAATTAATCATTTTCTTTCATACGACGTAAAACCCTGGCAGGTATTCCACCTACAACACTAAAAGGAGGAACATCCTTTGTCACTACGGCATTAGCTCCTACTACAACTCCTTCACCAATGTGTACACCAGGAAGTATTGTCGCCTTGTCGCCAATCCACACATTTTCTCCAATAACAACTTCGCCCTTGGAAACAACATTGCGCATATGTGGAGCTTTTGACAAATCATCCATCGTTGTAGTTCCATGACTATTGTCGGTCACGGTCACCATACGCCCAAACAAGGAATTGCGTCCTATAACAATGCGGTTAGATGCAGTAATAAATGTATCCTCGCCTAAATCCACCCCATCCTCTATTATTATAGCGGAATTCAGTTTTTGCCCGAAATATTGGGTCTGTGCAGCAATGGTACTGTTTTTTCTTATTATAACATCATTTCCTACAACAATATTATGCCCTCCTTTCATTCGCACCCCTTGAAAAAACACCACATTATTGCCACATTGTTTTAGCAATAGTCGATTTTTCAGTGTTGAAATCTTTCGTCTGCAAACACCACAAGCACGAATGTATACATTCAAGCAACATGCTATTACGCTCTTTACATATTCCATATTCCTTTAGCCGTATTAGTTGAGATTTTCTTAAACTGAAGGTAATTAACGTATCCTGTTATGACAGTCACCAAAATCAAAACCGTGATAAGACCATACACTCCAAATTCCCTACAGACATAAAATTGTACGGGAATAAAGACTATAACTTCAAGCACTGCCATTCGCATCATCAAGCGTATCTTTCCTATGCCAAACAATATGCTTGAATAACAATTGCTCACCACAAGACCAAAAGTGTAAACAGCCATCAATATTGACAATTGCAAACTAACATCCACTTTATCGCCAACCCACAAATGATAGAATGTAGAGGCAAAAGCCACCATAGCTACAGATACGAATAAGAAACCTACAAGCAGATAATTCATCTTGCGCATCATTCGGTTTATCCATTTCCAGTCACCTATGGTATAGGCGTCGGTTGTAGCCGACCAAAGCGGAGAAGCAATAATGGCAAAAAGCATTGACATTATGCCGAAATATCTATATGCTATCTGATAAGGAGTCACTTCCGCTGGATTCAGCACATGAGATATTATGACATTCGACGACATAAAAAGCATAAGACCAGAAATCTGTATAACAAAGAATTTCACTCCTAATGACAACAGAACACGCAAAGAGTGCTTATCAAAATACTTCAAAGATGGAGCAAGAAACTTATACTTGCCACAGAAAGATATTGGATAAGCAAGAATGTACACGCAGAGCGGTGCTGCGGTAAACGCAACCGCAACCATCATCAAATCACTCTTTCCAAACAAAGAGATCACATATAATATTGCGAGTGACACCGTCTGTCCCAATACCACAAGCATATTGTTTACAGCAGGGAGCTGCAAACCCATATACATATTGCCGATAAACTTAAAAATAAAGGTAGAGCCCATTATTGCTATCGAAGCTATCAGAATGCCACGCATATCATGAACGAGGGAAGGGTCTACATTCATCAACTTGTTGCAATCGATAAACATCAATACCACTGTCAACAATAAAATCAATGGCACTATTATCATCACCAACATAAAGAATGTGGTGCTAACCTGGCGGCGTGCCATATCGCGATTGTCCAAAGCCATTGCCTCAGCCAATCTGTTGCGTAATCCATTACCTAAACCCACGTCAATAGCATCGATACCCATAAGTATGGAATTGATTGTCAACCATATTCCATACTCATATTTTGTGAGACACTGCAACGACAAAGGCACTATAAGAAATTGCACTATACAACTCCAACCTTTTACCAGCAATGACCCCGCAATATTTTTCTTTACAAGTGCTGTACGACGGTCACCACCAAAGATTTTTTTTATATTCATTTTCATCTACTGTCACGGATGCAAAAAATTGGCATAAAACGCATTTATACAAAACTGTGCCAAGCCAATTATCAGCACAACAGTCTTGCCCAACCATTTAGGGTTTATCGTATAGTATATATTTGCAAATATAAATATCTCAACTATTCCATAAAGTTCACTTACGCGGAACGAGAGTACTGGCAGAAACGTCAGTACAAGGAACAGAAATATTGACATACCTGTAAGACGCAGCATCAAAGGCAAATATTTATTATGCTTTATTACTGTATCATAAAAATACAATATATAAAGATAAGAGAACCAAATCACCATAAACACTGCATTAAATACATTTATACTGGAACCTTTCTGACCTTTTTCACTAAGCTCTTGATAAGCAGCCAGTTTATCACCAATATATGGTATTGGTAATGTTGTCAATGGATTTATTTTTAAGAAATATATAAGATATCCTATTGGTACAACCAAAGCCCATATTATGCGCCATTTTGGTGTCATCTCCTTGTTTGTCAAAAACAAGGCAGGAAAAAGAACCAATGTCGAATAATGGAATATACAACCTACTAAAAGAAGCCAAAATGCTTTCTTTCTGTTTCCTTCCGCAAGAGGTATTATTGCCAACATAAATAGTCCAGACACAACACAGGCTCGTATCTGAGTAAGTTCATGCAACACATAATAATTGCCAAGATAAACCATAATAGGTAAAAACCACAATTCTGACAGTCGCTTTATAGCCGACATCTTCATCAACAATCCGCAACCTCCATACAGCAAGAACATTATATGCACATCATCCGTAAAATACATAAAGAAGCGCGAAAGGACCACATATGAATACTCCACACCAATAAGAACATACGGATTGTCATTATTATAGAAGAAGTACTCATATTGTTCTGAGTCATTGTCAAAACCCACGGGCTTAAAAGCAGCACACAAAACCAGTATTACACATAAAGAAATGTATAATACTGATTTGTATTTTTGCAACCTTTCCTCAAATAACGATATTGCAAATACAATAAAAAACAACGATATAAGTATATATATCATTTTCCTTTTATTCTATTATTTCTTAGTCACTATATAAACAGAAGTACCCAAAAACGTTAAAACTAATATTACAGCTACAAATATCATACGCTTAGGGCCTGCCGGTTTAACCGGTACAGTAGATTCTTGTATTGTTGTAAACGCAGGAGTACGTTCCTGTACCTTCGCATCGGCAGACTGCATCTGTGCAGCCATAGCAGTGTAAGTATTATACTTCAACTGCATATCATTCTCAAGATCTTCCTGTTTTGAACGATAGCTTTCCAATATAAGTCCTTCATTTGAATCTGAATAAGCTGCATATTTCTGGCGGGCTTTGACATATTGGGCATGGGCCTCCTCACATAGTTTACGGGCATGGTTATAGTCAATGCGTGCCTTACTTGTACGATATTCTGTAATAAATTCCTGAAGATGAGCTTTCACAGAATCAGCCATAGTAGCACTGATAAAAGGGTCTTGGTCTTTGACAGTAATCGATATGACATAGCTTTTTTTATCTATAGCACATGATACATTTTCCTCCAACATTTGCAGAATTCCATTCTGACGTCTGGACAAACGAAAAGGATCCAATTTGTCAGACGAAGAGCCAAGGTCTGACTTGTCTGAAAATAAATCTTTCACCCATAAAACAACTTTACTCCACCATGGAATCTTCCAATGTTTTTTCAAATAATTATAATACGTGTCACTCACTGTTCCATCGTTGCTTGTCACTTTGACATTTGCCAGCTTTACTTGAAAATTAGTGGATGCGACCACATCAGGATACAAATCAGGCAATATGGCATCCGACCCAGACGTGTTTGAAGAACCAAGCGTTATGCCAAACGTTGCTGCCATATCACTCAAAGTACCTCCACCCATCACAGAAGCTTCTGGAGCCATTGTCACTGTACATGTGTAGTATCTCGGTACACATATTATCAACAGCGATGACAATACAAATGCCACTGGCAATGTGTACAGATAGTACTTTTTATTACGTAAAATTAACTTTGTTATTTTTACAAAATCAATTTGTTTTACTTCTTCCATATACTATAATTATTTTTCGTTGTCTTATATACCTTTTTCTATTATTAAACACTCCAGTTCTTTTATCTATTTCCGATACAAAGAACTATACTCTGATATATAAAAACGCCATCTTCCTTTTTTTATTGTATTCTGCTGCAATAACACTTATCACTCCACTATACTCTCAATATACTTGCACACCATATTTATGCCCTTCACATTGTCGCCTCCTTCGGGAATGATGATATGGGCATATCGCTTGGTAGGCTCAATGAACTGATCGTGCATGGGCTTCAACACCTTTCTGTAGCGGTCGAGCACAGTCTGCACATCACGTCCACGCTCCACAGTGTCGCGTTCTATATTGCGTATGAGTCGCTCGTCGGAGTCGCAATCCACAAATATGCGTATGTCCATCATGTCGCGCAGTTTCTTGTTGATGAGCGTCATGATGCCCTCGACAATGATTACAGGCTTAGGCTCCACATGTATGGTTTCGGGCAGACGGTTGCAGATAAGATACGAATAGGTGGGCTGTTCTATGGCATGTCCTTCGCGCAACTCATTGATCTGCTTGATGAGGAGTTTCCAGTCGAAAGCGTCAGGATGGTCGAAGTTAATGGCACGACGCTCCTCTTCTGTCATTTCTGTTGTGTCATTGTAGTAGGAGTCAAGTGGCACTACAGCCACATGATGCGGCGGCAATGCCTCCACAATCTTCTTAACTACAGTTGTCTTGCCAGAGCCTGTACCTCCAGCTATGCCTATTATTGTAACCTTGTTGTTGGCCATGATTTAATTGTCTTTGTTTTTTACTATATCAAAAAGTTTCTGATAATACTCCGCCTTCTTCTCCACCTTCATCGGATATGCCCTTGAGCTGCTCGGCATGCGCCATAGCCTCAGCTGGCGTTCCTTATACAGGAATTTCACATTCTCGCCTACCTTTGGCTGAGTACCTATACCGAAACACTCGCACAGCACATCAGTGGCTTTCTGTCCTGTGGTCACAATATCCTTAAGATGCGGCAAATGGTCTACCATAGCTTTAAGGTCGGTAGGCTCCACCACCTCAAGGTCTTTGTCCGACGCTGTGTTCTTAAGTCGTATCACGGCAGTTGCAGTGTCGTACATGCCTATGCCATGCTCGCAAAGAAAAGGAACGATGGTGTCAAGACGGAATGTCTTTGCCTCGACATCCACGAAATGCGACTTGTCGCCGAAGAAGCACAATCCAAATATACGCCACATATCGTTGGTGAAATTAGGATAGTAGAACTTCATCGACCATCTCTTCTCGCCCGGAGGAAAACTGCCAAGCATCAGCAAACGGCAACCGTCGGGCAAGAAAGGTTCAAAAGGGTGATGTTCTATCATTGTTGAATGTTGAGTGTAGAATATTGAATTGTACGCTTTGCGCATGTTGAATTAAAGAATGCTGAATGTTAAGTATTGAATGTCGAATTGTGCACTTTGCACATGTTGAATTGTTAAATTTGGAATTGTTAAACCATAATTCAACATTCATCAATTCAACATCGGCAAAGCCGATAATTCAACACTCAACATTCAACAATCCACATTCTACTTTGCTTCCTTCACCAAGTACACTACTACCGGCAAGTGGTCGGAGTAGCCGTCGAGCCATACTCCGCCTGCCGTTGTGCGCTTGGGTGCACCCTTGTATTTGCCTTCCGACTGGAGCAGATAAGGACGGACGTGTATCTGGTTTTGGAAGAACTTCAACGTGCTGTAGTCCTTAGAGCCATTCATGCAAAGCATGTTGGGCGACATCACAATTTGGTCGAAGAGGTTCCATGAGCCATTATAGAACAGAGTGCCGCGTCCTTCCTTTACGAGGATATTGTACCAAGGATTGTACATATCGTTCTTGCCCACCTCATTGATGTTTGGCTTGCACGACAAGCCCTCAGTCATCGATTTATTGGTAGGATCGTCGTTCATATCGCCCATCACCATCACCTTACAGTTCTTGTCAGCACGCATAAGCGAGTCCTTAACCACGCTCACCTGACGCGCTGCAACCTCGCGATAAGGCGACGACGAGAAGCGGCTCGGCCAGTGGCACACGATTATTGCCACATGCTCGCCAGCCATTGTTCCGCTTACAGTGAGATAACCACGGGTGTAGAAGGCAGAGTCCTTCTCTTGCTCAGGCACATATGGTATAAGCTTTACATCACGCACGGTGAAATAGCGTGGATTGTAAAGCAAGGCGCAATCAATGCCACGGCGGTCGGGTCCTTCGATATGCACATACTTATAACCACGCTGCTTGAGAGGCTGTTGCTCGATAAGTGCGTCGAGCACTCGTGAGTTCTCTACCTCAGCAAGACCAATGGCGGCACATCCCACACCAGGCAACTTGTCGGTGCCAAGGTCGGCGATAGCCTGAGCCATATTGCGGAGTTTGTGGCTATACTTAAGCCCGTTCCATTTATAGGAACCATTTGGCAGAAAGTCGTAGTCGCGTTTGCCCTCATCGTGGCAAGTATCAAAGAGGTTCTCCTGGTTGTAGAAACCTACCGCATAGAGATTAAACTTTTTCTGTGCATGCGCTCCCATCACTACAGTGAGAAGAAGCATGGCAAGGATAAGATAATTCTTTTTCATACTGTTATTAGTGTTTTTTATTTTTCTATTTTATCTTGAAATATTTCTCAGTCAGCACACTAAAAGTGCTTATCCTTTGCAAAGATAACATAAATAAATTGTTTACACCGCCACTTTCAATTTTATTTGAATAAAAATGTCTATACTCTCTGAAACGTTATCTTAACACAACAAAAATGTGAAAAAACTTTTTTTATTGGAATTTAATGCTTTACTTTGCATTATAATATGCTTTTCAAAGCACCATTACAACTGCATCTTCTACAGAATAACAATTACATTAATCATCAAATACATGCAAAAGAAGCTTAATTTAGCAGTGCTGGCCCTGTGCTGCGCTCCTGCCGCTTATGCACAGACCGACTCTATCGGCTACACAAGCGATGCTGTCAGCGAGGCCGCCATCACATTCACTGAGGCTCAGCTTGGCGAGGATGACGACATGTCGCAGAATGTCACCGTCGTCAACTCCAACACCAACATCTATGCCAGCCAAGTGGGCTACTTATTCTCACCTGTGCGTTTCCGCTATCGCTCTTTCGACCAAAAGTACAACGAGGTCTACATCAACGGTCTTTCCATGAACGACATGGAGAGCGGACAATTCCGCTACTCGCAGGTGGGCGGATTGAACAACATCACGCGAAATATGGAATTTGCACTGCCGTTTGAAAGCAACAAGTTCGCATTCAACGGTATGGCAGGCTCAAACAACTATAATTTCCGACCAGCAGCTATGCCTGTAGGCCAACGCCTCACACTGAGCGGTGCCAACCGCAACTACACCTTGCGCGGCATGTATACTTATAGCACCGGACTCTCCGAAAATGGTTGGGCACTCACCGGAAGCCTTGGCTATCGTTGGGCAAGCAAGGGATACGTGGAAGGAACCTTCTACAACGCGCTATCCTATTATCTTGGCATACAGAAGATATGGGGCAGCCACTCTCTGTCGCTCGCTACATGGGGCAACCCTACCGAGCGTTCCACACAAGGACCTGCTACCGACGAGGCTTACTGGCTTGCCAACGACCGCTACTACAACCCATATTGGGGCTATCAGAACGGCAAGAAGCGCAACTCGCGTGTGGTCAACGACTTCGCGCCAAGCGCAATACTCACATGGGACTGGGACATCAACGAGAACTCGAAGCTGACAACGTCGCTCCTCGGAAAGTATTCCATGTACAAGAGCACGAAGCTCAACTACAACAACTCGGACAATCCGCAGCCCAACTATTGGAAAAACTTGCCGTCGAGCTACTTCGACGTGTGGTATGAGAACAACGACCAGTACCGCACCGAACAGGCTTTCGCCGACTGGCAATACATGTACAACTATTGGAAGTCGTCGAAGGCAAACCGCCAAATCAACTGGGACCGACTTTACGCAGCCAACAATAATGTGAATCTTGCCGGCAAGGACGCCATGTACTATATACAGGCTAAGCACAACGACAACCTTATGCTGTCGCTTGCATCTACGCTCAACCACCAGATCGATAAGGACAAAGCCGTAAACCTTGGCGTGATTGCCGCCACCAACAAGGGTATGCACTACCAGACCATGGAGGACTTGCTTGGCGCAAACACATTCCACAACATCAATACTTACGTTATATCCGACAAGTATACCGCCAGCTCACCTGAAGCCGACTACGACCTCAACCACCCCAACGCTGCGGTGAAAGAGGGCGACAAATTCGGCTACAACTACAACATTCTTGTAAACAAGGCCAAGCTTTGGACATCTTACACACAGAACATAGGAAAGCTTAACTATACCATAGCAGCCAAGATAGGCTACACATCAATGCAGCGCGACGGCAAGATGCGCAACGGTCTTG
The DNA here is from genome assembly GCA_052273435.1 of Prevotella sp. Lineage (GTDB taxonomy): Bacteria > Bacteroidota > Bacteroidia > Bacteroidales > Bacteroidaceae > Prevotella. The sequence goes on from DAVZIG010000026.1 coordinate 8,828, forward strand.
CAGCCAACAACTCGTATGGCAAGAGCCATCACGCACAGTTTCTTGACGGTGGACTTAAGTTTGGCTCCAATCTCTCGCTCGGACGCTTGGGCACTGTCTCCGTTGGCGCAGCCTACGAATACCGCGCTCCTGAGGCAAGCAAGTCGTTTGTGGCTCCTGAGGTGAACAACCACTTTGTGCAAGGACTCAAGAACGAGCGTGTGTTCAACGCCGACCTCGGCTACCAGTTTAAGAACTCATGGCTCAGCTTCAACATCAACGGCTATTACTCGCGCATAACCAACGCTACGGATTGGCAGAATTTCTACAACGACGATGTAAACTCATTCACCTACGTGTCGCTCACCGACATGAAGAAGGAGTACTATGGCGTGGAGGCTGGATTCAAGTTCAAGGTTACGAGCGCGTTCGATGTAAAGCTCATCGGAACTATGAGCGATGCCAAACTCATCAACAACTCCAAGCTTTGCTACATGAAGTCGGTTGACTCACAATTGCTTGGCAGCGACCAGCCAGGCACCTACAACGACGAAATATACAATAGGGGAATGCGCGACAACGGCACACCACTCACAGCGGCAAGCCTTGGTCTGAGCTATCATCAAGGAGGATGGTTCATAGACCTCAACGGCAACTACTACGACCGCATATACCTTAGCTACTCGCCAAGCTTCCGCTTCAAGTCGGCTATCAACGCACGCAACGAGGCTCTGAAGAAATATGGCGAGCCTATCATCAACGATGTTACGGGCGAGATTATCCCAGGTGCTCTCGACCAGGCTAAGGGCAAGGGTGGATTCATGCTCGACGGTTCTATCGGACGCAGCATTTATCTGAAGAAGGGCTCACTGTCGATAAACCTCATGGTGACCAACATTCTCAACAACCGCAACATCGTCACCGGAGGCTTCGAGCAGAGCCGAAGCGACTACAGCGGAGCGAGTGTTGACAACCCCGACCAGTCGAACGTGAAGAAACGTGCCTACTCTTTTGCCAAGAACCCTTATAAGTTCTATGCCTTAGGCACTAACGGCATGCTCAACATCACTTACAAATTCTAAAAAGCAATGACAATGAAAAGTATCAAATATTTGAAATTTGCACTCGTGGCTCTCGTTATCGCCCTCGGCGCAACATCGTGCATGGACGACGATTGGAAAGACCCAACAGGCGAGACTCCGGCTTACGGCAACAACCAAATTCAGGAGACCAATGTCATGAGCATTAAAGACCTGAAGGCGGCATACGGAGCCAAGCAGAAAAACCCTATCAACGACACTGTGCGCATTGCCGATGGCGTGCAGATAAAGGGCATTGTGACGGGCAACGATGTTGAGGGCAACCTCTACAACCAGATTGCCATAGAGGACGACAGCAATTCCAGCATCATCATCTGTGTGGCACAAGGCGGACTCTTCGGACAGTTGCCTGTGGGTCAGGAGATTCTTATCAACGTGGGCGGACTGTACTATGGCACCTACCGCACACAGCCGCAAATAGGTGTGGCATATCATAATGCCGACAAGAACCAGAACTATCCGAGTCGCATGAACCGCAACGAATGGCAGTCGCGATTCAAGATTATAGGCAAGGCCGACCCTTATAAAGTTAAGCCTGTGGAGATCACCAATGTGGCATCACTCAACAACGAGACTAATGCCTATGCTCTTGCCGGACGCTTGGTGAAACTTATGAATGTGGAGTTTGACAAGGCTGACGGATCGCTCACCTTTGCTCCTGAGTCGGAAGGCAAGGATACTGGCTACGGTGTGACACGCTACTTCAAGGGTTTCACCGCACAGAAGAAGCAGGTAGGCATACGCACAAGCTGCTATGCCGACTTTGCCGCTGAGGTTGTGCCACAGGGCAAGGTCAATGTCACCGGTATTTTGTCGTGCTACAAGTCGTCAGCCACATCATCATATGGCAACACCGTGCAGCTCGCCGTGCGACAGTTTTCCGACATCGAGAAGGCTGAATAGCCCTATACATATTTATATATATAACAGAACAAAAACATAACAATTATGAAAAAGATACTTTATACAATGCTTGTCGCGCTTGCGGCAACATTCTCATTCACAAGCTGCGAGGACGTTCCCGCTCCCTACGACATTCCTAACGGAGGAAACGGTGGCAATGGTGGCGGCAGCGATGGCAATACCGAGCTTGTTGGCGATGGCACTGAGGCTAATCCCTACACCGTGACAGACATAAAGACCAACGGTGCAAGCGGCAGTAATGTCTTCGTGAAGGCATACATCGTGGGCTTTGTGCCCGACAAGGCTATCGACGAAGCTAAGTTCACAGCCGAGGGTTGCGAGGCTGCAAGCAACGTTATCATTGCTGCGTCTGCCGACGAGACCAATGTGAACAACGTTATGCCAGTGCAGCTGCCAGTTGGAGCAGTGCGCACGGGTATCAACCTTAAGGAAAATCCTGGCAACATTAAGCAGGAGGTTGTGCTTTGCGGCAATGTAGAGGCTTACTTCGGAAAGACCGGACTGAAAGCTGTAGTATGGGCTAAGATTGGTGGCAAGGAATTTGGCACCAAGCCAGGAACCGACACTCCTGTAGTAGGCGACCCGAAGGGTGCTGGAACAAAGGAAGATCCGTTCAACGTGGCTGCTGCCAACAAATACATCAAGGATGGTGGCGACGCTACTGTTGAAAAATATGTCAAGGGCAAGATTTCTGAGCTTAAGGAGTTCCGCTCCGACTTTGGCAGCATCAGCTACTACATCTCCGACGACGGCACAACCGCCAACCAGTTCTATGTATTCGGTGGCAACAACCTTGGCAACACCAAGTTTACAAAACTTGAAGACCTCAAGGTGGGCGACGTGGTTGTGATTTGCGGCAAGCTGAAGAACTATAACGGCACCTACGAGTTTGACTCCAAGAACTATCTTGTTTCGCTCAACGGCAAGACAGAAGGCGGTTCTACCGGTGGCGGAGAGGACAAGCCTTCAACCGAAAAAGATAAGAATTTGGCTATTGACGGCTCAACCGTCACTATCAGCAACCCTGATGTTGAGGTAGGAACTGAAAACATTGACGTAGTGCCTGGCGATTTCTGCAAGGAAAACGGAGAAGATGTCACAACCATAACACTGTCCGACGGCACTAAGATAACATTCGATGCTAATGTGGAAAAGAATGGTCCGAAGTATTACACTGGCAAGACTTACTCTCAGTTCCGTATATACAAAAACAATAGCATTTCTTTCGACGGATATAAGGCTATAGCCAAGATAGTGTTCAGCTGTGACAAGTACAATAATGCTGACTGTGTAGGCAACGAGACTGCCACTATCACCTTCAACGGCAAGAACATTACTTACAACAACAAGTATACAGAGTCTTCTGGCGGTGGTGTTCAGTTGCGAATAAGCAAGATCACTATCACTTACGCCAAATAATAAGGCATTGCCCATATACTTAAATGGCAAGCGTCGCTCAGCTGGCAGACACCTGTCCGTCAGCTGAGTTGTAGGGTATCTATGCCGTATACCGCGGATACATCAACTGTATTGTCAGGCCACTTATGCCGCATAAAAAAACACCTAATTAACAATTGTTCATAGGCAAAAAGCCCGAAAACTTTTGGCGGTCTGCCAAAAAACTCGTACCTTTGCAGCCGCTGAACATTATAAGCGACATTTTTTCAATTAACAATATAACAATTAAATCAAAATGAAGAAGGGAATTCATCCAGAAAACTATCGCCCCGTCGTATTTAAGGATATGTCCAACGGCGATATGTTCCTTACAAAGTCTACATGCAAGGCTACAGAGACAGTAGAGTTTGAAGGCGAAACTTATCCAGTAGTTAAAGTCGAAATCTCAAGCACATCTCACCCGTTCTACACAGGTAAGAGCAAGCTCGTCGACACAGCTGGTCGCGTAGACAAGTTCATGAGCCGTTACGCAAAGGTTCGCAAGTAAGGAAAAGAGAACGAAAAATATACTATCCCCTCAAAAGGATAGACACATTCTTTTTGAATATGCACATTGAAAGTGTGTTCTAAGCGTAGTTGCATATACGCCTGGAACACACTTTCTTTTTTTACGCTATTCCACTATTTTTTCAAAACACATTCTATTATGAAATCATTACGCACCCTCCGCCAACAATCAATCCTTGCGGTTGCCATTGCGTTTATATCTGTCTTCTTTGAAAGCTGCGGCGACAGCAGCTACAACGGTCCTATTGGCAGCGGCGACGACGACAACAACGGCTCGTATTCTTCTATAAACAAGAATGCCAATGTGGCTACCACCGACAAGGCGGTGCTAAGAATAGAATTTCCCGCACTTAAGAAGACAGGCAGTCAACAGATTATTGTGCATCGACTGTCAAATACATATTACGACAAAGACAAAGTGAACTTCTGCACGGAGTGGGACTGCGACAAGAAGTCGCAACGTTGGTCGTGCTACCAATTGCACAAGGGATTCAGCGGAAGCTATTCGCGCACAGGCAAGTTCACTGCCGACCCAGCCCTGTCAAAGAGTGACTACTGGACTGAGTTCACTTCTTTCCCAGGCTTCGACCGCGGACATATATGCCCAAGTGCCGACCGCACCTTCTCGGAGGAAGCCAACAACCAGACCTTCTATATGTCGAACATGCAGCCGCAGTATCATGCCTTCAACGGCTACGACAGCAAGGACAACAGCAAGAAGGGATTGTGGCTACGCATGGAGCAACAGCTTCAGACATGGGCAAAGAACCTTGGACCCAACGACACCATATTCGTTTGCAAGGGTGGCACTATCGACGACGAGAAGAATATCATCAAGCGTATCGACAAAAAGATGATTGTGCCAAAGTATTTCTACATGGCCATACTACGCAAGACTCAGTTTGGATACACTGGCATGGCTTTCTGGAGCGACCAGACCAATGAATACCGCACCAATGAAACTCTTCTGTCTCATGCTATAAGCATTGCCGAACTTGAAGAGAAAACCGGTATTGACTTCTTCTGCAATTTGCCTGATGATGTGGAAGCAAAGGTTGAGAAGACATTCAACAAAACAAGTTGGGACGGACTGAGATAAAAAAACACTCGGAAAAGACAGAATGGAGTAGGTGGTTATTTGTGCCCTACTCCATATATCTCTCCAACAACCTTTCTGCCTTTTCCTTTGCTTTGCTTAGAAAATCCTTATATTCCTCACTGTCAGGATTGAACGGACGGTGAGCCAAGGCCGCCTTTATGGGTTGCCATTCTTCAAGAAACTTGTTGGTTGCTTCATTAAAATAAGTTTCTGCAAAACGCTCCCATATATATTCCACAGCTTGGTCTGTAGGATGAAGCATGTCCTCACGATAGAAGCGATAGTCGCGAAGTTCGTCGTTCACTATCTCATAGGCAGGGAAATATTCCACAGCAACCGACCCTTCAACCTTATACCTCCCGACCAGCCTATCAGCAGCAAGCAACAGTGTGGCTTTTGATAGCTGACTTCCATGAAAACCATATTTGGCATAACGTATAGGACTCACGGTTATGACAACACGTACTTCAGGGTTTATCCCACGCAGCAGTTCCAAAGCCTCAGCCAAATACTCCTCACACTCCTCCACAGACAGTACTTTCTCCGTGAACAATCGCTGCGGACGCTTGCGACAGTTGTCCACAATCTCTCCCGTCTCATTGAGGATATAAACATGGTTTGTACCAAGAGTTAACACGGCTGTACGTGGAGCAACAACGTTACTTGATGCTTTTATGTCAAGTGAGTTTTCCTCTATCCATCGCTTCACCGTATGCAACACGCTTGCAGGATTATACATCACGCCATAAGGATTGACCACAGCGCGAAACTTGTCTTCCACAAAACGCCGCCCTATATTGTCGGCAAAGCATGAGCCTACAAAGAGCATGCGCTCGCAAGGGGAAATGGAAAATGAGGAATGGGGAATGGTTACGGGAGTACGGAATTGCATAATAAGAATGGAATGTTAATGACATTACTTTATCGGAATCATACTAAAAACCAACTGTAGGAGGCCATAGCCTCCTACAGTTGGTGATATAAACAGAATTCTACAGTTAAGCCTTCTTTTTCTTTACTTCAAAGAACACGCCCACCGCAATGGCAAGCACAAGCAGCAGATAAGCCACATAAGCAGCCGTCTCGGTGTTCTTAACCGACTGAGGCTTGAACGTAAGCACCACGGTATGCTGTCCAGGCTTCACATTGATGGCACGCAGAATATAGTTCACGCGACCCACCGGCACCTCTGCACCGTCAACGGTGGCTGTCCATCCCGGATAGTAAATCTCAGAGAACACCACAATGCCACCCTTCTGCGACTGCACCTTATATACAAGCTCGTTAGGCTCATATTTCTCTATCGTCACAACAGCCGAAGTCTGCTGCGGTTGAGCCTCACCAAGGTCTGCCTGGAACTTCTTGTCAGCCACAGCCTCATGGCGAAGGTCGAGAGTCTTTATGGCATCCATCTCCTGGTTGGCATTGTCAACATACTTGATATCATCCACAAACCACGCATTGCCGAAGGCATATGGATTCTGCAAAGGCACAGTCTGGCTGCCCTGCAGCGGAACAATGAAGTACTTGGTGTTGAGCATATTGAGCACCGGATATATCGAGTCGCCAGGCACATTGGTCATGTCGCCCTGAGCCTTTGCTATGGCAGGCATTATGTTGCGCATCTCGGGAGCTATATAGTAGTCTATCATCTCCTGGTAGCGGCGCAGTTTGGCGGCGTGGTAACCACCGATAGACTTGTGATAGTAGGATGTCTCATTCTCGTTGAACGTATTCGACGCTAGGTTGAGCACACGATAGTCCTTAGCCTTGTCCTGAAGAATCTGACGGTCGGTAGCGGTCTCTGCCTGCGGAGTCTCGCGCACACTGCGCTCCACAAACATGCCATCGTTAAGATAACGCTTGTTAACCTGCCACATGTCTACAAGACAAAGCGCAATGATAGCTGCTACAGCATATTTCTGAGGCAACTTCTTCTTGAGCGTGAGCAGCAGTATGGCTGTGCCGAGCACGATGATGAAGAACGAACGCCAACAGTCAGCTGTGAATATTGATATGCGTATCGACTGCAAGTTGCCAATCAGCGGAGAGAGATACTCACTTGGTATCTGCTTCATGGCCTCAAGCTCCTGCAACGATATATAGTCGGGGAAGAACACCGAAGGCATGATGGCAAACAATAGAGCACAGCCTGCCGTGAGAGCAAAGCTTATCCACAGATAGTCGCGACGCTTGCGTGCTACTGCTCCAAGCGGAGTGAAGAACACGAAGTTGATAATGCGCTCGCGGTTGCTCACGGGTTCGTCAAGCAACTGCGGACGCTCCAACAGCTCCTTGAGGGCAAGCATGGCAAGGAGAGGTATTGTGAACTCGGCTATTACAAGTATCGAGGCCACTGTGCGGAACTTGGCATACATTGGCACATAGTCGAGGAAGAGGTCGGTAAACCACATGTAGTTTCTACCCCATGACAGCAATATCGACAATACAGTAGCTGCAAACAAAGCCCACTTCATTGGACCTTTCACGATGTAGAGGCCGAGCACAAAGAGCATCAATACAAAAGCTCCAACATACACCGGGCCGCTTGTACCGGGCTGGTTGCCCCAATACTGTCCCAACTGCTGATAGATGCTATAGAACTGAGGGTCGGCTTTCTCCATTGCCTTCTCGTTAAGAGCAAGAGGCACAGAAGCACCGCCCTTAGTGTTTGGTACGAGCAATGTCCATGTCTCATCTATGCCATAGCTCCACTGTGTGATATAGTCGCGGTCGAGGCCGCTTGATGTCTGGTTGGCTGAGTTCTTCTTCACAAGCTCACTCTTGCCACGCATCGACTCCTGAGTGTACTGCCATGTGTGATAGAGATTAGAGAGATTCACCACAACACCCAATACAGCTGCCACAAGACACACGCCTGTGGCTTTGCCGAACTGTGCCAACTTGCCGTTGCGCACGGCATCCCACAGATAGGCTATCACCATGAAGAGGATGATGAACATATAATAATATGTCATCTGCACATGGTTGGCCTGTATCTCAAGAGCTGTAAATATGGCTGTCACTACAAATCCCCACAGATACTTGCCCCTATATGCCAGCACGATACCGGCTATCATAGGCGGAAGATAAGCCAAAGCTATCACCTTCCATATATGTCCGGCAGCGATGATGATGAAGAAGTAGCTGCTGAACGCCCATACCACAGAACCAAGCACCGCCAACTCCTTACGGAAGTCGAAGGCACGGAGCAGGATGTAGAAGCCCAAGAGATAGACAAACACATACCACACATTCTCGGGCAGCCAAAGATGATAGAACTTGCCCACTTGGTTCAACACCTGCTGACTGTCGTACGACGGTGCCATCTGATAGGTAGGCATGCCGCTGAAGAGCGAGTTGGTCCAGCGTGTGCGCTCACCAGTGCGCTGATAATACTCCGTTAGCTCCTGTCCTGAACCGCGTCCGGCAGAGGAGTCATGACGATAAAGGATGCGGCCCTCGGTGTCTGCCGGGAAGAAGTAGGCAAACGATATGACCGCAAACAACAACACTACCAATAAGTCTGGCAGGAATCGTTTCAATGTCTTCATTTCTTATATATATAAACGTTTATATTTTCCAATGTGCAAAGTTACAGAAAGTATCCCACAAAACCGCATATTTTCACATGCAAACATGTTGTTTTGCAGCATATTATAACAATAAAATCAATGTTCCGCCCCACTCTCTTGCCAATTAGATTATAAGCAAACACTATGATTTTCGGCGTTCTTGGGAGAAAACGGGGTGTTTATTGAAAAAATTTGTCAGTTTACAGGGTATATACTACCTTTGCATACGTAAAAATTAAGATAGAACATTAGAGAGTTATAGAATATTAAGTACACATACATCAGATTACGTTTCATACACATTAAGCAATGTTATTCAAGCTAAGAAAATAAGAGGAGACTACAGATAAAGTTATAGATTAATGTACAAGGTATTTTATCCACAGAGGTGGAGAAAATCGTAAATGAATGAATTTTGTTGTTGATTAATAATTGTTTTCGTGAGAAAACAGATTATAACTACGGGACTCCTTTTGAGTCCCGTTTTTTTTGTGTAATTTTGTAGACAGTAACTTTGCAAAACATAACAAAGAAGAATATAATGAAAATAGGTATTATCGTGGCAATGGACAAGGAGTTCGCTCAGTTGCAGACTCTTGCCACAGACTTGAAGGAAGAAAACCACAACGGCCGCAGATTCCTTGTAGGCCATATCGCGCGCAATGAGGTTGTGATGCAGCAGTGCGGTATAGGCAAGGTGAACTCTGCCATTGGCGCGGTGGAAATGATTGATTGCTATCATCCCGACCTCATTATCTCTACTGGCGTTGCAGGAGGTGCCGACACTTCGCTTGAGGTGACTGATGTGGTGGTAAGCACCGAATGTTGCTACCATGATGTTTACTGCGGAGATGAATGCAAGGCTGGTCAGGTGCTCGGCATGCCTGAACGATTTGCCTGCCCTGAGGAGTTGGCCAAAAAGGCTACATCACTCAACTGCCCTACACATGTGCGCAGCGGACTTATCGTCAGCGGCGATTGGTTTGTCAACTCACGAGAGAAGATGCAATCCATTCTCGACCAGTTTCCCGAAGCCCAGGCTGTCGATATGGAGAGCAGCTCAATAGCTCAGACATGCCACATCTACAACACTCCGTTCATCTCGTTCCGCATCATAAGCGACATTCCGCTCAAAGACCACAAGGCGCAGATGTACTACGACTTCTGGGAGCGTATGGCCGAAGGTTCGTTCGAGGTGACTAAGGCTTTTCTTGAGAGCATTTGATCATCACCCACCATATTATATATTATACACACAACAGTACTTTAAGAAAAAAAATTATGGACAAGATACCAAGCTTCACAATCAACCACAACCTCCTCAAGCGAGGCATTTACGTATCGCGCAAGGACACAGTAGGAGGTGACACCGTAACTACTTTCGACATCCGCATGAAGGAACCCAACCGCGAACCAGCATTACATCCAGGCGCACTACACACAATTGAGCATCTGGCTGCAACCTTTCTGCGCAACGACCCTGAGTGGAAGGACAGTATCGTGTATTGGGGACCTATGGGCTGCCTCACCGGCAACTATCTGCTGATGAAGGGCGACCTCAAACCACAAGATATTGCGGAACTTATGAGCCGCACATTCCATTTCGTAGCCGACTTTGAAGGAGAAATACCAGGGGCAGCCCCTAAGGACTGCGGCAATTGGCTGTTGCACGACCTGCCAATGGCTAAATGGGAGGCAAAGAAATATTGCGACGAAGTGCTCGACTGCATTAAGGAAGAAAATATGAAATATCCTACTCTCTAAGGATTAGATATACGCTAAAAGGGCGTGCAAGCTGCTTTCACAAGCTTGACGCACCCTTTTCTACTAACAAACAATCAACCTAAACTTATTACTTATCTCAAAAAAACTAAACCTATATATTTTAAGCCAAATTCCAAATTCAATTATCCTTCAATATATAATAAGCAAGTTGTATACCAACCTTTAAAAGGCTGTCATTCTGTCAGTTATCAAAGACACATTGTCAGTGTGTAGATATAGACTACTGCTGCGGGAATTGCCATAAGCGAAGAATCGAAGCGATCGAGCATTCCGCCGTGTCCTGGTAATATGCTACCAGAATCCTTTATGCCTATAGTGCGCTTGAAAAGCGACTCCACAAGGTCACCCCATGTTCCGAAGAACACCACCACGAGGCCGAGACCCATCCACTGAGGTATAGACATTGCGAGTTCGGCCGCTCCCTCATGAATGCCTGAGTTCTCATACCATCCCAAGAAGGCAGCCACCGCCAATACAAGGATGCCTCCACCGATGCTTCCTTCCCAACTCTTACCGGGAGACACACGCGGGAAAAGCTTGTGTTTGCCGAAGAGCGAACCGCTGAGATAGGCTCCGGTGTCGTTTGTCCAAAGGAAGATAAATATGCTGAGCGGAAGAAGATAATTGTAAATCACTGCATCGCCCGCACCACGGAACGCCAACACATTAATCATAGAGAATGGCAAAGCGATGTACATCTGCGAAAGCATGGTGTAGGCCCAATTGTTTATGGGATTTGGAGCCTTGGTGTAAAGCTCACTGATGAACATGTAGATCACTGTGAGCAGATAAGGGATAAATACTGCCGACGGCACTATGCCCGAGCAGAAACCTGCCATGCCAAAGAAGAAATATACTGCCGCCACGGTAGCGAGAAAACGGTTGACAGCCACATTCTCAAGGTTATTCACAATGCCCGTATACTCCCACACGGTCAAGCCCGTTACCAATGCGAAGAGGAAAATCATTGCCTCGGGACGCAAGAAACACGTCACTACGGCCGCAACGAATATAACACCTGTAATAGAACGGGTTATGAGATTTTTCATTTTGTCACTCATAGTCTGAAAGAGGGTTAAGTTATTTAATAAGAGTTTTTATTATTTGTATACGTTAAGAATTAAGAACTATGACTGACAGCGGCATTCATAATCCTTAATTCTCAACTTTAATTATTCATTTTCCTTATTTTTTGCCGCCTCATGCTCGGCCTGTGCCTTCTTCACTTCCTCAGGCATATCCTCAAGCTTAGGCGTGTTGTCCTCGATTATCTCCTCTGAACGGCTAATCCAAGGACGCTTGCCAAAGATGCGCTCCACGTCCTCTGCGAATATCACCTCGCGAGTCATCAGAAGCTCGGCAAGCTGGTTGTGGCCTTCGCTGTGCTCCTTGAGTATCTGTTTGGCGCGGGCATATTCGTCGTTGATCATCTTAAGCACCTCGTCGTCCATAATCTTGGCTGTAGTCTCCGAATAGGGACGCTGGAACTGATACTCCTGGTTGTTATAGAAGCAGATATTTGGCAAACGATCACTCATGCCGGCATAGGCAATCATGCCGTAAGCCGATTTGGTAGCGCGCTCAAGATCGTTCATAGCTCCTGTGGAAATATGTCCGGTGAAGAGTTCCTCGGCAGCACGTCCGCCAAGCAACGAGCACATCTCGTCGAGCATCTGCTCCTTGGTGGTGATCTGTCGCTCCTCGGGCAAGTACCATGCGGCACCCAAAGCACGTCCACGCGGCACTATGCTCACCTTGACTAATGGATTGGCATGTTCGCAGAACCAAGATACAGTGGCATGACCTGCCTCATGCAATGCAATGGTGCGCTTCTCCTCATTGGTCATCACCTTAGTTTTCTTCTCCAGACCACCAATTATACGGTCGACAGCGTCGAGGAAGTCTTGCTTTCCTACTGTCTTCTTGTTGTGGCGTGCTGCAATAAGCGCTGCCTCGTTGCATACATTCGCAATGTCGGCACCCGAGAAACCAGGCGTCTGGCGCGAGAGGAAGTCAATATCCACACTCTCATCTATCTTCACCTTACGCAGATGCACCATGAATATCTCCTTACGCTCTGTAAGGTCGGGCAAGTCGACACTTATCTGACGGTCGAAACGTCCGGCACGGAGCAAAGCCTTGTCGAGCATGTCGGCACGGTTGGTGGCTGCAAGTATTATCACACCACTGTTAGTGCCGAAACCGTCCATCTCTGTAAGCAAGGCGTTAAGCGTGTTCTCACGCTCGTCATTGCCGCCCATAGCGGGGTTCTTGCTGCGTGCACGTCCCACGGCGTCAATCTCGTCAATGAAGATGATGCATGGAGCCTTCTCCTTAGCCTGACGGAAAAGGTCGCGCACACGGCTTGCTCCTACACCCACAAACATCTCAACGAAGTCGGAACCACTCATTGAGAAGAATGGCACTCCTGCCTCACCTGCCACGGCTTTGGCAAGAAGAGTCTTACCAGTTCCCGGAGGTCCCACAAGCAATGCGCCCTTAGGTATCTTACCACCAAGGTCGGTGTATTTCTGAGGTTCCTTGAGGAAGTCGACAATCTCCTGCACCTCCTGCTTGGCTCCTACCTGTCCGGCCACGTCCTTAAAGGTGATGCCGAGGTCATTGCCCTTCTCATACATCTGGGCCTTCGACTTGCCCACACTGAACACTCCGCCCCCTCCGGATCCGCCACCCATGCGGCGCATCATGAACACCCAAATGAACACGAAGAACAAGATGGGACCGAAGGTGAAAAACAGCGACGTGAGTCCAAAGCTTGAGTCCTTCTCGTAGCTGTAGTCCATTATCTTGTTGGTTTGCTGAGCCGTAGACAGATACTGGTCGAGCGCGTCGGCAGAGCCGTAAGTCACACTTACAAATGGATTCTGACCCACCTGCTGCGCTGTCTTGCCAAACACATCGCGTATCTTTTCCGGCTTGACATACATGCGGAGTGTGCCTTTATCCTTGTTCACAACCACGCTCTTGGCGTAGCCTTTGTCAACATAAACCTTAAACTTTGTGTAGGTGGCATCCTGAGTTGCAGAGGGTCCACCTAAAAGCATATTGCCTCCATCCGAGAAGATGAGCACAGCCAACAGCACGATTGCTATGGTGTATAGCCAGTTCATATTGAACTTAGGCATCTTCGGCTGGTTATCTCCGAGGGGATTTTTTTTGTTGTCCATAATTTACTAATTACTAATCAATGTTGGGAACCTCGGTAATTGCGGCATCCTGCCACAGATTTTCGAGATTGTAGAAGTCACGTGCCTCAGGTATGAACACATGCACAAGCACGTCGCCATAATCCATAGCCACCCAATAAGCCTGTGGCAATCCCTGCACATGAATTGGTTTCTCGCCTGCCTCGATGCGGGCAATCTCGCTCACTGAGTCGGCTATAGCCTCAACCTGCGAGGGCGAGTTGCCCTGGCATATAACGAAATAGTTGGCAATGGAACCGTCCAATGCACGGAGGTCGGCAATGGTTATGTCCTGTCCTTTTTTCTCTTGAATTCCTTTTACGATAGCGTCAACCAACTTGTTTTTAGTTTCCATTCAATTTTCTACTTGATAATATTGTTTATAAATACTTGTTTCTTTCTGCAATGAATCGCGCATGTCGCCAGCATCACGTGGCTCCAACCCGTCTTTATCCTCACACATGCCTTTTTCGACATGTATATATAATAAGGTGTAGCACAGCGTGCGCTTGCACACATAGGGGCATTTTTAACGCAGTACAAAGTTACAGTGAATAATCCGAATATCGACTAAAATCACTGAAAAACGCCTGTTTATTGCATTTTTTTAGCTAAAATATGAAGTTTCTGCAAAAAAAACACGCAAAAACATTGTCAGTTCAAAAATTATTAGTACCTTTGCACTCGCAATAAGGGAACGAGTTGCGATAATAAAATTGGGATATGGTGTAATGGTAACACTACAGATTCTGGTCCTGTCATTCTTGGTTCGAGTCCGAGTATCCCAACTTTAAAGTCACGGCACAAGCGTTTTTGCCCGAGCAAAATTGGGATATGGTGTAATGGTAACACTACAGATTCTGGTCCTGTCATTCTTGGTTCGAGTCCGAGTATCCCAACTTTCAACTACAAGAGGTGAAGCTTTTAGCTCCACCTCTTTTTTTTGCGCCAAACATTTTTATATTTGGTTCAATTTGAGCTCATATAATATTGTTTCGAAATGTCGCTTCGTTGCAGCAAGACTGGCATCGGACAGGGCGACAGAACCGATGAAGAGATGGTGGACTTCATCAACGACTATGAGTATCTCGCACCCGACACCTATTCTACATCCGCCAGTTTGAGTTCATCTAAAACCCACGAAGCCCTATTCACTTTGTGTACTTCCTTCGGTGCTTGCTGATTTCTGCGAAATGCTCCTTTG
>DAVZIG010000027.1:0-22447 GCA_052273435.1 Prevotella sp.
GCTTGTTCAGCGAGACTGAGTTCCAGTATCTCTGGTTGAAGATTGAGGAAGCTTATTCTGGTAGCAACTGGATTGCTATGGCTGAGCTTACAGTGAAGGAAATGACACGCTCTATTTACGATCCAGAGAACGAGCCAATCAAGTAAATTGACTCTTTATCCTTAGGGATAAAAACATAATAAACAGACTCCGTGGACAACGGCTTGAATAAAGCTGATGGTCCACGGAGTCTTTTTTTCTTAAAAACTAAACCAAAACTTTGTCTTCATCCTTACAACTTCCGGGTCGAGCGGATACTGCCCTACTTCATTACTGCCATTTAGCTTAAATATAATTTCTACACGTTTTTGTTTCACGTCTAAAATAAAATCATTAAATTTGCATTATAATAGGCTATAGACTGCTTATTATACCCCAAAAAGTATTGACGCATACTGATAACCTAAAGTTGACATTATTACGTTAAAGCATTTCCTTTAGGATTTGCAAAATACCAAATAAAGAAAAATTTGCACAACAACAACTAAATATGAGAGAGAAAATAGACTGCTTTATGCCGTGCAGTGATGTCGCCGAAATCAAGGATACGCTGCATGAGTTACGACAAAGCAAGACAATACAACATATCAGTCTTCTCACATCGGGCGAATGCAATATTGCTGAGGATGAGGTGAAAGACTGCACCATTATTTATTCCGACGGGCTCACATCAACCAAGACACTCCTTGACATTGAGGCGAACACCGACGCGGAATTTGTTCTGCTCAATACGAAAACAACTCCCGTGAGTCTCGGACTGCATGCCCTTGAGCGTATGCTGCGTGTAGCTACCGACAGCGGAGCAGGCATGGTATATGCCGACAACTATGTGAAGAAGAACGGTTCAACCGAGCGTCATCCCGTCATTGACTACCAGAAAGGCAGCGTGCGCGACGACTTCGACTTCGGACAACTTGTGCTCATACGGGCATCGCTGCTTCATGCCTACGCTGCCAAACAGCAACTTCCCGACTACAAGTGGGCCGGACTATATGATTTCCGCCTTTATATCAGCCGCAAGTCACAGATATTCCACATTAATGAATATCTTTATACACAGATTGAAACCGACCTGCGCAAGAGTGGCGAGAAGCAATTCGACTATGTGAACCCACGCAACCGCGAGGTGCAAGTGGAGATGGAACAGGCTGCGACAAAACATCTTGAGAAGATTGGAGCCACTGTTGACACCTCACACTATGTAAAACCTGACTTCAGCGAACAGGACTTCTGCTACGAGGCTTCTGTTGTCATACCCGTTTACAACAGAGCAAAAACTGTGGCAGACGCTGTGAAGTCGGCTCTGTCGCAGAAGACAACATTCAAGTTCAACGTCATTGTTGTGGACAACCATTCCACCGACGGCACATCCAAGATACTCGAGGACATTGCCAAGAATGACCAGCGACTAATCCACATCGTGCCACAACGCACCGACCTTGGTATAGGCGGATGCTGGAATGTGGCTATCGACGACATGCGCTGCGGACGCTTTGCCGTGCAGCTCGACAGTGATGACCTATACTCTTCGCCTCATACATTGCAACGCATAGTAGACGAGTTCCACCGACAAGGGGCTGCCATGATTATAGGTAGCTACCGTATGTGCAATTTCCAACTTGAGACTCTGCCTCCTGGACTAATCGACCACAGTGAGTGGACCGACCTCAACGGACCCAACAACGCATTGCGCATCAACGGTCTTGGTGCCCCACGCGCCTTCTTCACGCCTATCGTGCGACAGATACAATTCCCTAACACAAGCTATGGAGAGGATTATGCCCTCGGTCTTGCCTTCTCGCGCAAATACCGTATTGGCAGAATATTCGACGAACTGTATC
This sequence comes from Prevotella sp., assembly GCA_052273435.1. Lineage (GTDB taxonomy): Bacteria > Bacteroidota > Bacteroidia > Bacteroidales > Bacteroidaceae > Prevotella. The sequence continues at coordinate 1,881 of DAVZIG010000027.1, forward strand.
TGTGCCGCCGTTGGGACGGCAATAGCGACGCTGCCCTAAGCATAGAGCGACAGAATGCCAACAATCTCTACAAAGACCGATTGCGCACCTTGGAGATTGCCGCACGCCAACAACTCACATCTGGCAACACCGACAACATTGCAGGCAATTCGCTGCAACGCTTCTTCAACCGACAGCTCGAAGTATGGGAAGACGCACGCAACCATTTCCGCGACCTGAAGAACGTGAAGACACGCGAGCTAAGCTGCGGTGAACTTACACTGAAAGTGCAGTTCAACCCTGCACGCATTGTGTCCACTGGAGCAAGCATCGACAAGAAGTCAATCGCACAGCGTCCTTGCTTCCTATGCGAGCAGAACCGTCCGAAAGAGCAGATGCAGAAACACATCGACAAGAATTTCACGCTGCTTGTCAACCCCTTCCCCATCATGCCTCAGCACTTCACCATTCCTTTGAGAGCACACCGCCCACAAAGCATAGGCATGAACTATGGCGAAATCTACCGTCTGCTCAACGCCTATCCAACACTCACTGTGTTCTACAACGGACCAAAATGCGGTGCTTCTGCCCCCGACCACATGCACTTTCAGGCTATTTGCTCGGGATTGCTGCCTATGCAGAACGACTGGGCACGACTCAGCCGCAATCTTGACATTATAATAAAGAAGGATGGCAAGGGTGAGCTGGCTTCTGTCAAAGGCACTGTCATCCCTTTATTTGTGATACGCACCACCGACCAGACCACTGGCGAACAACTGTTCCGTCAACTATATACCTCATTGCCTATGCATGGTGGCGACACAGAACCTATGATGAACATCGTGGCTTGGCGCGACGGCGACAACTATCTTTCTGTTGTCATTCCGCGAAGCAAGCACCGCCCCGACTGTTATTTCATGGAGGGTGACACCAAACGACTTGTCAGTCCTGGAGCTTTGGATATGTCGGGATTTATCGTCACTCCACGTCAGGAGGACTTCGAGAACATAACACCCGAAGAAGCTCTTGGCATTATTATGGAGTGCGGAATGAAGCAGACAGAGTTTGCTGAGACACTTGACAAACTGCGCTCACGCTCTGAGGACAACATGTCTCAAACAAACCACTTTGCAGGCAAGCAACCATCAGTGTCTGTAGGAATCGTAAGCGGAGCCAAAATATCATTCTCGCTCAACAAACCATACATGGCAAAGGGCAATATGATTGAGGGTGAGCAAGTGGTGGAATTCCACGAGGGAGGCATCCTGTGGAACGGCAACCAATACCGTGAGCTTACATTCCACCCGCAATCGCTCGACGCGTCGTTCTCATTGCATGATGTCACTATAGGAGTAAACTTCCATTGGGAACGCCAAGAGACACAAACCTTCCTTGGCACATTGCGCCTTGTGGTTGACTCCGACCAAGTATGCGCAATAAACGAATTACCTGTGGAATCGTATTTGGAAAGCGTCATCTCAAGCGAGATGAGTGCCACATCAAGTCTCGAACTGCTCAAGGCACATTCCGTAATCTCGCGCAGCTGGCTACTCGCACAAATAGAGCAGCGACGCAAACAGCAGACGGGTGCTGGTGGCAACGGTTTCTTCTCGTTCATACGCAAGGATGATGAGCTAATTAAATGGTACGACCGCGAAGACCACACTATCTTTGATGTATGTGCCGACGACCATTGCCAGCGCTATCAAGGCATCACCAAAGCCACAAGTCCACAAGTGGCTCAGGCTGTCCATGCCACACGAGGACAGATACTGCTGAATGACAACGAGATATGCGACGCTCGTTTCTCCAAATGCTGCGGCGGTGTCACTGAGGAGTTTCAGTATTGCTGGGAGAACATCAAGAAACCGTATCTTGTGGCTGTTCGCGATATTGCCAACAATGCCAAGCATTGCGACAACAATGAATCAGCCAATACCTCATTGCCTGACCTCACAATCGAGGAGAATGCTGAACAATGGATACGCACCGCCCCAAAATCGTTCTGCAACACAAGTGACAAACAAATACTCTCTGAGGTGCTCAACGACTACGACCAGGAGACTACTGATTTCTACCGTTGGCACATCACATATACACAGGAGCAGTTGAAGACGCTGATTTCCAATAAGCTGAAGATGGACTTCGGCGACATCATCGACCTTGTGCCAGTAGAACGTGGACGCAGCGGACGCATCTGCCGACTGAAGATTATAGGCTCTGAACGCACATTCACCATCGGCAAGGAACTTGAAATCCGCCGCGCTCTTAGCGAGACTCATCTCTACAGCAGCGCATTTATAGTGGACAAGGAGTACATTGAAGATGGTGTGCCTCAGACATTCCACATCACTGGTGCAGGATGGGGCCACGGCGTTGGTCTTTGTCAGATAGGCGCAGCAGTGATGGGTGCCAAAGGCTACAACTACGACCAGATACTGCTGCACTACTATAGAGGAGCGGAGATAAAGAAAATCTACAAATAGAATGTGGAATGTGGAAAAAGTCAAATCCGTGGGCATGGATTCCCACACTATATTTTGCTGAAGGACTGCCCAACGTCATTGTCACAGCCCTGTCCATTGTGATGTATATGCAGATGGGACTGAGCGACGCAGAAGTTGGACTATATACAGGTTGGCTTGCCCTGCCATGGGTGGTGAAACCATTATGGAGTCCGTTCATCGACCTGCTAAAGACCAAACGCTGGTGGGTGCTGACAATGCAGCTGCTTATGGGCAGTGCATTGGCAGGCATTGCCTTCACCTTGCCCACCGCATTATGGTTTCAAGGCACTATGTTCTTCCTCTTTGCGATGGCGTTTGCAAGTGCCACTCACGACATATCAGCCGACGGATTCTACATGATAGAACTCGACGAGCACAACCAAGCCAAGTATGTAGGAATGCGCAACACATTCTACCGGCTTGCCGTGATATTCGTCAACGGCGCACTTGTTTCGCTCGCAGGATTGCTTGAACATGCGTTTAATATGTCAGTGGTCTACACATGGACGCTGATATTCTATGGACTTGCCGCCTTATTCATAGGCATTTGGCTATACCATTGCCGCATGATGCCCAAACCTGCCGACGACAGCGGGTCGGACAAAAGTGCCAAAGAGGTGGCTAAGGAGTTGAAAACGATGATGGGCTCGTTCTTCCGTAAATTTGGAATAAAGGAAACTGTCGTCGTAATGCTCTTTCTACTTTTCTACCGATTCCCAGAGGCATTACTCAACACTATGACAAAGACATTCCTTATGCGCTCCACAACAGAAGGCGGACTCGGACTCTCGCCTGAAGAATACGGACTCGCACAAGGCACCGTAGGACTCATAGGCTTGCTGCTGGGAGGTATCATAGGCGGCATTCTTGTCAGTCGCGATGGCATGAAACGGTGGCTTTGGCCTATGGTATGCGCCATTACGCTGCCCGACGTAGTTTACATTTATCTCAGCTACACACTCAACTCCAATCTTTGGATTGTGTCGTCGTGCCTATTTGTCGAACAGTTCGGTTATGGACTGGGCTTCACCGTACTGACACTATACATGCTCTACTATAGCCACGGCAAGTTCCGCACCTCCCACTACTCCATCTGCACAGGCATCTCCTACCTCGGACTCATGCTTCCAGGCATGGTGTCGGGCTACTTAAAGGACATGGTGGGCTACAGAATGTTCTTCATCATTGTAATGGCGTGCTGCATAATTACGTTTCTTGTTACGGCATTCTTGAAGATAGACCCAGAGTTTGGAAAGAAAAAGTAAAATATTCCATATCAACATGACAGACAACAATACTCCCCACACAACTCCTCCTACACAAGGCTTCCGCCTGCGCTGGTCGTGGTTTCCGTCGCTGTTGTTCGGCGACGGCATATTGCCGTCTGTAATAATCCTTACGCTGGTGATGATGCGCCGCTACGGACTGAGCAATGCGCAAGTGTCGCTCTTCATCTCCATCCTATGTATTCCATTCGTGCTGCGTCCGCTGTTTGAGACTATTGTCACTTATTTCCGTGGCACTACGAAGGTGTGGATTCTCTCGTCGGAGTTCATCGCTGCCCTATCGCTTTGGGCCACAGCCTTCATCCTGCCAACCGGCTACTGGCTGCAAGGCACAATGTGCTTCATACCATTCTTCATTCTGTCGGGCGTATTCTACAACATTGCCATTGAACGCTTCTATCTTGAATATCAATCAGCCGAAACACTCAAGCAGAACGGATTCTCATTACTGTTCCGCTGCCTGTCGATGCTCTTTGGCATAGGTGCCCTAACGATGTTGGGAGGCAACATGGAAGTGGTGACGCGCAATGTGCGTTATTCCTGGAGTTTAGTGTTCTACATAATGGCAGGCATAGAGTTTTTCCTGTGGCTGTGGCACAGCATTTTCCTGCCAGGGGGCAAACATAGTTGGGCAAAGCCCAAAGACCTATTCGGACTTCACCGCCACGACTACAACACCGCTATTGAAAGCCTGCTTCACGGTTGGCGCAACCGGGCTATACTTTACTTCTTTCTGTTGAGCCTATTGCCCGAAGCATTGCTTGCCACCGTCACTCCTCTGTTTATCATCGATGCCCCACATAATGGAGGACTCGGTCTCTCGCCGCAGGAGTTAGGACTTACATTCGGCACCATATCGATATTCGGCACAGGCATAGGATGTGTCATAGGCAACCAACTGACACAGCGTTTCAGCATAAGCAAAAACTTGATGGCAATGCCTTTTGCCATGGTGTTGCACGGCATGTCGGTGCTATATCTCAGCAACAATCTTGGAGCCACACTCGCAATAATAAGTGCCATGATGCTTGCTGGAAGCATGGCATTAGGCATAAGCATAGCTATATGCCACTCTGTTGTGCTACGCTTCACCTCAATAGGCAACGGACACACTTTCCGAAGGGCTGTCGCACTAAGTTTGATATCGCTCTCTGTTATAGCCGCCAACTCCATAAGCGGAATGATACTCTCGGACATTGGCTACCGCCAATTCTTCCTGCTTACGTCAACAACATACATAATAACACTCACTATAACATGTGTGCTCGCCTATGTGTTGCGCGTAAAACGCTTAAAATAAGGTCTTTTTATAAATATATAGCCAATTTGTAAGAACAACAGGCTTGTATCTCAAGAAAATTACCTAATTTTGCATAAATTACATCCAATTAAAAAGAATAACAACAGCAAACGATAATGAAAACAGAATTGAATTATCTTGATAGAAACGAGTTCAACTTCACTCCATCCAACGAGGTGATAGAGGCTATCAAGAATTTCGACATCCGCAAGTTGGCTTTCTACACACGTATCTACGACGAGGGAAAGAAGAGCATCTTCTCTGAGTTCCTTGCCGAATACTATGGCATGGACGAAAAGCAAATACTGCTTGGCTATGGTGCTGAAGACTTGCTGAAAATGGCTGTGCATTATTTTCTTACCGAAGCCGACGGCAACAAGAAAATGTTCATCCCTAAGTTCTCATGGTGGTACTACAAATCTATCGCTGACGAGGTGAACGGCATTACCATGCAATATCCCGTCTACGAGACCGACGACTCATTCGCCTACGACTTTGAGGGACTGCAGAAGATGATTGTCGACGAGCAGCCCAAAATTATGCTTGTGGCTTCGCCAAACAACCCTACTGGCAACGGACTCACCAACGACGAGCTTGAACGACTCGCCAACATGCTGCCCGAAACATCGGTTATGCTTATCGACGAAGCCTACGCCTCGTATGTGACTTCCGACATAAGCTACATCAAGAGTATGACAGAGCGTCATCCTAACGTTATCTTCTGCCGCACGCTTTCCAAATTCTACGGATTGCCTGGATTGCGCTGGGGCTTCGGATTTGTTGGCAAGAGCGAAATGATGGAGCGTTTCATCCGCTATGCCAATAAGTATCTCGGCTACGACCGCCTGTCGGAAGAGGTGGCTATAGCTGCCATAAAGTCGGAATACCACTACCGCGAGATTGCCAACGTCATGGACGAGGCGCGAGAGATGTATACTACAGAGATTGGCGCGCTTGAGGGATTTAAGGTGTATAAGTCGATTGCTAACTTTATCCTCATTAAATACCCCATCGCCATGAAGGAAGCTCTACAGCAGGAGTTTGCCGAACAGAGCTATAAGGTGAAGTTCATGAACGAGCCTGACATCAACACCCACATGCGCATCACTCTCGGACGACGTGAGCAGAACCGCATTGTATGTGACGTGATTAAACATATCGCAGAAAAATTCAATAACAAATGAAAGCAGTAATTCTTGCAGCCGGCATGGCTTCGCGCCTTCGTCCGCTTACAGACAAATGCCCCAAGTGCTTGCTCACTGTTGGATCACGCTCGCTATTGCAGCGTACTGTTGACAGCGTCAGAGCAGCTGGCATTAACGACTTGACTGTTGTCACTGGCTACCGCGAGGAAATGATACGCTCCTTCCTCACGGAGCACTATCCCGACATGCGCCTTACTTTTATTAATAATGTGGACTATGCCACAACCAACAACATCTACTCTCTGTGGCTGGCCCGCCCAAGCGTCGACGGCGAAGACTTTATTCTGCTCGACAGCGACATTCTCTTCGACCCTGCCGTTGTGAAGCGCATAGTGGAAACCAAGAATACAGCTCTCGCCGTGAACACCCATAAACTTGGCGAGGAGGAAATGAAAGTGATTGTGGATGACAACAATATGGTGACGGAGATTAGCAAGACTCTTGAGATAAGCCGCGCACTCGGCGAGTCGGTAGGCATAGAGAAGATTGAGGCTGACTACAGCAAGGCTCTCTACCAAGAACTCGAAAAGATGATTGAACATGAGAATCTTGTGGACATCTTCTACGAGCGTGCCTTCGAACGACTCATTCCGCAAGGATTTAGCTTCAAGGCTGTCAACACCACCGACCTCTTCGCCATTGAGCTTGACACGGTGGAGGACTTCAATCAAGCTAAGGAACTCATACCTGAAGAGTTGTTATAAACAGGAAGATTGAGAAATTAAGTAATATAAACGTTATAAATAGATGGCTAACTACGATATAGATGATGTGCATAAGCATATCCTGAAAATAGCAAAGGCAGTGGATGCGGTATGCGAAAAACATAACTTGCGCTACTACATTTGGGCAGGAACAATGATTGGCGCAATTCGCCACAAGGGGTTTATTCCATGGGACGACGACCTCGACATTGCCATGCCACGCGCCGACTACAACCTTCTCGTAGAACATGCAGCCGAATGGCTTCCTGAGCCTTACGAGATGGTGTGTACTGAGACTGACAGCGAATATCCTCTGCCTTTCGGCAAGATACAGGATGCCTCAACCACTCTCATCGAACGTATGCACCTACGCTATCTCGGAGGTATCTATATCGACGTGTTCCCCATCGACGGTGCTCCTGAAGGATGGCTTAAGCGCAAGCTCCACTTTGCAAAATACGAGTACTTCAAGCGTGTGCTTTATCTCATACACCGCGACCCTTACAAGCACGGTCACGGTGCAAGCTCATGGTTGCCGCTTCTATGCCGCAAGCTCTACACCATGCAGCAGGTGCAGAACCATATCAGAACCCTGCTTCAGAAATATGATTTCGACCATTGCCGACTAGTAGCCGACTACGATGACGGATCAAAAGGCACATTGCTGAAATCAACCCTCGGCACTCCTACACCATACACTTTCGAGGATGCCACACTAAAAGGCGTTTCCGACTACAACACCTATCTCTCCAACAAGTATGGCAACTACATGGCGATACCGCCACACGACGACCAGCGACAGCACAACTTCCATTATTTGGATTTGGAACATTCGTACAAAGATTTTAACAAAAAACAGAAATAAGGCTTACACAATTATATGTGGCGTATAGGCTCTTTCTTTTAGTTGGATACGTAGACCGAAGTTCGGTTTGAAACAACCGTATCATGGCTTGAAACGACCGTATCATGGCTTGAAACAATCATTTCATGCCATGATACGACTTTTTTTTTAATACTTTCTTAGTCAATAAACCGCTTCACAATGTCTCCATACTTGTCGATGCGACGGTCGCGAAGGAACGGCCACCAACGGCGCACATCCTCGCTGTGTGCCAAGTCAACCTCCACAATGATGCTTTCTTCCTCGTTAGACGAAGAGCGGTAGAGCATTTCACCCTGCGGACCTACAACCATTGACGAGCCCCAGAACTCAATACCCTCAGTCTGTCCACTTGGGTCAGGCTCAAAGCCCACACGGTTGACAGATACTACTGGCAGTCCATTTGCCACGGCATGACCACGCTGCACAGTTGTCCAAGCCTCGCGCTGACGCTGCTGTTCCTCCTCTGTGTCGTTGGCTGCATAGCCAATGGCAGTAGGATAAATCAGAAGTTCGGCTCCCTGCAATGCCATAAGTCTTGCTGCCTCGGGATACCACTGGTCCCAGCAAACAAGCACACCAAGCTTACCCACACTTGTCTGGATTGGGTGGAAACCCAGGTCGCCAGGTGTGAAATAGAACTTCTCGTAGTAAGCAGGATCGTCGGGGATGTGCATCTTGCGATATTTGCCAGCTATGGTTCCGTCGCGCTCTATCACTACAGCCGTGTTGTGATAGAGACCCGGAGCACGACGCTCGAAGAGCGAAGTAACAATAACAACATTGCAACTCTTAGCCACTTTACCAAAAAACTCAGTTGAAGGACCTGGTATCGGCTCTGCCAAATCAAAATTGTTGACATCCTCCACTTGGCAGAAATACAGCGAGTTGTGCAACTCCTGCAACACGACAAGCTCAGCACCACGGTGAGCCAAATCTCTTATACCCTCTGCCAGACGCAGAACGTTTGTCTTCGTGTCAGCCACATTGTGCAGCTGAAGAAAACCAATCTTCAAATTCTTCATATCTTCTTTTTATTTTATTTGTTTCCTCTAAGTTGCCAAAACGCCACAGCAGCCGCAGCAGCCACATTAAGCGAGTCGACACCATGCGACATCGGAATGCGCACCACATAGTCGGCATCATCGATAGTGGCCTGTGGCAGACCGTCGCCCTCGTTGCCCATAACTATAGCAAGCCGAGGCTCTGACATAAGTTGGGCATTGTCTATCGACACCGAACGCTTGGTAAGAGCCATGGCAGCCGTGCGCAATCCTATATTGTTCAGGTTGTGCAACGAACCATCCATCCAAGTCCAAGGAATGGAGAACACGGCTCCCATAGACACTCTAACGGAGCGGCGCGTCAATGGGTCGCACGATGTGCGGGTGAGCAAGGCGGCATCAATGCCAAGGGCAGATGCCGAACGGAATATTGCTCCCACATTAGTGGAATCGACCACACCGTCAATCACCACCACACGCTTTGCTCCGCTGCACACCTCCTCCACTGTGCGTGGCAAGGGGCGACGCATTGCACAAAGTACGCCACGCGTCAGCACATATCCCGTAAGCGTGGCAAGGAGTTGGCGGCTTCCCGTATACACGGGTATGTTGGGGCAACGACTTATAATCTCTGCAGCGTCGCCCTCGACATGCCTCTCCTCGCAAAGCAGCGACAAAGGCTCATAGCCTGCATCCAAGGCACGGGTGATTACCTTCGGACTCTCCACTATGAATATGCCGTTGCCATGCTCATATTTGTGGCGCAGCTGCTTCTCGGTAAGGTTGCCGTACACCTCCACGCCAGGCTGGCCCAACGACGTAATCTCGATTACAGGCATTCTTCGGGATACTGCATTGTAAGACAATGTATCGAACCATGCTGACGCACTATTGTGCGCGAGTCGATGCCTATGATGTCGTAGCCGGGGAAGGCCTCAGCCACAAGTTCCATCGCCTTGGCATCATTCTCCTCCTGGTCGTAGGTAGGCACTATCACAGCTCCATTCAATATAAGGAAGTTGGCATAGGTAGCCGGCAGACGGTCGCCATCGTCGTAAATAGCGTCGGGCATGGGGAGCTTGAGCAAACGATAAGGATTGCCGTCGGCATCGGTGGCAGTCTTCAGCTGTTCCTCAAGAGCCTTGAGGTCGGCATATTGCGAGTCGTGCTCATCATCACATCCTATATATAATAAGGTGTTGTTGGGGCAAAGGCGCACAATGGTGTCGATGTGGCCGTCGGTATCATCACCTATAAGCTGTCCGTGGTCGAACCATACAATCTTGCGTGCGCAAAGACGCTCCTTAAGCACCTGCTCCACCTCGTCTTGTGTCATAGGCTGATTGCGATGGGGAGCCATAAGGCAAACACTCGTTGTGAGAATTGTTCCCCGACCGTCGCTCTCTATCGAGCCACCCTCAAGCACAAAGTCGTCATAATCCACACGCTCACCCTTGAACACGCCCTTCTGGAACAATGTACGGTTGATAAGGTTGTCCTTGTCGGCAGCAAACTTCTCGCCCCATCCATTGAAGTGGAAGTCGAGCAAGCGGCATGGAGCCGAAGAGCTTTCGGCGGGAACAAGCGTAAGGAAGGCATGGTCGCGCGCCCAAGTGTCGTTGTTGTCGCACTCGTATATGCTCACACGGCTCATCTCCTCATCAGTCATGCTGTCCTCAAGCTGCTCGCGCACGCGCTCTGGATATTTGGCGGCAACGACAAGCGACTCGTATTGAGCCACAGCCTTTGCTATCTGAATGAATGTATCGGTGATGTCGTCGAGATAAGGACTCCAATCGGTGTCCTCATGTGGCCAAGTGAGCTGCACACAAGCCTGGCGATGCCATTCGGCAGGAAGAATATACTTGCTGGTTGTCATAAATAATATGTGTTCGTTTTAAAAAAAAGTTCGTTCGGATACACATGCAAATTTACAACAAAAAATTCTATTTAGTGATACTTTATGAAATTATTCGCCAACTTTGGGCTTATCTCAATAAAAAGCAGTATTTTTGTAGTCCGAAAGACAAAAAGTGTCTTTTGGCTTATATTAAAGCCTTTGGCTAACATCCGCTTACAACAAAAACTCTATAAATGAAAAAATTCATCCTCGACCTAACGGTCAACTCCGTAGAAGCTTTGAGCGACAAGCATGTGCTCATCAAGCTCACTGACGACAAACCGCTGCCCGAGATGCTTCCGGGACAGTTTGTGGAGGTGCGTGTCGATAACTCGCCGTCGACTTTCCTCCGTCGTCCTATCTCTATCAACAATGTGGATTACGACAAGAACGAACTATGGCTGCTCGTGGCTGCTGTTGGCGAAGGCACCAAGCGACTCCAGCAGCTGCAGAAGGGCGACAAGCTCAACTGCGTACTGCCATTGGGCAACTCATTCACTATGCCTACCGACGCTTCGCAGAAAGTGTTGCTCGTAGGTGGCGGCGTAGGTGTTGCTCCACTACTCTACTTTGGCAAGAAACTCAAGGCTATGGGCATTGAGCCAACATTCCTTCTTGGCGCACGCTCAGCCAAGGATGTATTGGAGAAAAATCTGTTTGAGGAGGTGGGACGTGTGCTCATCACCACTGAGGACGGCTCGGAAGGCGAGAAAGGTTTCGTCACCAACCACTCTGTTCTCTCGCAGGAGCATTTCGACCTTATCTCAACATGCGGACCTAAACCCATGATGATGGCTGTGGCACGCTATGCCTACAAGAACAACATCGAGTGTGAGGCTTCGCTTGAGAACAAGATGGCGTGTGGCGTTGGCGCCTGCCTGTGCTGCGTGGAGAAGACAGTAGAGGGCAACAAGTGTGTGTGCAAGGAAGGTCCGGTAATGAATATAAAGAAACTATCATGGCAGATTTAAGCGTTAAAATAGGCGGTCTGAAATTGAAAAATCCCGTGATGACCGCATCGGGAACATTCGGATATGGATTGGAGTTTGCCGACTTCGTGCCTCTCGACGGCATTGGCGGCATCATCGTCAAGGGCACTACCCTCAATCCGCGCGAGGGCAACGACTATCCCCGTATGGCAGAAACTCCTCAGGGCATGCTCAATTGTGTGGGTCTGCAGAACAAGGGTGTCGACTATTTCTGCAAGAATATCTATCCGCAGATTAAGGACATCGACACAAATATGATTGTAAATGTGAGCGGTTCGTCGCCCGACGACTATGCCGAGTGTGCTGCCCGCATCAACGAACTTGACAATATTCCTGCCATTGAGCTTAACATCTCTTGCCCCAACGTAAAGCAGGGTGGTATGGCTTTCGGCGTGACCACTACTGGTGCGGCAAGCGTAGTGCGTGCCGTGCGCCAGCGTTATCACAAGCCTATCATCGTGAAGCTATCGCCCAACGTGACCGACGTGACTGAGATTGCCAAGGCTGTAGAGGCCGAGGGAGCAGACAGCGTGTCGCTCATCAACACCCTTATGGGCATGGCTATCGACATTGAGTGCCGCCGCCCTATGTTGAGCATTTCTACTGGTGGATTGAGCGGTCCTGCGGTTAAGCCAGTCGCTGTGCGCATGGTTTGGCAGGTGGCTAAGGCTGTGAAGATTCCCGTTGTGGGTCTTGGCGGCATCTGCACAGCCGAGGATGCTATCGAGTTCCTCATGGCTGGAGCTACTGCCATAGAGATAGGTACTGCCAATTTCCTCGACCCTGCTGTCACTATCAAGGTGCGCGACGGCATCAACGATTGGCTCGAGCGTCATGGTTGCTCGTCGGTAAGCGAGATTATCGGTGCGCTTGACGACTAACAACACGACATATTGCAGAAAAGAAATATAAAAACTAACATGAACAAATCAATCTCCTTAATATGTCGTTGCGCATTCGCAGCAATGGGACTCTTAGGCATTGCCTCGCAACAGGCTCTTGCCGACACAAATGACTACACCAAATATGTAGACCCATTCGTTGGAAATGCCGACAACGGACACACATTCCCCGGAGCTTGCCGCCCGTTTGGAATGATACAGACAAGCCCAGTGACGGGTGGAATAGGATGGCGCTACTGTGCCGAATATGTCTACAGCGACTCTCTGATATGGGGTTTCACGCAAGACCATCTCAACGGAACGGGATGCATGGACCTTGGCGACATTCTCGTGATGCCGTCAACAGGCAAGCGCACCCGCTCTTGGGACGGCTATCGCTCGCATTTCCCAAAGACTCAGGAGTTTGCCACGCCTGGCTACTACTCTGTCTACCTCACCGACGCTAAGGTGAAGGCTGAGCTTACTGCCACTCCACATGTGGCTTTACACCGCTACACCTACGACTCTGCCGACTCCACATCTGTGCTCATCGACCTGCAGCATGGTCCGGCATGGAACGACAAGCAGTATCACTCGCAGGTGAACCTATGCGAAACCCACTGGGAGGACAACCAGACTCTTGTGGGCCATGTGCAGAACACGGTTTGGGTGAAGCAGGATTACTTCTTCGTGATTAAGTTCAACCGCCCCGTGGCAAGCCATGTGAATCTTGCCAAGGCTTTTGACACAGAGAAGGGCGACCGCATAGTTGCCACATTCGAGGGCATTGAGCAGGGCGAACAGTTGCTCATGAAGATTGCCATGTCGACCACAAGCATCGACGGAGCCAAGAAGAACCTGCAGGCAGAATTGCCAGGATGGGACTTCGCTGCCGTTAAGAAGTCGGCACACGATGAGTGGAACGACTACCTTAAGCGTGTGGACATCGAAGGCACCGAGGACCAGAAGAAGAACTACTACACGTCGTTCTACCACGCTCTTATACAACCCAATCAGATTGCCGACGTTGACGGTATGTACCGCAATGCCGACGACAAGATTGTGAAGGCTGGAAATGGCAAGTTCTATTCCACCTTCTCGTGCTGGGACACCTATCGCGCGGCTCATCCTTTCTACACTATCGTGATGCCCGACCGCGTTGACGGAATGGTCAACTCGCTCGTGGAGCAGGCTGAGGTGCAGGGTTTCCTGCCTATCTGGGGATTGTGGGGCAAGGAGAACTATTGCATGGTTGGCAATCATGCCGTGTCTATCGTAGCCGAAGCCTACCATAAGGGATTCCGCGGATTTGATGCCGAGCGTGCTTTCCAGGCTATCAAGAAGACGCAGACCGTGTCGCACAAGCTGAAGAGCAACTGGGAGAACTATATGAAATATGGTTATCTGCCTACCGACCTTACAGAGTCGGAGTCGGTATCATCATCGCTTGAGTCGATGTACGACGACTATTGTGCTACAGATATGGCTCGCTTGATGGGCAAGAAGGATGACGAGAAGTATTTCGCACGCCGCTCACAGTTCTATAAGAATCTCTTCGACAAGCAGACTCAGTTTATGCGTCCCCGCCTGTCGGATGGCTCATGGAAGACTCCGTTCGACCCAAGCAATCTTGCACATGCCGAAAGCATAGGCGGCGACTACACCGAAGGCAACGCATGGCAATACACATGGCAGGTGCAGCACGACATTCCGGGACTCATCAAGCTGTTTGGCGGCGAGAAACCGTTCCTCAAGAAGCTCGACCAGTTCTTCACATTGAAGCTTGACAGCAAACTGTCGGACGTTACGGGCCTTATCGGACAGTATGCCCACGGCAACGAGCCGAGCCATCATGTGGCTTATCTCTATGCCTTGGCTGGTCGCCCGTCGCGCACCCAAGAGTTGATTCGCGAGATATTCGACACTCAGTATCGTCCTACGGTAGACGGACTCTGTGGCAACGACGACTGCGGTCAGATGTCGGCATGGTACATGCTCTCGGCAATGGGTTTCTATCCCGTCAACCCTGTGAGCGCACAGTATGTGTTTGGTGCTCCGCAGATGAAGAAAATAACAGTTCACTTGCAGAACGGAAAGACATTCACTGTGATTGCCGATGGTCTGTCGGAAGAAAACAAATATGTTGAAAGTATCACAATTAACGGCAAGAAGATTTCGAAGAATTACATCGACCACTCTGCCATTATGAACGGTGGTACATTGGTGTATAAAATGACATCGAAGAAATTGCACGACAAACATTAATTTGCATTCATATAGCCCACTGCCAGAAACAGCGGTGGGCTTTTTCTTTTCAAATAGTATCAAAATAAAAAAAACACCATTCTTTACTTTTTCTTCGGCATTTTCGTCAATTTATACGCCACATACATCATCACATAGTTGGGTATGGTGTTGCGCCATACTTCGGTGCGTCCTTGGGCATTCACCGTGTATGTGGTGTTGGACAGTTGGTAGAGGATGTCGAAGCCTTCGGCTGTAAGGGTGAGTCGTCCTTTGCAGAAGGAGCGTGCAAGCGAGGCATTCCACACAAGGTCGTCGGTGTTCATCGACTTGTCGCCATAGCCACGGCGTGAGTATTGTTTGATGTCGGTGGCTAGCTGTATGCCGAGCGGCAACTTATAGGAAAGCGTCATGCCGTAGTTGTAGTCGTAGGCATTGAGTGTCAGGAAATTGTCGCGGTTGCTTGTAGAGTTGCGCCATTGTGCGTCGGCAACAAGAGCCAGACTCAAGTCGCCCTTTTGGAACGACAGCTTCATGTAGTCGCGCAGTATAGATGTGTAGACACGGCTTAATACGGAGGCAGCGTTGTTGATGTCGACATCGTAGGCTATGTCGAAGTCGGTGCTCTTGGTGTAGTCGAGCGAGAGGCGGGTCTCTATGCCAAACAGTCCCTTCTTGTCGAGTTTGCCAGAATAGACAACATAGGGATTGAGGGTCCAGTTGCCCGAATGCACGTTGTCGCTCATATAGGTATAAGCACCAGTTTGGGTATTATAGGTGGTGCGTGTTCCTATCATGTCGGTATATACCGAGCCGTTGAGGGCAATCGACAGAATGCTCTTGTTCTTGAAGAAGAAGCTCACATAACTATTGATGTCGTGTGTTACGGATGTCTTCAGATTTGGGTTGTTGATGCGGCGGGCAAGCGGGTTGATGTCGTTGTCTATAGGCATAAGCGACTCCATACTGGGTTGGCTACTGCTAAGGCTATAGCTGGCATTTACTTGTAACTTATCGTTCCATTTGTTGAAAAACAACGAAGGCTCCACAAGCCACTTGCGTCTAACAGCCGTTGTGTCGACCGAGGCACAGCGGTAGTTGATGCGCTCGCGCACAAGGCGGTAAGGCAGTTTCAACGAGAAGTATGTATTGTTGTGGTTGAAGGTCAGAGTAGGCTCACCTTTATACTGACGTGTCAGCAAACGGTAAGTCTTGCTGTTCTGCATGTCGAGAGCAAGGAGCAGGGAGTCGCGTGTTGATGGCAAGCGGTCGAGCTGCTTCTGGTCGAAACGGTTGTACAAACCGCCAAGACGCTCAAGACGATAGTTGAGTTGGTTGGTAGAAGTCATGTTCTGATTATATGCCTGGCTCAATCCTACCTGCCAATTATTCAGCATAACGGAGTAATTGGCAGACGCTCCATAGTTGTAAGAATTGTTGTGGCTATCGGCATAGACACGGCGCAGGTCGTTCTTGTTCTCGCGCAGATACTCATTGTCAGACAGGCTGAAACGGTCCTGAGGCTTGTTGGATGTGTAGGTGCCGTTCAGGTTGAAGCCGAGCATGTCGCCCCAGGGCAGGACAAATCCAAACATAAGACTCTCATTAATAGATGTAGTGCGAAACTTTGTGAGGCTTATTGTCTGCGAACGGTTGGTGGGAGAGTCAACTGCCATATTGCCTTCCGAATCGAATGTGGCACGCTCTGAAGAGGAGTTGTTGGTGCCGTCGCCATAGTTGAACGATGTTGACGACTGCAGATAGAACTTACTCTCATCGGTATACGTTATCTGGTTATTGGCATTCAGGCGAAACTCCTTCTGCACAGAGGTTGAGGCAGAACGGTTGAAGATGTTGCCTGCCGAGGCAAACTGCTCGCTTGAAGAGCGTGTGATGTCTGTAACATCGTTCCATGAAGCTATGGCATCGAATTGCTCGCGCAAGCTGCCCGACTTGTTCTGTGTGCTAAGACTCGTGCCCACCTGCTTGGTGACTGTCTGACCTTGCGGACTGTTCGACGGACTCCAGTCGCCTTCTCTTCCCGGTCGGCGGTTCTCATTTACGTTGTTCACATTGCCAAAGACAGAGAAACGGGTATGGTCGTCGTAGTAAAGTCCGAAGAGACGTGCCATATAGCGGTCGCGTGTGCCTCCTGCCACTTCGGCATTCGAGATGTATCCACGGTTGTACTCACGCTTCAGTTCCACGTCCATCACGTAGTCTTTCTTCTCCACTTCCTTGCCCACAAGTCGGCTTTTATCGGTCGACTTGTTGTATACCTTAAGGTTCTGAACCGTGTAGTGGGGCAGATTGTCGAGCATTACCTTGTTGTTGCCCTTGAAGAAGTCCTTGCCGTTGAGCGTGAGGTAGTCTATCTTCTTGCCATTCACATAGATGTCGCCATTACTCTTGATTTCGGCACCAGGCAACTGGCGCACGAGGGCATCGAGCATAGAACCGTCGGGCACGTTGAAGGCGCTGGCATTATACACGAGTGTGTCGCCACGATAGGTGAACTTCACCTTGGTGCCCGTCACCACTACTCCATCCAAGTCTACCTCTTTATATATGTCGCTTTGGGCGAGTTTCTTCAGGTTAAGGTCGGGCATCTTGAAGCCGCGGTTGCGTGCCACACGTTTAATCTCGTAGTCTTGACAGTTGGTAGCATAACCCTCACACTCTGCCTTAACTATATATTTTGCAGGTTTAGCCTCCACTTCAAAGCGCGCAAAATAGTTACCCTGCCATCCTTTGCAGGTGATAGTATCGACCACCGTACTGTCCTGGCGCATCAATGTGACGTGAGCCTTAAGCTTCACACCCGTAAACGAGTCCCTGACAATCTGTCCCAGCATTACAGTACGCTTGGGCTTGTCTGCCTTAGTGCCTTGTGCTGCTCCTCCTATCACATTGAAAAGAAGGAGAAACAATAACGGTAAAAACTTCTTTGTTTTCATAAAAAAAGAAAGATTATTGGTTATAATATAGTGACATTACTGTTTCCTTAAGCCCTCGTGCACCATCTTTACGTATCCTCCATTGGTCACAATGTCCTTGACATCGTGCTGGCCTATGCGCAGACGATACTCCAGGATTCCGCCTTTATGATGGAATGGAGCGGTAGAGAGATAACGCCAACCGTCATTACGGACAACATCGTCAACCCACGTGGTACTGTCGTTTTGCTGGCACAATAATGGTATCTTGCGGCTTTCCTCCCACAACAATCCCTTGAGTGGAAGGTTAGAGGCAGAGCCATAGCCGTCGAGACGCAACACAGAGAGACACTTGCCCTCGCTCCACACACTAAGCGTGGCATCAACAACCGAACAGCTCGAAAGACACTCAAGTATATAGTCGCCCTCTTCCTTCGCCTCCTTGCGGCTCATGGCAAATTCAATAGGCAGGTTGCCCTTGTCTGCCCTGATGCGGATAGGATTCATATCCATACACAAAGGGTCTTCGTCCGACCAACCATAAATGGTCTCGCCAAAGTTCTTGGCTACTTCTATGTTCCAGCCATTCTGCGAAGTCAATTCCCAGTTGTTGCGGTCCATATAGATGCCATTGTGCGTGTTTTCTAACCTATCATATTCTCTGCCTTTTTTCTGCATCTGTATACCCATCATCACAAACATAATGAAGCCTAACGTCATAGCCACAACCCAAATGCCCGAAAGCATAGCTATAATGCCGGTCCGCATTGGCTTGGGTTCTGACTTAAAGGAACGGACGATAAGGAGCAACGGCAACAAAGCTGCTATGAAACAACACAGAGCCGACACTATCATATAGAACTTCAAGTAAGGAATAGAGGCCATAACATTCAGGATAATGTCTTCGTTGGTGAAGAGCCGCATGAACGGCTCGCCTACCACAGCATAGGCTATCGAGAAGATGAAATAAGCCAAGGCAAAGGCTGTCAACACAGAGAAGCTTATAAGCGCAGCTGTCTTTATACTAAACTTCACAATCTCTACTATTCCCGACAATATGCTGCCACCCTTGCCACGCTTTACATTAGGCTTCACCTGCTCCTCAGCCTCGGCAATGATAGCCTTGCTTATCGACTCGGGAGTGACCTCCTTGCCCGTCATACTCAATCGTTCCTCGGTTGTTCGTGCCATGGGAGCCACAATCCACAGTACTATATAGATGATTATTGGCACAAAGAAAAGAAAATTTAACAAAGGACTGATGAAATAATAACGGAATGTCTGGTTGAGGACAAATATCGCTAAAAGGAACAGAACTACGCCTACTCGCCATACAACGATGTCGCCACCACCACAATAATGACACAATCCGGAGATTACTCCACCGCCTATCTTGTCCTTGCCGTCGCGATAGAAGCGATGGGTGCTCACGTGATGCAGCACACGGTCTATCCATTTTCCGCCAATAGTTTCTTCTGCTGTTGTTTTGCTGTCGGTATCGTCGAAAGCATTGGAATAGCTTTCGCTTTGGTCGTGAGGTTTGCCTTCGCTTTGGTCGTTGTCTTCGCTTTGGTCGTTGTCTTCGTTTTGGTCTTTATCCTCGCTGTTGGCTTCTGCGTCAGAAGTTTCTTCTGTATTGGAATCGGCAGCCTCTTCTATCCCGCTCTCCATTTCGTCTGGATTGCCTATGCTGCTGATAATTTGCTTCACGGTGTCGATGTCAATGGCAGTCATGCCACTCTCCTTCAAGCTCCACAGATGTTCTGCCACACGATGCTCAATGTCATCGAATATCTCGTCGCCTCCGTCGCGTTTGGCAAAATAGCTGCGCATGTTGTCGAGATAGTTCTCAAGAAGTGTGCAAGCGTCCTCGTCGATGGCGTAGAGCGTACCGAAGAGGTTTATGTTGATATTCTTCTTCATAATTTCATTCAGATTTAAGAGTTATTCTTTCGGTTTTATGTTCTTTAATACGTTTACGGTGTGGGCTATCTCCTGCCACGCCTTGTCGAGTTCGCTAAGCGTAGCCTCACCGTCGGGTGTAAGAGAATAGTATTTGCGCGGGGGACCTTGTGTCGACTCCTGCCACTCATAGCCAAGCAATCCATCCTTCTTAAGACGTGTCAGAAGCGGATAGAGCGTACCTTCAACTACTATCAGTTCCGCCTCCTTCAGGTTAGCTATGATATCGCTGGCATAGGCTGCACGATGGCGCAGCAACAGCATTATGCAATACTCAAGCATTCCCTTACGCATCTGCGATTTAGCGTTGTCTATATTCATTGCTTTAGGTTTTAAATGCGTTAGTATATGTTTTCGATTGCAAATGTAGGTATAATCTAAGTACTATGCAATACATAGTACTATAAAACTTATGATGCATACTGAATGTTTAACCTTTGTTAGCAGTTTAATATATAGTTGTAACAACTCAGCACCCCTTGGGTTACTAAAAATAGGCATTAATGACTTCGTACTCTCTGCACTCGACCGCTTAAGCATAGTAGGGAATGGTGGTATGGGAGCTTTAACTTATGAACCTGAGACTTTTGTTATTAGTTAAAAGTCGTTGCTCTTGCCATAGAACTGGACAACTTAGGCAAAGGATTGACAAATTGGAAGGAAGTATAGTAACAATATGAGGTCGGGCTGTAATCGCCCGACCTCATGTCTGTGCAAGGAATACTATATCTGATAACAAGTAAAATCATCATGACATTGATTATTCACACAACATCATGCGTGATTT